>CAZWAO010000065.1:0-12519 GCA_964631815.1 uncultured Ignavibacteria bacterium | reverse complement strand
TCCCTTTCCAGTTTAGTGCGCTATGCTTACATGCGAGCTGAAAGAAAACACTCCCGGTGGCTGGGATCAGCCGGTTTGAGGCGTAATCCCATCCGTCAGGAATCGAACACTTGCCAATGATCCTAGTGCATTATAACGTTTGTTTTGTTTAATGCAATTCTTCTTTGAGAATTTCGTAGAATCGGTTTCTGGCTTGTCGTTCGATCCAAGGCTTGTGACCGCAGTTGGAGAGTAAGATAAACTTGAAGTCCTTGAGGATGCGAGATAATGGCTTCTCAACTCCCTCTGCCGGATGGGGATCGTAATCGCCGTGGATGGCAACCACCGGACATCTGATATCCTCTGCGAGCCGGAGAAGCCTTCCACTTCTTCTCAATTCCGCGGCCTCCGACCACACGGCTCGGAATATGTCCGGTTCGTACCTTACCACTTCGGATTCCGATTCTATTGGATCGAACGCATCGGCTTTTGAGAAGAGCGCGCCGAACCGCGCAAATGCTTGGTCTTTGTCTTGAGCCGTGGGATCATCTAAGATTTCAAACAGAGATTCGACCTCTGCTCTCTCTTCTTCGCTAAGACGGTTCAACCTGGTGGACTCGATTCCCGCCGCGTACTTTTCTTCGAACGGCCCGCTTGCGACGAGGATCAGTTTCTTGACCAGGGTCGGATAGCGAGCGGCAACCAAAAAGCTGAGCCACGCACCCCAGGAAAAGCCGATCAGGGATGCGGGAGGATCAGTTTTTTCTTCCAGCACACGTCTTAACTCCTGGATTTGTCCTTCGACGGATGCTTCTGTTTGCAACGGCTCCAAAACACCCCAGTCGGATGAAAGCTCGCGCGCTACCGGAGCCATCTCTCCTGCAGCGCCCGGCCCGCCGTGAATCACGGCTACTTTAAGCGGGGGCTTTCCGTATGTTCGCAAGTTTTTCACAAGCGCGCAGGTCAAGGGTACGGGATTTCTGAACTATCACTGGCTAGGGATTAGTTGCCATCTCGGTTCCACCAACGGTTCGGGTTTGTCTCATCTTCTTTACCGGTCGCCTTACTCGTCCAGCCTTCCTGTACGTTGATTACTGGTTCTTCATAAGGATGAGAGTTGCGAATAGTATCAATGGTCTTTCTCAAAGTCTCTGGATCTTGTGGGATAGAGAATGACACACGAACAGTTTCATACTCTGAAAGTTCCTCTTGAGCTCCCGCGCGTGAGCCAGCCAGAGGGCGAAACTGCTCAACGCCTGATGCTGAGCGGAATGCCACTCGATCGTATTTCCCGTATACCAGAGGAACGACTGAAGTTAGTGAGTCTAATACTCTCGTAACATCTTCGTCAGGGATGTTAACGCTCACGAGGTACACCCGTTCCAGCTGAAAGGATTCGCCTTGGATGTCATCTGTAGAAACCCCTGATGCAGCCCCAGGGATTAACCGATTACCTTTTGTGCTGCAGGAAGAAGCGGACGCAACTATGACCGTAAGCATTGTAGTGATAACAATTGCCTTCATTTTGGCTCTCCTTTCTGACCGGATTAGATGCGTGCCCCGGCCTGCCCATCAGGTCGGATTCATCATCCAGCACACCTGACAAATCAGTTGTAACAAATCCCCTACCCCTGTCTCCGCTTCAGGGTAAACCCCTTGTCGGAGAGATAGATTCATTTGGTCCCCTAGCCGAGGGAGAAACACTCATCTGATCCGTCTGATAAGGGGACCATAGGGGATTTGTCCCCCATTCAACGTATACGCAGACGGGCAGCCCGGTTTGCGTGCCAGATCACCTTCCCGCCAAGTTCGCAGAAGCGAGCTTCCGCACTCCGAGTGCCGGGATCTTGAATCATTTACCTTGCCCCAAGACTGACACCCCAGGCACCTGACGAATCTTCCAGGTTTGGCTCTCTACCCCCCTGTTCCTACGGATCTTCGATTCCCCCTTGTCAGGGGGACAAGTGCATCCCGCTTCCTCGTCGAGTTGGAACAATCGACCTTGTCTGCTGAAAGATAGGTCCACAGGCAATTTATGATCCATTTTATATATACGCAAATGGACAATCCGGTCTGCGTATCAGATAACTTTCCTACTGTGTTCACGGAGGCAAGTCTCTCTCTACACAGGGGACATTCCAGATTTGTGACTGATGATGCGCAGCCGCCGTCAGCGGAGATTTTTGGACTTGCCAGAGCGTCCCCGATTGACTATACTGATGCGACCGGAGCAAGCCAACCGCGTTCGGCCTTGTTATTTATCCAAGCCTGTAAATGAGCGACAACAACGTAAATCGGAACCCGACTTGAGTTGGGTTCTGTTTCACGGAAGCTGATGAAAGGAGTCAGAGATGAAAGATGAAAGAATGGTGACCCTGGCCCGAAACTTGGCCACCTATTCCCTTGAGCTGAAACCGGGTGAGAGGGTATGGATCGAAAGCCGGGGTTTTCCGGTTTTGGAGATGGTCAAGGAGATGATTACCCAGGTGACCAAGAAGGGAGCGGTTCCCTTTTGGTATTACAACGACGACAGCCTCACCCGCCGGTGGCTTTTGGAATGTAACGAGGAACAGATCAAGAGGTTTGCCGAGTTCCAGCTCTCCATGATGAAAATGACCGATGCCTTCGTGTCGTTCCGAGGCGGCGACAATGCCTTCGACCTGGGGGACGTGCCGGACGAGAAGATGAAGCAGTTCATGAACCTGTATTACAAGCCGGTGCACTTAGAACAGAGGGTGAAGCACACCAGATGGGTGGTCCTGCGCTATCCCACCAATTCCTTTGCCCAATTGGCCGAGACCTCGCAGGAGGCATTCGAGGATTTCTACTTCCAGGTGTGCAACTTAGACTACGCCAGAATGTCGAAGGCCATGGACCCTCTGTGCGAGCTGATGAGCCAGACCGACAGGGTCAGGTTGGTGGCGCCGGGTACGGATTTGTCGTTTTCCATCAAAGGCATCCCCAATAAGAAGTGCGACGGAAAGCTGAACATTCCGGACGGCGAGGTATATACGGCTCCGGTCAAAACCTCGGTGAACGGAACCATAACCTTCAACACGCCTTCCCTGATGCAGGGAGTGCTGTATGACGGGATGAGCTTCAAATTCAAGGACGGCAAGATCGTGGATGCCAAGGCCACGGTGAACCAGGAGAAGATGAACAAGCTACTGGACACCGACGAAGGGGCGCGCTACGTGGGAGAGTTCGCCATAGGGATAAATCCCGCCATCCAGAAGTGCCTGAAAGACACCCTGTTCGACGAGAAAATCTTCGGCAGCATCCATTTCACGCCCGGCGCAGCTTACGAGGATGCGGATAACGGAAACAAGTCGGCCATTCATTGGGATCTGGTCTTGATCCAGACCAAGGAATACGGCGGCGGCGAGATGTACTTCGACGACGTTCTGGTCAGAAAAGACGGGATATTCGTCCATCCCAAGCTTAAAGACGTTTTAAGCGAGAAGGCGCTGAAGAGCTAAACCGGAAGATGGTCCGGCGACTTTCCGCCGAGGTACTGCAAACGGCAAACAGGAGAGGCCGAGTTCCAGTATCAGGATAATCGGTTGACGATTTGATCTTTAGTTGAAGTCGGTTTCCATTGGAAAGGGAGGTTAGACCATGAAGTGCAAAGTCGATCCGGATCTGTGCACCGGAGACGAGATATGCGTCCAGGTGTGCCCGGAGGTATTCGAGATGGAGGGAGACAAGGCCGTGGTGAAGATGGACACGATTCCGGAGAACTTACAGGACTCGGTGAAGGAAGCTGCGGATTCCTGTCCGTCGGAGGCCATCATCATCGAAGAATAGCCGACATCTGAAGAAAGCAGGACTAATAATGATAGGTCCACCCCAACCCGTTCCGGCTGGGGTGGACCTTTTTCTTTCGGCCGGCTGGCTACTTCCCGTTACTGCTTGTCGGTGGCGCCGGTAAGCATAGTGACGTTGCTGCGGGTGAAGAATCCGTCGAAGTCACCGTAGCGGTGGATGTACTCGTTCACCAGCAGGGTGTGTTCGGACTGGGCGGTGAAGGTCTGTTTCAATCCCTCATCCGGCGACCCCACCAACTCGATCAAAAATTCCATGCCGTCCCGTTTCAGCGCGGAGAAGGTCTGGTCTATCTCCCGGGTCTGGAAAGCCATATGATGCACCCGGGGGCCGTAGTTATGAATGAACTTCTCCGTGGGACCGGATTCCCGGTCGCTGATATAAGGCGATATCCCGGAGGTGAACACCATGGCGAAATCCTCGGCCGAGAGACGGGCCACGTTGGTGATGGAATTGAAGGTCTTGACGTAAATGGCGAAATCGAAGTGGTAATCTGTCAGCTCCATGAACTCGATGATGGCCGCATCCCGATCCACGGCCTCCAATCGAGTGGCGGTATGATCCAGTTTCCCGATATTTTTCAGATATCCCTTTTCCGGCTTTTCTATTCTCCAATCGAGAGGCTTGCTCCCGGCGGTAAGGTAGTCTCCGCGACCATCTTTCCACTGGATGAAGCCCAGCGAGTTGCCGGTTAGATTGGAGGGTATGGTCTGAATAAAGGAATAGTTCGGGGCGTGGATTATGTCCGGGGTGAGGAAGTTGACTCCTCTGCTTTTCTGGATGGAAAAGTATTCCTCGATGTCTTCAGTGCGGAAGACGAAAGTCTCCAGCCGGGTGTGAGGAAGATGCTTGGATTTGGGGAAGACGTTGAAAGGAACAAAAGGATTGTGGCCTTCCGTGCGCGACCTGACCAGGAAGTCGGCAGAGCCTTCCGTCTTAAGCACGCAGGTTATGTACTGATGATCCTGAAAGATCTGCCCAAGCTCCAAACCGGTCCAGCGGAGAAGCTCGGCCACCGCCTGCTTTTGCCGATCCGGCTCGGTGTTTATAATCACACACTCCAGCCCGCCCACCAAACCGTCCAGCCCCAGCTTTTTTCTCTCCTCTAAAACCAGGGGGATTTCTCTTTTTAGGAAATCGTCGCTGTTTTTGAAATCGTACACATGAGGCGGACCTTGATGGCAGTTGGGGCACTCGCCGTGGCTGGCTTCCTCAAACACCTGCAAGCACTTGGAACAAATATATCTGGCCATGCTGCATCTCCCCTGGATAATCCCAAAGACCACCGGCTTTCGTCAGCGCATCACGCTTTCGGAGGCGCCTGGCCCAATCCAGATGACCTTCACAAGAAATATCTTCAAATCAAATCAACCCTATCGTGCCCAAATCTGCTAAGATGGCTGCCCGCTCGGCTCCTGTTTGTCTGCATCCCCTGCTGCTGGGGGCTTAACCTTGCAGGTGTTGATCCCGAAAGGCAGATAGGCTGCACATCTACCCGTCAGGCCGGTGAGGAATACCAACACTCCAATTAAACCCCACCAACTATTGTAGATGACTCCTACCACAATGATGATCACGCCGACTATCAGCCGGATGATCCTGTCGAGGGCTCCGACGTTTTGCTTCATGATCCTTAACCTCCTATGTTCGGATGACGGACTGATGATCCGGGCCGGTCCAAGCGCACATTGGCCCTGGTTCTCAAGGGAGAATTTCCCCCTGCCTCCAGGCCAAAGCTCGCCTGCCGCAATCCCTTCAAACTCGATTATAAGCGAGGCCCTTCCATAGCGCAAGGGATTTCTGTTCCGTAGAAAGCGGGTCCTTCTGCCTTACCCACTGGGTGTGGCAGGAAGAACCCGCTTGAGCCCTCCTTAATCGTCGACCGTATGTATTCTACTTCAGCACAGTCTCCAACAATTCCTGTGCATTCCTGTCCACGAAGGTGGCCTTTTCGATCTCGATGCTGCCGGCTTTGGCCAGGCCCGGGACCACCGGCACGAATTCCAGGTCGAGGATGTCTCCGTCACCCGGCTGAATGTAGTCTATCCCGTTGATGTCCACCAGGCCTACAATCAGCCTGCCCCTCTCCAGATGATAATACAGTCCCATGGACTGGCTTCTGGCGGTAAGAGTGGGGGGCAGAAGCGAGACCTGCTCCGGGTCGAAGGTGATCACCAATTCCACTCCCGCCACCGGATCGTCGAAGCTGGCCAGAATGGGCATGCGGTTCACTTTGGAGTATCGATCATAACGCACCTGCGAAAAGCCCACTTCGGCAATGCCGGGTGCCTGACCGGCGCCGGTTCCCCCTTTGGGCTCCACACAGCCGGGCTGAGGCGCTGCTCCACCTCTGAGAAGGTACTTGATCTCGTAGACTAGATCCACCACGTTGATGAAACAATCGGTGTTGACATCGGTGGACCTCATGGAGGTCGGAGCCGGCCCGCCGTAGGCCATGAAGTCGATGAAATAGGGCGGGTCCAGCAGGTTGACGTATCCGTCGTAGTTGAAATCCCCGGGGAGGCATCTGATTTGGGGAGGGGGGCCGCCGCGATACAGGTAGTTGAGCAGCCAGATTAAG
This sequence comes from uncultured Ignavibacteria bacterium, assembly GCA_964631815.1. GTDB lineage: Bacteria > Zixibacteria > MSB-5A5 > MSB-5A5 > SM1-73 > SM23-73-3. The sequence continues at coordinate 6,134 of CAZWAO010000065.1, read as the reverse complement.
TCGGAGAGTCCGGTGAAACAATCTCCGTTGATGTCCGCGGCTGCAGGCGGATTGGACGGAGGTCCTCCCTGGAACAGGTAGTTTACGATGAACACCGCATCGGAGACGTCGGTGATCCCGTCTCCGTTGACGTCTCCCGGCATGGTGGAAGGCGAGACGTCATAGGGCACCACGGTTATCTCTACCGAATCCGTGTCCGTGCTGTCGCGGCCGTCATCCACGTGGAACACCACCCAGTAGGGTGAGTTCAGAGTGTCATCCGGAGTGGTGGTCCATTGGTAGTAGCAAACCACGGGCGAAACCCGGGGATAACAGGGGAAGTCTCCCACGCCGGTTTTGGTGACGGTGAGCGTGTCCACGCTGTCCGGGTCCACGGCCACCACCGGGAAGGCGAGCTGCAGCCCCGCGTAGACGGTCTGAGGTCCGGGCAGGACCAAGTCGGGCTTACGGTTGAAGGAAGAAGTGACAAACAGAAACACGGTGGTACTGTCGACCGCCTGTTTGCTTTGCTCGGTGGCGATGATCAGAAGTGGGTAGGAGCCCAAGGGCGTGAGCGAGTCGGCCACCACGGTCAGAAGGCAGCTATCCGTAGGGATCACCACGGGCGGATCGAAATGAAAACCGGCCTGGGGAGGAACGCCTTCCAAGCTCAAGCTGCAGGGTGAGTTGAATCCGAACTGGGAGGTCAAAACCACCGAGTACTGGGTGGAATCGCCCTGCTTGACCCATTGACTGTCCGGATGGGCATCCATCTCGAAATAGGAGGTGTAGATGATGGAGAAAAAGTCGTCGCTTTGATCGGAAGGATCGCCGTCCTCCGAATCGGACACCTTGACCAAGCACGTGGTGGAGGGAGAATCGGGCACCTCCCAAGGATAGACCCCGTTGTTGGGGGTGTTGTTCACAATGGGAATCCAACTGCTTCCCCCATCCGTGGAGTACTGGACGTCGACCTCAGTTCCGTCGAAATTCTCCGAGGTCCAGGTGATGTCGTGAGTATCGCCCACCACCCAAGCTTCCCCACCATTGGGAGAGATGACCCGGATCTGAGAGGGGCCGATCCAGACGCAGTAAGGCATATTGTGTCGTGGAATGTAAAGCGCTCCGTCGGAGCGCCCGAAATTCAATTGCGAAGCCGGGGGCCAAAAGGTGCTGTCTATGCACACGTGCATGGTGTCCTGCATCTGGAAGGTGAGGGTGATAAGCAACGTCCGGTAGCCCTCCCACCATCTTTGGTCGGGTGAACCGCTGGGCACCAGGGCCATCCGGAAAAAAGGCGGGTCGGTGCTTATGTCCTGTATGTAGGTATCCCACTCCCGGCCGGAGAAATCGGCTGCCATCTGCGCCATCCGGTTGTGATAGAGGGTGTCGCCGTCCTCCACGATGTGTCTGAAGACGCTTCTGTCGAAACCGGGAATCACCCAAAGCATGAAAGTGGTGTTCCAGTAGTCGGACATGCTGCAATAGGCCGCGGGATTCGTACGAGTCCAGCTTAAGGGCACGACGAATCCGGCTATGGAATCCACCAACGGATCCGGCACGTCGTTGGTCACCAGCAGAGGAAACCTGACGGTGTAAGGCCCTGGGTCGCTTTGCAGAGCGTCCAAACAGATCACATCAAGGGTGTCGCACTCTCCGTTGTCGATCGGATCCTCGGGGCATTGGCCAGAGGACAGGCCGCACCATCCCAAGGTTAGGATGATCACGCCTACGAGTAACAGCCCTCTTCTCCTCATTCTTCGACTCCTTGTTTGATATGGTTTCCCGTCTTAAACCATGCTCACTAACCAGGTTCGCTCATCTTGTCTCACTGCCCGTAGATCTTCTCCGGCCACCAGGGGTCTCCCGGAAGCGGCGCGGCTCCGTTCTTGAAAAGGTAATTCAGCAGATAAATAACGTCCTCGATGTCGATCAGATCGTCCGGCATGTTCATGTCGGAGGTTATGGGATGCTGAGGCGGGGGGCCGCCTTTGTATATGTAGTTGAGCAGATAAACCGCGTCTGCCACGTCCCGCCAGGAGTCGAAGTTGGCATCGCCAGGCTGGTAGGCCACCACCGGAATCTCTGCGGCTACAAACTGGGGTCGGTAGCCCTGGGGCTCGGTGGTGGTGAAAAGCAGCTGGTTTATGGGCGGCATGAAGACCGAATCGATCTGCACTATCCCCGTCTGGTCGGTTAGGGTATAACACAAGCTGGTGAAAAGCCCATGAGTGGACGGTATAGGAGGGTCGAAAAAGGGAACCAGCCCTACCATGATCCGGTCGGTTACCGAATCGGGCTCCGGCGTGATCACCCGGACCGATTCCGGGAAGGTCGCCTCCCGAAAGGTGAGGGAGTCGAACTGGGCCGGACCCACCCAGGTCAATGGCAGGATCACGGCGCCGGTGGAATCGTCTGCGGCCACGCCCAGGTGAGCATAAAACAAACCCGGTCCGGCAGGAAGAGGATAATAAGCATATCGGGAGTAGAAGAAGACCGTGTCTGCCACATGGGGGTCGTTGGGATCCTGCCCGCAGGCCAGATGAAACTGGCCTTGCTGGTACTGGGGCGTGTAGGTGATCAGGTCCTCCCGGGTGAACTGCAAATGCTCGCCGGGGAGAGGTGAGTTGGCCAAGGTATCTATCAGCAAAAGCCCGGTATCGCTGGTGGAGAAATAGAACTTGGCCAGCATACCCCGACCCTCGGCTATGGGTTGCTGGTCGCCTACGGAGGAGGTGACCAGAACCTTATGGTTGGGATTGTCGATGGTGACCTGCTTGTTATACAGGTAGTTCAGCCTGCTGCCGAAAAAGCTGACCGAATCCAGTTGCGCCGGTCCGGTCCACACCAGGGGCACCTGAACGGCACGAACCGGAGTATCGTTCCTGAAGTAAACCGGAACAACGGCCTGACCGGCCTCAGGCGGGCAGGGGACCAGCAGGTCTCGGGACCGGAAAAGGACCGAATCCGGTCCGTAGGGGTCGTTGGGATCCTGACCGGCGAAGCCGGAGCTTGCCGCAAACGCCCAAGCAACACACATGGTCACCGCCAAAACCAGCATACCTCTCTTCATCTTCTCCTCCTGCAGCTTACCTGAATGGATTTTGGGCTAGTGAAAAAGATCCGTCATCGAATTCCGATTTTCAGAAGAGTTCATTCTGTTTGAATAAACAGCCACTTTCAAATATAACATGCTCTCCAAAATAGTCAACGAAAATCTGCGCAAAATCCACACACATGAGCGCCTTAATTTGTCGGGCATCGCTTTGTGAAATCCTTCACTAAGTTTGATGCTAAGTGACGTATTCAATTGAAGATCACTTGAGAGTTCGACTCAACTTCACCACCTGCGCTGATGAATCGAATAGATCGACATCCCATCCTGGCGACCGAGGGAGAAGCCAACGTTCCATTTTACTTCAACGACAGGAAGCTCCTGGCCAAAGAGGGGGAGGTGATATCCTCCGCACTCTTTGCTTACGGTATAGGAGTTTTCGGTCATCATGCCAAAGACGGCAGTCCTCAGGGCCTTTTCTGTGCCAATGGCCAGTGCAGCCAATGCCTGGTGATCGCAGACGGCGTTCCGGTCAAGGGCTGCATGACAGTGGTCCGAGAGGGAATGCAGGTGACTGCCTGCGACGGCATTCCGGAGCTGCCAGAGGCGGATCAAAGGCCGAAGGAATTCTCGCCCATTCCTGTTATGGACACCGACGTGTTGATCATCGGGGGTGGTCCGGCAGGGATCACCGCGGCTTTGGAGCTGGCACCCCATGCCCTCGACATATTGATCGTGGACGACAAGCATCGATTGGGTGGGAAACTGGTCCTGCAAACCCACTCCTTCTTTGGCACGGTGGCCGACTGCTTTGCCGGAACCAGAGGCATCGACATCGCCACCATGCTGGCCTCAGAGATAGAAAAACACTCCAATATCAAGCTGATGCTCAACGCCACTGCCGTGGGTTGCTACCAGGACAAAAAGATAGGCGTGGTGAATGAACAGGGATACGTGTTGGTCAATCCCCGGAAGCTTCTGATAGCTGCCGGCGCCCGGGAGAAAGCTCTATTTTTCCCGGGATGCGATCTGCCCGGCGTTTACGGCGCGGGCGCTTTCCAAACCCTGGTGAATCGGGATCTGGTTAGGCCGTCGGAGAGGCTGTTTATCGTGGGCGGAGGGAACGTAGGCTTGATCGCGGCCTACCATGCCGTCCAGGCGGGGATCGGAGTGGTCGGCCTGGTGGAGGCCATGCCCCAGGTGGGCGGATACAAAGTTCATCAGGACAAAATAAGAAGGCTGGGCGTGCCGGTGTGGACCTCGCACACGGTAAAACGCGTCAGTGGCAGGGACCAAGTGGAGTCGGTGACCATCGCCCAAATAGACGCGGATTTCCATGAGATTCCCGGAACCGAAAGGAGCTTTCAGGCGGATACGCTGCTGGTGGCGGTGGGCTTAAACCCGGTGGACGAGCTTTTGAACCAAGCCAGGAAATTCGGCATGGAGGTTTATTCGGCCGGGGACGCGCTGGAGATCGCCGAGGCATCCGCAGCCATCTTCTCCGGGAAAATCGCCGGACGTCAGATCGCCCAATCGCTGGGCAAGAACGTTTGGATACCGGCCGAATGGCAGAAAAGATGGGAGATACTCAAAAGCAGGCCGGGAAAAACCTATCCACTTGAAATCACCACCGCCGAATCGAAACTCTTTCCGGTCATTCGATGCGTGCAGGAGATACCCTGTGATCCCTGCATTCACATCTGCCCCAAGGACATGATTCAGATGAAAGGCGATCTCATCTTCGGCCTCCCGGAGGTGGTCACGGATGAGTGCACCGGATGCACCCTGTGCGTGGCGGTCTGTCCGGGATTGGCCATCACGCTGGTGGATCTGAGAGCCGAGGGCCCGGATGGTTTGGTCACCGTACCCTTTGAGCTTCTCGAATCGGTGGTAGAAGCAGGCCAGACGGTCGACGCCGTGGATATGGATGGGAATTTCGTGACCAAAGCCACAGTCGAGAAGGTGGCCAAAAGAAAAGCATACGACCGGACGATTTTAGTTACTCTGCGAGTGCCCAAAGACAAAGCCACTTTGGTGGCGGGATTCAGTGTTCAAGACCCTGCGATCAGTCAGCCGGCGGATGTCGAACAGTCATCCCAAGTCGGTGACGAAACCATCATCTGCCGGTGTGAGAGAGTTAAAGCCGGCCAGATCAGGGAGCTGATCCGCCAGGGCGTCCGGGATATGAATCAGCTCAAAGTGCTCAGGTGCGGCATGGGCGCTTGCGGTGGGAAGACCTGTCAATCGCTGATCTTGCGGCTCTTCCAGGAGGAGGGCGTGGATCTGTGCGACGTGGTTCCCTTCACTCAAAGGCCGCTGGTGGCGGAGGTCAACTTGGGTCTTTTGGCGGGCGAGAAGTCGGACTAAGCATAAGCAAGGTTTGATAGCATGGCAAGTTACGATGTGATAATAATCGGCGCAGGCAGCGTGGGCCTTCCCACGTCATTCTTCCTGGCCCAGGAAAAGCTCAAGGTTCTGGTGATCGACGAGCTTCCATCTCCGGGTCAGGGCCAGAACAAGAGCGCCATCGGCGGAATCAGAGCCACCCATTCCGATCCCGCGAAAATCCAAACCTGTCAGTTAAGCCTGGACGTTTTCTCCTCCTGGAAGGACAGGTACGGCGACGACATTCATTTTCAGCGGGGCGGATACTGCTTTCCGGTTTACCGGGAGGAAGACGAATCCAGCCTCAAACAGCTTCTGGAGACTCAGAAGAAGTTCGGTTTGAACATAGACTGGATCGATGCCCACCAGGCGGTTAAGCTGCTTCCGGGTATCAGCCCGGATGGGCTAAGAGGCGGCACCTACTCTCCGGAGGACGGAAACCTTTCGCCCATGATGGCTAGCAATGCCTTCTATAATCAGGCCGTCAGATCCGGCGTGACGTTCAAGTTTCAGGAGAGAGTTACCGGGATCGAAAAGGAAAACGGTTCGGCTATAAATGTCAAAACCGACAAGGGAACTTATGCAGCCGAGAAGATACTAAACGCCGCCGGAGCTGGCGCGCGCGAGGTGGGGAAGATGATGGATTTGGATCTTCCGGTGGAGCCGGATTCTCACGAGGGCGGGGTGACCGAGCCGGTCAAGTGCTTCTTTCAAC
>CAZWAO010000064.1:0-12547 GCA_964631815.1 uncultured Ignavibacteria bacterium | reverse complement strand
AGGAGGACACGCTGTGCCCTCCTCCGGGGAGGACATGAAGACATGTCAACTTTCAAATCCATAATCTCATTCGGTGAAAGGAGAAAGGCCATGAAGACAAGAACCTTCGTTGCCGGACTCGTGTTGGTAGCGGCGTTGGCAGTGTCATCTGCCGCTGTGCAGGTGCCGCAGATGATCAATTATCAGGGCAAGCTAACCAAGCCCGGAACCTGCTCTTTAGACACCACGGTGTCCATGACGTTTGCCATTTATGATGATTCAACCGGCGGAAGCGCTCTGTGGAATGAGACGCATTCTGCCGTTGTGGTGCAGGAAGGAATCTTCAATGTTCTGTTGGGCAGTGTAACTCTGATTCCGGATTCGGCTCTGGACGGAAGCGTTCAATACCTGGGGATCAAGGTCGGCTCGGATTCGGAGATGACTCCCCGCAAGCCCATAGTGAGCGTGGGCTATGCTTTCCGGTCCGAATTCAGCGACACGGCGGACTACGCCCGGAACGGGGCAGCGGACAACGACTGGGCCGTCAACAGCGACACGGTCTATCGCTCAGGCGGAAGGGTAGCCATCGGTACATCGCATCCCGACGCGAAGTTGGAGCTGGAAGGCTATATCCCCGGTGACGACGATGCCACGCTGCACCTGGATGCCATCTGGAATCCGGAGATATTCATGGACGCGGGAGACGTGTCGGCAGACTGTAAGATTCACTTTCAAACCGAGGGAACCACCAAATGGTCTTTTGTTCATGACGGCTCCGAAGACGCCCTTAAATTCAGCAAGACCGGCGGCGGCAACGTGCTCTGCCTGTCCTCCTCTGCGCGCGTGGGTGTCGGCACTATCAGCCCGGCTTACAAATTGGATGTTTCGGGCGACATCCGCGCCACGGGAACCATCTATGGCAACTGTGACAATGCCGACAAGGTGGACGGATACCACGCCGGCAATTCCTCGGGGCAGGTGGCATTGAGCAACGGCACCGTGTGCACCAACCTGAATGCCGATCGGGTGGACGGCTATCACGTCTCCGATTTGGACTCGCGTTACGTCAATGAAAGCCAGGCCAATTCGATCAACAGCTCCATGGTGGTGGACAACTCGCTGGGCCAGTCGGACATTGCTACGGACGGAGTGGGAGCTTCGGAGATCGCCTCCAATTCCGTGGGTCGGGCGGATTTGGCCTCCACCTTCAAGGCTCAATACGTCAGGGTCAACAGCAACAACAGCAATGAGTATGTCTGGGACCAGGATTGGTACGACGACTCCCGTCCGGCCATCAGAACCACCGGAACCGCGGGACAGCTTTATATCGACTCCTTCGGCGGCGTCTCGCTTCGCATCGTGATAAAAGAGGACGGCGCAGTAGTGGTGAACACCTCGGCCTACACCTATACTCACACGGCATCCGACGGGAAGCTGCTGGAAATCTACGTGTGGCCGTATAACTTCACCTATCAATGGTTCGTCCATTTCACCGGAGCCAGGGAGAGCAATTACATTGGCGGGTTGGTGGAGGCGGGAACGGATTAAGCCCACGCTGCTAACCTCGAAAACGGAGGAACAAGTCATGAAGAAAGTCAAATCCAATCCGGTTCCTGCCCTGGTACTGATTCTGGTATTCATCTTGGCCGTAGCGGGTCAGGAGTCGTGGGCAGAATCGACCAGCAACGAATTCCAGATTAGCTCGGACGTTCTCTGCGGAACCGGAGGAAGCGCCCAGTCGGCTGTCTTCGCTCTGAAGGTTTCGGCCGGGGGCCAGGCCTCCCCGGTGGGCCTTCAGTCCAGCTCCGGTTTCTCGGTGGGTGGAGGATGGGTCTTTACGGCAGAATCCGAATTCATCCGGGGAGATGCATACAGAGACGATAAGTTGGACGTGGGAGACGTGGTATGGCTCCTAAACTACCTGTTCAAATCGGGCCCGGCCCCCTGTCCCAAATCGGCTGGGGACGCCAATTGCGACGGCGAACTCAACCTGGCCGACGCCATATATCTGCTCAACTACCTGTTCAGAGGGGGTCCGGCTCCCTGCCCGGGAGGTAAAGGGGAGGCGGCGGTTCCGGCCACGGTGGCGAAACCGAAGGCAGACCAGGGACATGCCCAGGTCTGGCTCTCGCTTGAGAGAGCTTCCCCTGACGAAAGCAGGTCGAGTTCAGCCAAGCCTTCTTCTCACCAGACAGATCAAATGCGCCAGATATGGGTGATGGCCAAGTTCGACCGGGACTTAGCCGGAGTGCAGTTGGAGATAGAGTTCGATCCGGGTTGGGTAAGCATGTTTGATCCCGTTCTGACACCGCTAACCGAGGGTTTCCAGCTTTTCTGCGGCACCGAAGATAACGTTCAGAGGATAGGAATCGTGGATCTGTCGGGTCAAAGAACGCTTCCGGCCGGAGAGGAACACATCCTGACCCTGAACTTGGCGGCCGCTGATCTCCGCAGCATCAAGATCAGGAAAGCGCTTCTCATAGATACAAAAGCCAGCGCACTGACCACCGAGGCGTGGGAGGAATTGGAAACGGAAATGGAGAAACCATCCGAATCCAGGCCCGAACACTTCTCGTTGTCCCAGAACTATCCCAATCCATTCAATCCGCGAACCAGCATAGGCTATGCTCTGCCCAGGGACGTTCACGTGCGGCTCAGCGTTTACAATGTTCTGGGCCGGAAGGTGACCCAGCTGGTGGATGAACCTCAGACGGCAGGATATAAGACGGCGTGGTGGGACGGAACGGACCAACACGGAGACCAGGTGGCGAGCGGAGTCTACTTCTACCGGCTGGAGACCGAGGAGTTTTCCGAGGTCAGGAAGATGATGCTGGTGAAGTAGCCCGAAGGTGAAAGGAGTGTGAGTTTGCTCAAGTAGATCGAAAAGAACCCATAATCAGTTTGTAGCCTGGGTGCAAAGCCCTTCCCGCAAGGTGTAATGAAGAGACCAAAATTGGGAAGGGCTTCGTGTTTTTGCTGTTTTGGGATCTGACTGTTGGAGATGGGGCTTCCGCCAGGTAATCGTAATCCCCGGAAAGTAACGCAAACGGTGTGGCGGGGTTTTCGTATTCGTATGCAAAGATGTATAAATTCGCATATAAACATTAAATGGGACCGCGCACATGATAAACCAGAACCTGATCGAGCTGGAAAGCGACTTCCTAAAGGCCCTGGCTCAACCCACCCGGCTTAAGATCCTCTATTTCCTGAAAGACGGCGAACAGTGCCAGTGCAAGATCATCCCGCAGATGCGGGAGGATCAATCCAACATTTCCAGGCACCTGACCCACATGCGCGACGCGGGCATCCTGGAATCGCGCCGGGAAGGCATCTCGGTGTACTACAAGATAAAGGACAAGAAGATATTCCGCTTGCTTTCGCTGGCCGATCAGATGATCAAGGCAGAGATAGACCAGCGTGCTGAGCGGGCCAAGGTTCTGGCCTGAGAACCTCATCCGACCGACTGTCCTTAGAGCGAGACTATGCCATTTACTGAAATCCTGATGAGCGGGTGGGAAGCCCTGCTCGAGTATCTGTCCGCCCACGTCCTTACCTGCCTGGTTCCCGCATTTTTCATAGCGGGAGCCATAGCCGCATTCGTCTCGCAGGGATCCATCCTCAAATACTTCGGGGCCGGTGCCAAGAAGGTTTTGGCTTATTCGGTGGCCTCGGTCTCCGGGGCCATACTGGCGGTTTGCTCATGCACCATTCTTCCTCTTTTTGCCGGAATACACAAAAGGGGAGCAGGTCTGGGTCCGGCCATCGCTTTTCTGTATTCCGGTCCGGCAATCAACATCCTGGCGGTGGTGTATTCGGCCAGGCTGCTGGGCTATGATTTGGGAATCGCCAGAGCCATAGGAGCCGTTGTATTCTCGGTGGTGATTGGTTTGATCATGGCCTTCATATGGAGAAAAGAGGAGCGTGAGAAGTTGAATAATCCCGGTGAGCTGGCTCTGCCTCTCGAAGAACAGAAGGGCAAACCTCATGGCGTCACCCTGCTCTATTTCGCCCTTCTGGTCGGCATCCTGATCTTCGGCGCCGCCCAGAAATGGGTGATAACCGGAGCGCTGTTGGCGATTCTGATCCTGATTTTGTACAAGTGGTTCCAGAAGGACGAACTCAAGTACTGGATGGAACAAACCTGGGATCTGTTCAAGAAGATTTTCCCCATCCTGATAGCAGGCGTTTTCATTGCGGGGATCATCCGAGCCTTGCTTCCTCAATCCGTGGTGGAGCATTGGTTGGGAGGGAATGGACTGGGGCCGACTTTCGTGGCATCCCTCTTCGGAGCACTGATGTATTTCTCGACTTTGACCGAGGTGCCCATCATTCGCGCTCTGATGGATTTGGGAATGGGAAAAGGCCCGGCTTTGGCTCTGCTTCTGGCCGGTCCGGCATTGAGCTTGCCCAACATGATCGTGATCGCCAGGATTATGGGAGTGAGGAAAACCGGAGTCTATGTGGTTCTGGTGGTGGTCATGGCGACTATTACCGGCTTGATATTCGGCAATTTCATAGCTTAGGAGGTAGGGGATGAAGATCGAAATTCTGGGAATGGGATGCGCCCGCTGCAAGACCTTAGAACAGCAGGTTCACCAGGCGCTGAAGGAGCTGAACCTCGAAGCGCAGGTCGAGAAGGTGGCAGACCTCGACAAGATCTCCTCCTATGGAGTTTTGATGACGCCGGGTTTGGTGATAGACGGCAAAGTACGTTCGTCCGGCACGCTGCCCTCGATGGCGAAACTCAAAGAGTGGATTGAAGGGGAAAGCAAGAAGTAGCCGGTGCACGGTGTCTTGCTCCGGGGATTTCCTGTGCGGCAAGTCCCTACAAAATCTGATTGACACATTGCCGAGACTGAAAGTCATGAGCCAGAGCACAAGTGAAAAGCTTTCATTCCTGGATCGTTTCCTCACCTTGTGGATATTTCTGGCTATGGCTGCAGGCGTTTTGCTGGGCTATTTGGTTCCCAGGGTTGAGGGATTCATCGGCCTTTTCCAGGTGGGCACGACCAACATACCCATCGCCATTGGGCTAATCCTGATGATGTATCCTCCGCTGGCCAAGGTACGCTATGAGGAGCTGGGAGACGTGTTTCGCGACTGGAAAGTGCTGGGTTTGTCATTGGTCGAAAACTGGATCGTGGGACCGATTCTTATGTTCTTCCTGGCCTTGGGCTTTCTTTCCGGTCATCCGGAATACATGGTGGGTTTGATCATGATCGGGCTGGCCCGGTGCATCGCCATGGTGATAGTGTGGAACGATCTGGCCAAAGGCGATGCCGAATACGCCGCCGGGCTGGTGGCCTTCAACAGCATTTTCCAGGTCTTCTTTTACAGTGTGTATGCCTACATCTTCATTACGGTTTTGCCTCCTCTGTTTGGGCTTAAGGGAAGCGTGGTGGACGTCACCATCGGACAGATTGCCAAAAGCGTTTTCATCTATTTGGGCATTCCTTTCCTTGCCGGGATTATCACACGCCTCACCCTGGTGAAAGCCAAGGGCAAGGAATGGTACCATTCGCGCTTCATCCCCAAAATCAGCCCTGTCACCCTGATTGCCCTCTTGTTCACCATCGTGGTCATGTTCAGTCTAAAGGGCGGACTGATCGTGCAAATTCCGCTGGACGTTGTGCGGGTAGCGATTCCTTTGTTGATATACTTCGTGGTTATGTTTCTGGTCTCTTTTTACTTGGGCTGGAAGATCAAAGCCGGCTACGCCAAGACCACGACTTTGTCTTTCACCGCGGCCAGCAACAACTTTGAACTGGCCATTGCCGTTTCGGTGGCGGTCTTCGGGATCAACTCGGGCGTCGCTTTTGCGGCGGTGATTGGCCCCTTGGTGGAGGTTCCGGTGCTCATCAGTCTGGTCAACGTGGCGCTTTGGTTCAAACGGAGGTACTTCGATCCTGATGCCGATTCCGGTTTGGTCCGGGCCTGACGCGAATCCGTTGGATCGAGAGCCCGATCAGCGAGTAAGATGATAGGTTGCGACGAGAAGGTGTTGCTAATTAGAGAGATGAGATGCTCAGAATCGAAGTGTTAGGCCCAGGGTGCCCCAAGTGCAGTCGCACATACGATTAAGTGAAACAGATTCTGGATGAGTTGAACCCTGCGGTTGAACTTGTCAAAGTAACGGATGTCTTCGAAATCATCGATCGAGGGGTGAACTTCACTCCGGCCTTGATCGTTGATGGAGTGATTGTTCTTCAGGGAAAGGTGCCGACCACCGAGGAGATCAGAAGCATTCTCGAGACGCACATGTCCAAAGGAACCGGCCCTGCGCCGAATACGACTGAAACATGAAGACGAAATTGATTCTCATCGAAGGCAAGCAGATCGGAATCGTGGGGCTGGATGAGGTCTTTGAAGAACTGGCCAAGTCCGGTCATAAGCCGGATGAGTCCGCCAGACAGTTCCTCTTGACCAAGCTCAAAGCTTTCAACTACGTTCCCAAGGCCAAAGAGGAAGCGTACGCCTCGGCTTTTCTAAAAGAGTATCAGAACTATTGCAGTTTGGACCAGCGCCAAACCGTAGCAAGGAAAAAGGACTTGGGCACCTGGCAGGGCATTCCCAGGGAAGAAGTACCCTGGTATCCGACCATCCGGGAGGAATTGTGCGACGGCTGCCATCTGTGCGTTGAGTTCTGCCCCTTCGGGGTCTACGAATACGATCCAAAAAGCAACAAGGTGAGAGTGGTGAGTCCTTTCAATTGCCAGGTCGGCTGCAGCATGTGCGCCATGAAGTGCAAGCCCAAAGCCATAGCTTTCCCGCCGCTGACGGTGCTGAAGACTTTCAGAAAGAGATGAAACGGCCAGGATCATGAAGACCGCGATACAAAGAACCGGAGGAAAAAAGTGAAGCCGCATCCAAGAAGACCAAGAACGAGATTTCTCACGGCCGCAAGCATAATTCTTCTGCTGGCGGCTTCCTGCTCCAATCAGACCGACAGGGGCGCAAAGCAAGGAACGGCCGAAGTCGCTTCCGGGTCGGAGACAAACGCCGGGCAAAGCGCTCAATTGCCCATGCTGGTGGATTTGGGAAGGGGCACCTGTATTCCCTGCAAGAAGATGAAACCCATTCTGGAAGAACTGACTACAGAGTACCGGGGCAGGGCGATTGTCAAAGTGATCGATCTGAGAGATGAGCCTCAGGCGGCCAATCAGTATAAGATCCGTTTGATTCCCACGCAGATTTTCTTCGACTCCGACGGCCGGGAAGTTTTCCGTCACGAGGGATTCATGGACAAACAATCCATAGAGGCCAAATTCGCCGAGATGGGAGTGCGTTAGCATGGAGTCGATCCTGTCCAACGTAGGGGATGTGGTAAACAATTCTCCCGGCTTGGCCTATCTCCTTGTGTTCTTGGGAGGGCTTCTGTCTGCCTCCAGTCCTTGCGTATTGGCTATTATTCCGCTGGTGATCGGATTCGTAGGCGGCTATTCGGAGGGCAACAAGAGGAAAGCCGTGGCTTATGCGCTGGTGTTCGCCCTGGGGCTTTCCATAACCTTCACCGTGCTGGGAGCGATTGCCTCCCTGATGGGCAGGCTCTTCGGCGACGTGGGCAAGTTCTGGTACTTTCTGGCAGCAGGCGTGGCCATCGTCATGGGACTGTATCTGACCGGCGTGCTCAGGTTCAAACTCCCCCAGCCGGTCGCCCTCAAAACCAAGCACAAGGGGGTGATCGGAGCATTTCTGCTGGGACTTCTTTTCGGAGCTGTTTCCTCTCCCTGCGCCACCCCGGTGCTGGCAGTGATTTTAGCTTTCGTCGCCACCAAGGGAAGGATCATTTACGGCACCTCACTTCTGTTCGTATACGCGGTGGGGCACTGTGCGCTGATAGTGTTGGCCGGAGTATTTACCGGCTTTGTGGAAAGCTATGCCAAGTCTAAAGGGGTGAGCAACTTCTCGGCCATTACAAAGAAGATCAGCGGCGTTTTGATCTTCTTGGGAGGGTTCTATATACTCTATCTGAACGTGTGGTGATGTGGTCTTCGTCACATCCTTCGATCATCCTACCGCAGTTTCTCTTCATCGCATCTAATTTCAGCGGAACAGGAGTCGATATTAGTAGGGAGATTCCAAAAGGAAGACCGGACCGGTCGCATATGTCTCCTAACACCGGTCAAAGCTGATTTTTCGTCCCCTTTAGCTGTCTTTTTGAACGTCCCCCATTACAACTGAAGAAAGCAGATCGCGCCCGGGACGGCGGATTGTGCACCAGCACAGCCGGACACAAGGCAGCATCATGAAATCCGGCTTTGCGCATGTCTTTGAGGTTGCGATTTTGTGGAGTGGATCAACCCGACAGAATTGCTTGGGGCGGGATGCGATAGAGTACAAGTCCAAGCATGAACGTCATACGGGGACCGAGCATGACCGAACAGGCCATAGTCAACTCTAACGGCGATGGTGAGCGGGGGCTGGCTGAAGAGAACATCTCCGATTCCAAGAAGGAAACCTGGCTCGATGCGAATATGGATCGACTAGCCGACAGCTTGGCCGATATCGGCGAAGGCGTGGTCGTGGTGGGCCGGGACCGGATCGTCAAGTACCAAAGCAAACTCTTAACCGAGAGGTTCGGCGACGTGGTGGGTTCCGCCTGCCATAAAGCCTACGCCGATTCGGACCGAATCTGCCAACCCTGTCCTCTGAACGATGGCGCAGAGCCCCAGAGTCTCGAGTCCATCGAAGTGAAGGCCCGGGACGGCAGGTGCTACCTGGTTTTCCCCACCACCCGCAATTGCGAAAACGGCGAAACCGAGCTGGTGGAAATATGGCGGGACATCACCGGCATGAAGAAAACCCAGGAGAACATAGCGTTTCTGAAGGGAATCATGAACCATGCCTCGGAGTCCATCATCGCCACGGACGAGCACGGGAGAATCATCTATGCCAATCCCGCCACGGAAACCATGTTCGGATATTCCGCCGAGGAGCTGAAAGGCAAAGATCTTGAGCTTCTGGCCACCGAACTCTACCGGGAGAGAATAGACAAGCAGATCTTCGGCACGGGCACCACCGGCAAAATGTGGAGCGGCGAAATACTGAACCGACGAAAGGACGGAAGACTGCTTTACGTTTCGGTTTCCGTCTCCAAAATGGTGGACAAGGAAGGGAATTTCATCGCCCTGGTGTGGTTTCAGAAGGACGTCACCCAGACCAAGCGCTACCAAGAGGAGATGATAAAGATCGAAAAGGAGAAGGCGGACACTCTGCGGATTTTGCACGAGAACGAGGCGGCCATAAACAGAAGCTTAAGCAAAACCAAACGGGAGCTGCAGGAGAAAAACCTGGAGTTGGAGCGAAGGACCTTCGAGCTGGAGGAGGAGAAAGGAAGATTGAAGGAGGCATACGATAAGCTCAACCAGATGCAGGCCCAGCTTCTGCAGTCGGAGAAATTAGCGTCGCTGGGCCAGCTTTCGGCGGGCGTGGCCCACGAGCTGAACAATCCCATTGGTTTCGTTCACAGCAACCTGGGGACCTTAGCCGAGTACGTGCGGGACGTGAAAAGCCTGTTGGATAAGTATGCCTCGCTGGAGAAACGGATGCCGCCGGACAAGCCTTGTCGGGAGCTGGCCCGGGAGATCGAGGAATTCAAGGAGCGAATCGGCGTGCAGTCCATGCTGGACGATTTTGACAAGATCATCTCCGAATCCCAGGAGGGCGCGCAGAGGGTGAAGACCATCGTTCAGAATCTCAAGGACTTTGCTCATCGCGACAAGACCCGCTTGGAGCTGGCCGACATCAACAAGGGGATCGAAAGCACCTTGAACATCGTGTGGAACGAACTGAAGTACAAAGCCACCGTTACCAAAAAGTACGGCTTGATCCCGCAGATCGAATGCTTCCCCCAACAGCTCAATCAAGTCTTCATGAACCTTCTGGTGAACGCCGCTCAGGCCATCGAAGAGAAGGGTGAGATTACCATCAAGACCTACCAGGCGGGCAAAAGCGTGGTGGTGGAGATAAGCGACACCGGTGCGGGAATTCCGGAAGAGAACCTGGAGCACATATTCGACCCGTTCTTCACCACCAAGGAGGTGGGAAAAGGAACCGGTCTGGGGTTGAGCGTGGTGTATGGCATTATCGAGAATCACGGCGGAAAAATCGAGGTGGAAACCCAGGTGGGCAAAGGCTCGACGTTCCGAGTGATCCTGCCGGTCAGCGGGTCGCCGGTTCCCTTGGACGCAAAAGAAGAAGCAGAAGCAGACAAGCCAAGCACGTAGGTTCACAGAAGGGGGTCACTAATGCAGCGGTCGAAAATCCTGATAGTCGATGATGAGGAAAACATTCTAAGCGCGCTCAAGCGTCTTTTCAGGAATGAAGACTACGAGATCCTTACCGCCCAGAGCGGAGAGGAAGCCCTGTCGACGTTGGAGCAGCAGCCGGTGGATTTGATAATCTCCGACCTGAAGATGCCCAATATGAACGGGATAGAGTTCTTGGCGAAAGCTAAAGAGATGAACCCGGGCGCACTGCGCATCATGCTCACCGGGCATGCCGATCTGAAATCGGTGATCCAGGCCATCGACAGGGGGGAGGTATACCGGTTTCTGCTCAAGCCCTGGAACAACGATGAATTGAAGATGACCATCCGGCAAGCTCTGGACTTCTACTACGTGCAGAAGGACAACCAGGCTTTGGTGAAGACGGTCAAAAAGCAAAACCAGATGCTGAAGGACCTGGAAGCAGAACACCCGGGCATAGCCGAGGTTCGTCGGGACCGGGACGGAAGCGTGCTTTTGGAAGTCGACGACATCGTGCGGAAGTATGATGAGGACGAAAACGGAACCAACCGTCAGAAGCGGACCGGAAGGGATGTGAGCTTTGTGGACTAATCTCCCATCGGGTTGTCGGCTGTATACTGCAAGACGCCGGATAGATTACTCTCCATCCAGAGACAACCTCATACGGAAGAAGCCCGATGACCGGATGGCTTCCATCCGGGAATCCGGCAATAACAAGAGTGCCCGCCAATCCGAAGAATTGACGGGCACAAAAGATTGTTTTCTCCCAAATGTTGGGAGAAGCTAGTATTCGCGGAAAAACTCCGAACGGTAGTCTTGGATGTCTGCTTCTTTCTTCACCTGAGCGAACCAATCCTGGTAAACCTGAGACTGTTCCTGCTGTAGAACCACCATCATCAGCGAGTCCTTGTCGGCGCTAAAGACGCTGTCGCTCGGCTCTATTCGCGAGACCAGCTCCACTATAAAGGAGCCTAAATTGGTCTTGACCGGTTGGGAAATCTGGCCCGGCTGGGTCAGGGAGAAAGCCGTGCCGATAAGCTCCGGAGGATTGCCCACGCCGGGAATGAATCCGCTGCGCGAGAAATCCTGGGTCTCGGCAAACTTGGCGTCGTTATCCTCGGCTGCCTTCTTCAAGCTCTCTCCTTGGTCGATCTGGGCCATAATGCTCTGGGCCTTCTCAAAAGCCAGTGAATCCGCGATGGCTCGGATCAGCTTCTGCCTGACGGTCGGCTCCACCTCCGTCAGCGGCGAAGTCCCCGCCGGCCTTCTGTCCTTGACCTGAAAAACGTAGAATGCTCTTGCCGTTTCGATCACATCGCTGACTTTTCCCTGATCGTTCCCGAAGGCGAAGTCTTTCACCTGGCCATTGTTGCCCAGATTTCTTATGGTTCCCCCTTGCGTGAACCATCCGGTCTCCTGAACTTCCAGGTTCATGTCCTTGGCCGCCTCGGAGAAGCTGGACTGGCTCTCCTGCTCTAAGAAGTTGTCCGCCTGTTCCTTAAGAAGCGTTATGGTATTCTCGGAGGGTTTGATCTGCAGGAGGATGTGCCGGGCTTTCACTTCCTCCTTGTCGCCGCTTCCCCTTTTCTCCTCCAGCTGTATCAGATGCCAGCCGAACTGCGTACGGATGGGATCGGAGACCTCGCCGGGTTTCATGGAGAAAGCCGCCTGCTCGAACTCGGGCACCATGGCGCCTTTGCCGAACCAGCCCAAGTCCCCCCCATTCTCGGCTGTAGACGGGTCCTCGGAATAGTCCATGGCCAGATCGGCGAAGTCTTCTCCCTGATCCAGCTCCTGTTTTATATCCATGATCCTTTGCTTGACCTCCTGGACGTCCTCATCGCTGGCCACCTTGTCGAACTCCACGTAGTTGAGATCGGCGGTGGGTTCCACCCTGAACTCCTGCTGATGCTGTTGGTAATAAGCCTTTATCTGATCCTCGCTAACCGTCAGGTCCTTGTTCTGGAATTGAATCGCGGGGACGTAGACGTATTGGATTTTCACTTGCTCGCCCTGGTCCTGATAGTACTGCTTGACGTCATCGTCCGTGACCCGCACCAGGCTGGTTACAGACTGTTGGAGCCGGCTAAGCCTCAGGTTGGGCCGGATCATGTCCTCCACCTGGCCCCAGGGAACCCGGGGATCGTTGAGCGCCTGCAGGTATTTCTGGTAATCGAACTGTCCCTCCGGCGTCTGGAAGGCGGGATGCTGTCTGATCTCCTCGGGCGGATAGCGCCGCATATACTCGTATAGCTCGGCGTCGGAAATCTCTATGCCCCTCTTCTGGGCCTCCTGCCGGAACAGGATTTCGTTGACCATGC
>CAZWAO010000063.1:0-12661 GCA_964631815.1 uncultured Ignavibacteria bacterium | reverse complement strand
AGGTCCCTCTCCTCCCCGGCAATTTCAGTTATGAGCTTTGGAAGTGATTTGATTTTCATATCAGAATGCCCGCACGAACACAAGCTTCCCCACCCGTCACCCATAACTCACCCCCTTGATCCCCCTCTCTTTCTAAGAGAGGAGGCCTGGGGGTGAGTTCACGATTCTCGATAGTACCGGAATGCGGCTGCTGACGTGCAAACCTGCTCATCTTGCTTAATCCCCTTGCTCGATTTCCAACAAGAGCACTGGCAGGCGCGAGTTCAGTACTTTCAAAAGTGTCAGGAGCCAATGGCTTCTGACCTGCAATACCTGTTTCAGTCTCTGTCCTTGGCCGCGTCTTTCACCCCGTATTCCTGCAACTTGTTACGCAGGGTCCGAGTGGAGATCCCAAGGATTTCAGAGGTTTTGGTGCGGTTTCCGCCCTGAGCTTTGAGGGTCTTGAGTATCAGCTTGCGCTCGGCTTCGTGAACCGTGCTGCCCACCTTGATATCCTCCGTGGGCATGTCGATTTTGCCGAAGCTTAGCTCCTTGGGAAAGTCTCTGGGGGTGAGGATTTTGCTCTTGGCGGTTACCACTGCCCTTTCCATGTAGTTTTCCAGCTCCCGCACGTTGCCCGGCCAGGCATACTCCATGAACATCTGAAACACCTTGGGCGAGATGGCCTGTATATGGCAGTTGTTCTCCTGATTGCACTTCTCGAGGAAATACTCGGCCAGTGAGGGGATGTCTTCTTTCCTCTCCCTCAAAGGCGCGATGTGAATGGGCACCACGTTCAGCCGGTAGAAAAGGTCCTCCCTGAAGTGCCCGTCTTTTATGCGCTTTTTCAGGTCGCGGTTGGACGTGGCGATGATCCTGACGTCCACCTGGATGGGAATTCCCGATCCCACCCTTTCGAACTCCCGTTCCTGGAGCACACGCAGCAGCTTGCCCTGGAGATGCAGCGAGATTTCGCTGATTTCATCTAAAAGCAGGGTGCCGCCGTCGGCCAGCTCGAATCTGCCGCGCGACTGCCTATCCGCGCCGGTGAACGAGCCTTTTTCGTGACCGAATAGCTCGCTTTCCACCAAACCTTCGGGAAGCGCGGCGCAGTTGATGCGGATAAAAGGCCCCTCCCGCCTTTGGCTGTTGTAATGAATGGCCTTGGCGATCAGCTCCTTTCCGGTGCCCGATTCGCCGGTGATGAGCACAGTGGCTTTTCTGCCGGCTACGGTCCGAACCAGCTCGAAGATCTCCTGCATCTGAGGGCTTTTGCCTATGATGTTGTCGAAGCTGTACTTGGAGGTGACCTCCGTCCTAAGCAGCCGGTTTTCCTTCAACAGGCTTTTGTGCTCCAAGGCCCTTTTGATGACCAATTCGATTTCGTCTATGGAGAACGGTTTCAACACGTAGTGGAAGGCCCCCAGCTTCATGGCCTCCACGGCGTTCTGTATCGTGCCATAGGCGGTCATTATCACTATCTCTGCGTCGGGCATGGAGCCTCTGGCGGTTTTGAGCAGCTCCATTCCGTCCATGTTGGGCATACGAACGTCGGAGAGGATGATGTCGTAATCCTCCGCCCGCATCCTATCCAAAGCCTCCTCGCCGGTGGTTGCCAAACCCACGATGCAGCCCGTGCGGACTAAGGTTTCCATCAGGAAATCCCTGAGAAGGGGATCATCGTCCACCACCAGAATCTTGCTTCCCATAAAACTTTTGCCTTGATTCGTCTTTTCGACCTCGGACATGTTGAGTTCCCGAATAAGATCGATCGTCAGATGACTATTTGAGCATGGGCAAAATCACTTTGACTGTGGTGCCTTTTCCCGGCCGGCTTTCGAGTTGAATCTCCCCGGCATGTGCTTCTACTATCTTCTTTACGGTGAATAGACCCAAACCCGTGCCGCCTTCTTTGGTGGTGAAAAACGGAGTGAAGATTTTTTTCTGCACTTCGTTGCTCATTCCGATTCCGGTATCCGATATCTCCAAAATCGCTTTCTGCTCATCTGTCCGGGAAGCGCAAGCGGAAGGCTCGCCTGCGCGACTCAGCTCGATTTTCATCTGGCCGCCATTGGGCATGGCCTGAATCGCGTTGTGAAACAGGTTCAAAAGGGTCTGCCGAAATTGCTCGGCATCCAGATTGCAGTGAAGCTGTTCCCGAGGATAGTTCTTCACCATGCGGATATTGGGCCTTTGGTTGGCCGGGTCCATGGCAAAGAATTTGAGCGCCTCCTCGGTGAGGCCGACCATCTCCACCCTCTTGAGCTTGAGCTCCACCGGCTTGACCTGATCCAACAGAGTGGCCAATATCTTGCTCAAAGCCTCCACTCCCTGTATGATCTTGGCCACGGACTTTTTGCGAGGGTCTCCCTCTTCCAAGTCCCTGTTCAAAAGCTCGGCGAACCCCCGTATTCCGCCCAGGGGATTCTTTATCTCATGCGCCACCACGGCAGCCATCTCGCCGACCGCAGCCAGGGTTCTCACCCGAGCCATGTCTTCTGAAGCCTCCTTCGACTCGGCCTTGGGAGAAAAAACCTCCATCGCGCCAAAAACCTCTCCCTGAGTATCCTTTAGAAGTGCGTTGGAGAAACTGACCGTGATCTTCTCGCCATCCTTCCTCTCGATCTGCTTTTCCCCGCCAGAGCAAGTTTCTCCGGTCTTCACCAGATGGGGCAGGCCAAATTCTTCATCAATTCCCCGACCGAACACTTCCGCGTATGGTTTTCCCAGAGCGTCCTTTGCCTTGAGTCCCAGAATCTTCTCCGCAGCTAAGTTGAACGCAGCTATTCCGCCGCGCAGGTCGACCGCCACCACCCCTTGGCTTAGGCTTTCCAGAATACCCGCCAGATAGTTGGACATCCGGTCTTTTTCCGCCAGAGCCTGCCTTAGCTCCAGATTGGTCCGCCCCAGTTGGCGGTTCATATCATCGACCTTGTCGTGCAAATCCTGATAGGCGGCGTTAAGCTGCTGGGCGATCAGATGAAGCTTGGGGGCAACACCTGTTGCGTCATCTGTCCCGCCCTGATGAATTCCCGGCTTTCTTCTTTCTTTCATGTTATCGTTCCGAATCGAAGGGCCAAGCCAACGTTTGCGGAGGAACCCCGGTACGCCGGCGCAATGACTAAATTTAAGATGCTTGCCGGGTTGTGGCAAGCCTTTTTTCAGCGTGAAGAGCCGGTTTTCGCAGTATGAGGCATCCAGGGGAACGACAATCGAAAGGGAAAACCTGATTGTTTGCGGAGGGAAATGAAGGGTACTATTGGGAGTCGGTAATCGGGAGCAGTGGTTCTCAGTCTTCCTTCTTCTCTTTGATCAGCTTCTGAATCCTGGCTTCCACGGCCTCTAAAAGGCTGGTCTGCCTCTCGATCTGTTTGAGGAATGGTTTGATCTCGGCCAGCGTTCTCAAGTTCGACTCTCTGTTTATCTCTGACCCGGCCGAGCTTACCTCACGTGTCAGCTTCTCTATTCTCTTGCCGGTCTGGTCTTTTCGCTGTACGAGAGCTTCCAACCGCTCGTCCTCCGCTCCCCTTTCCAACTCGAACAGGATCATGTTGGAGAGGCTCAGAACCTCGTCAAACAGTTCGGACAACTTTCGGTATTGTTCGGGAAGATTCACGTTGCAGCTCCGTTGCCGGGATGAGGTGCGACTGGCTGCAGGAAGTCCGTCGAAGGAGAAGTTCTGCTAAGCTTTCACGGGTGATTCACTATCCAAGAAAGTGAGGTGCGATTTGGTATCGGAATGAAATCTTTGGCAGTCGTGTTGTTCCGTTTTTCCGGCGCTGAACAAAGTAAACCGGTGAGGCATTCTCAGGTCCTGTCGCGCAGATTTGCCAGCTCTCTTAGCTCGGCCTCCAGTCGCTTGACCCTGCCCCTCAGTTGACCGATCTCCACCTTGAGCCTTTGCTCGCTCAGTGCTTTCTCGATGGAGAGCTTCAGATCGTTTAATTTGAAAGGCTTTATGACGTAGTCATGCGCTCCGTGCCGCAGGGCCTCGATGGAGCTTTCTATGGTGGGGTATCCGGTCATGATTATGCCCAGAGCTTCCGGCGCCACCTTCTTCATTTCCTTCAAGGTCCGGATTCCATCCATTCCCGGCATCTTGAGATCCACCAGCGCCACGTTGGGCGGCTCGGCCTGGGCCAGCTCCAGGGCTTTTTCCCCGCAATCGGCCAAAGTCACGTCGTAACCCTGGCTGCTCAAAAATTCCAGCAGCAGCTCCCTGACGAACAGCTCGTCGTCCACCACCAGTATTCTGTCGACGTTGGTCAAATCTCCTCCCCATCCGATCAAGCCTGCATTATAGTTATCGCCACTCCGCTTCTGGTTCTTGAATAAGCGGCGTGGAGATCAAAACCATCCAACCAAGGGTAGTTTTCGCCTAACGCCTCCTGGCGGTCTTGCCGGCCTTTCTTTTCCCTGCTCTGCTCCTGTTGGCCTTCTTCTTCTCCGCCTGGGCTATCTTGCCTATCTCTCTCCTTAGGATGTCCTCTATGCCCCGCTGGCTTTCATCCTGCTCCATAAGCGCGTGCTTGAAAACCTCTTCGATTCTCTCCACGAAGACGAATTGCATCTCCTGTTTCATTTTCTCCGGCAGATCCATCAAGTTTTTCTCGTTGCCTTTGGGCAGGATCACGGTGTGAATGCCCACCCGATGCGCCGCCGACGCCTTCTCCCTTACTCCGGCTACGGGAATGACCCGCCCCCGCAGAGATATTTCGCCGGTCATGGCCACGTCGTTTCGTATGGGCCGGTCGCTCATCACCGAGGCTATCACTAACGACACGGTGACCCCGGCCGACGGCCCGTCTTTGGGAATGGAGCCGGAGGGGAAATGGATGTGGATGTCGTAGCTGGTGAAATCGTCATAGTTGATGCCCAGCATCTCGGCCTTGGAGCGGACGTAGCTGTGGGCAGCCTGGATGGATTCCTTCATCACGTCGCCCAACTGACCGGTGAAGATCACCTGACCGTTGCCCCTCATCTTCAAGGCCTCGATCAGCATCAGATCGCCTCCTGCCTCGGTCCAGGCCAACCCCACCGCCACCCCGATCTCCGGGAATTTGGGAACCTTATCCGGAATGTAAACCGGCACGCCCAGATACTCCTCCAGATTTTCCGCAGTCACCCGGCAGGGCTCGAAGTTCTGGGAAGCCTTGGCCCGGGCGCACCTGCGGCAAATCGACTCTATCTCCCTTTGCAGACCTTTGATCCCTGCTTCCACAGTATACTGCCGGATAACCCTCTTCAGAGCCTCATCCGAAAACCCCATGTCCTCATCGGTGAGTCCGTGTTTCTTAAGCTGCGCCGGAATGATGAATTTCTTGGTTATCTCCAGTTTCTCCTCCTCTATGAACCCGGAGAACTCCACCACGTCCACCAGATCGTAAATGGGACTGGGGACGTCACCGGCAACCTGGGCGCTTATCACGAACAGCGCATCCGACAGATCGAAGGGCACGCCCAGATAGTTGTCCACGAAGTGGGAGTTTTTGTCCGGGTCCAGAACTTCGGCCAGCGCACCATAAGGATCACCCCTCAGACGCTCGGTGGCCATCTTGTCCGCCTGCTCTATCATAATCAGCGGATTGGAGCAGCCCACCTCTCTGATGGCGCCCAGGATCTTACCGGGAGACGCCTCGGCATAGGTGGAGCGGGAGCCTTTGATTTCGGCTTCGTCTCTCATCCCGGCCACGCTGATCCGCACGAATTTTCTTCCCAGGGCCTTGGCGATGGAGAGGGCTAACGAGGTCTTGCCGGTGCCGGCCGGCCCGGCAAAGCAGATGGCTATTCCCCGGAAATCGCTTTTCAGTTTGCGCACGCTGAAAAGCTGCAATATCTCCTGCTTGACCTTGTTCTGGCCGAAGTGCTCCTGGTTTAGGATGGTCTCCAGCCTGTCTATGTCCACCACGTCGCATTTCTCCTTGGTCCAGGGCAGGGACAGAAGCCAATCGATATGGGTTCGGACCATGCCATACTCCGCAGAGGCGGTGGAAATCAGCCTAAGCCTTTCTACCTCCAGCAATGCCTGCTTCTCGACGTGGGCGGGAAGTTTGATAATCTTGATCTTGCCCTTCAATTCCTCCACTTCTCTTTCCTGAAGCCCTATTTCTCCCAGCTCCTCCCTGATGGTTCTCAGCTCCTCCCGCAGGACCTGTTCCTTTACCTTCCTCTCCAAATCTTGTTTGGCGTCGAAGGTTACGTTCTTGCTTAACTGGGCCCGGGTGATTTCGGTCTCCAGCATTCCGGCCAATTCGGTCAGACGTGCTTCGGGAAGCAGTTCCTCCAGAATTTTCTGCTTCCAGGCAAGCTCAAAATGCAAGGAGGATGCCACCATGTCCGCGAATCTGCCCGGCCGGTCTTTGTTCATGCTCAGGATATGATACAGCTCTGCGGGATAGCTGGAATCCATTTCCACTAACCGTCTGACCAAATCCATGACGGAATCCACCAATTGCTTTTCCCGTTTCTGATCGCCGGCCGGCTCATTCAGAAGTTTGACCTGGGCTGCAAAGTAGGGCTGCTCCTGGGTCGGCTGGCCCACCTGAACCCGGCTCATGCCTTCGACGGTGAGCTGTTTGGCGCCTTCGCCGGAGTCTTCGATCTTCACGATCTTGGCCGCCACGCCCACCGAGGAAAGCTGCCGAAAAGTTATGTTGTTGGTGACCGCCGATCCCGCCCAGGTGAGTGCGATGATCCCGCCGGGTTTGTTGAAATCCTCGAGCAGACGCAGGTTTCTCTGATAGCCCACGTGAAGCATCGAGATTCCCAGGGGGAACATCACCGTGCTCATTAGTGGGAGCAAAGGCAGAGCATCGGGAAAGTCCGTTTGGGAGGTTTTGGTCATAAGGTCAGTACGGCTTTTTTGGGGTTCTCGACTCGGACACCGATCATCAGGTACGATAATCGATCACCGGACTCACTGTCAAGCTTTATTTCCGAGGGGGATGAATGATCCTCCCCTTGGTCAAGTCATCCAACCCGGTTGACATGGGAGGGACATGGTTGGTTATCGGCTTGTATGCCTCGAACTTCAGGAAGGTCGGTTGGCTTCTGATAACGGAGGGAATTTTACTTGTCAGACGAATGCCTTAACCGCATTGCGTCGAACGTCCAAACCATGAGTTTTCGTAGGAAATCGGATGGGGAGATGGTAATCCTGCTCGAATTTGTGGCCGGACCGCTGGGGGGTGAACCTTTTCGAGAAGTTCGGTCATCCGTTGGGGCCGCCTGGCTCTTTGGGCCGGACGATCACATAACCTTGGTCTATCAAATTCCCCGCGGGGTCGAACACCTTGACCAGATAGGTTCCAGCCGGAAGCCCGTAGATGAAACAAGTTATATCAAAATCGCAGGTGCACCTGCAGGTGAAACCTTCATCTTTTTCCCGAACGGCGAAACCGTATTCGGTCTTGGTTACCTCCATCTTGATGTCGGCGCAACAGTTGTAGCTGGCGCTGGCGTGCACCACCCGGATGGTATCGTTAAAGGAGCTGAGCACGAGGGACCCGTTTCGCAGGAGTTTTCCGAACTCTGCGGATTCCTGCTTGCACCCGCTGTGGGAAGACTCGGCCAAAAACGCCGGACGATTCTGGGTGGGATAGTCGGTCTTGCTGCAGCAGACAAGTGCCAAGACGACTGCCAGAAGTATGGCGATGTAGTATCTGAATCTCATAACAATTCAAAGGTGCTTTCGGACTATCAACTCTATCTGATCACGCACCTGACGCTTCAATAATATACTCCGAAACTCTTTTCTGTCAATCGGAATCCGCGGGTCGCGGCGTTATTCTGTCCGGTCTCACGCTGGCAGGATGACCAGCTCTGTCTCATCCACAAGGTCGCCGAGCAGATTGAACACCCGAATAAAATATGTCCCGGGCGGAACGCCATAGATGGTGGTCATAAAATCGAAATGACACAGACACCGGCACCACTCGGTGGTCGTTTCGCGCTCGAACAGATCGAATCCGCGTCAGTTCTCTGCTGCCTCAACCTTCATCGTTCCCCAGCACGGCTAGCTCGTATCCTGAGGGTACGTGGATCCGAAACGACCAACACTGAATCGCTCCTCTGACCTAATTCCGTACATTGCTTTAAGTCGCCTGGCGAGTCGTGTTCCCGGAACTCGACCTTAAGATCGGCTTGATCCTTCACCGGGTTCTTCGTTTTGCTACACACCAACAGAAGAAATGAGAGACCAAGGACGGCAGCGATTCTGTTATGTCTCATCCTCATCATCTCCTCCTTCCGATTATTGGCTTGGAGGTGGGAAACGTTAACCGAAATCGCGGCAAAAACCGTGCCTCAGTCCTGTCTTCACTCGAGAGCATGTAACTCACTTTATACCTTGGCATTCTGTCGCCCAATCCGCTTCCCCTATTCTCTGACACGTAAGTTCTTGCGAGGTTGGGATAGTGAGGATGTTCGCCGTCGGTCCTATCCACCTTGGTCCGAATAAGTTAGACGGAGGCGCACCGAACGACGATATATCACGATTATTATTCTTCCGGTCTTGTGGGCAACCTACATCCTTTCGGGCGCCTTAATGCCCAACAGAGAAAGCCCGCTCTTTATCGTCACTTGAGCCGCCTTGACCAAAAGCATGCGCGCTGCGGTTGATTTCGGGTCATCGGTTATGATCCTCTGCTTCTGGTAGAAACGATTGAATGTGGAACAGACGTCGATCAGGAAGGAACAGATGCCGGCCGGTTCATAGTTGGCTGCGGCCGATTCGATCCTCCGGGGGAAATCCTCCAGGAGCCTGATCAGCGCCCCCTCTTCCTCCGTCGAGAGGAGACCGTAATCCACCTTGACAGAAATGGGCATCCCGTACTTGCGGATGAGGCTGCATAAGCGGGCGTGGGTGTACTGCACGTAGGGACCGGTCTCGCCATCGAAGGAGAGGGCCTGATCCCAGTCGAAGTCGATGTCCTTGTTGCGGCGCGTGGACAGATCCGAAAAGATCACGGCGCCGATTCCCACCTCCCTGGACACCTTCTTCTTGTTCTCCAACTCCGGATTTTTCTCCTGAATGATCTTTCCGGCCAGCTCAATGGATTTGTTCAGCACGTCCTCCAACAGAATGATGTTGCCTTTTCGGCTGGACATCATCTCCTGCCTGAATTTGATCCAGCCGAAATCCACGTGCACGCAATCTTTGGCCCAGTCGTACCCCATCAACTCCAGCACCTTGAACACCTGCCGAAAATGGAGACTCTGGGCGGTTCCCACCACATAGAGATTTTTGTAGAACCGGTAAGTATCGTGCCGGTAAATGGCGGCGGCGATATCGCGTGTCGCGTAAAGCGTGGCCTCGTCGCTTTTCTTCAACAGGCATGGCGGAAGGTCGTATTCCTCCAGATCCACGATCAAGGCATCCCGACTGATCTTGGCCAGGCCTTTGGCTTCTATCTCTGCGATGGTCTGCTCCATGTACTTGTTGTAAAAACTCTCCCCGTGGTAAGCGTCGAACTCGACACCCAACATGTCATAGACCCGCTTGAACTCCCGGATGCTGGTCTCCCTGAATCTTCTCCACAGCTCGGTCGCCTCCCGGTCTCCATCCTCGAGCTTCTTGAACCAGCCGCGGGCTTCTTCATCCAGCTTGGGCGTCTTCTCCGCCTCCTGGTGAAATTTCACGTACAACCCGTACAGGGTGGATATGGGGTCTTGCTCGAACTCTTTTTCGTCTCCCCACAGCTTGTAGGCTAAAATCACTTTGCCGAATTGGGTGCCCCAGTCGCCCAGATGATTGATGCGAATCACCTTGAATCCCAATCTGGTGAAGATCTGATACAGGCAGTTGCCTATCACCGTGGTCCTCAGATGCCCGATGCCGAAAGGCTTGGCGATGTTGGGCGAGGAGAAATCCATCACGATGGTCTTGCCCTGGCCTTCTTTGCTGGAACCATAGCCGTCGCCTTCGCTTAGGACCCGGCTCAGCACCTGCTCGGCCTGCCTGCCTTTGTTCACTTTGAAATTGACGTACGGCCCCACGGGCTGAATCTCCACCACCAGTGGCGTCGGCTTCAGCTGCGCGGCAAGCTCGGCTGCGATTTGATTGGGAGCTTTCTTTAGCTTCTTGCTCAGGACGAAACAGGGGAAGGCAAAATCGCCCAGCTTCTGATCCGGAGGCACTTCGATCAGCTTGCCGATTTCATCCGCCGGAAGGTCCACCTTCCCGGAAATCATCCTGACTATCTCTTCGAGGAATATGCTCATTCTGGGAGAAGTTACAAACAAATGCGGGGATTGGCAACCCGAAAATCGAGCGGTTGGCTCCGGGGTCACGCCATCCGGGATAACGGGATAAGTGGTGATCAGATTACGGGATCGGACTCCCAGGGCCAGGAATGGCGGCTGTTTGTCTTTGCCCAACCGCACGCTCAGGCTAACGCCCCACACCATTTCCGCCGATCACCACAATAGCCGGACGGCCAACTCTCTTCCGGGCGACGAGCTTCCGTAATTCATATATAGAGGGTGTGGAAGGCGAAGTTGGGCCATCTGGTCTCTTGAGGAACCCGAGAGTTTATCATGTCCAGGAAAGTCGTACTACTCATCGCAATCGAGGCTTGTCTATGCTTTTGCCCTTCTCTGGTCTTCGGGCAAGTCGACACCGCCTGGGTTAGGCCATACAACGGCCCCGGAAATGGAGAAGACCGAGCCGCTGCCATCGTGGTAGATGGTTTGGGCAACGTCTATGTTACGGGTTCCAGCCAGGGAGCAGGCACGCTGGCGGATTATGCCACGGCAAAGTACACATCTCAGGGCGACACCGCCTGGGTTAGAAGATACAATGGGACGGCGAACGGCGACGATCAGGCGTCGGCTTTGGCCGTGGACGCTTCCGGCAATGTGGTTGTGACCGGTTCCAGTTGGGGAGGGGCTTCGGGCTTTGACTATCTAACCGTCAAGTATGATCCTTACGGGAGCCGGCTGTGGGCGAGAAGGTACGACGGACCGGCGGGAGGCGAGGACCGAGCGTGTGCTATAGAGGTGGACGAATACGGGCGGATCTACGTCACGGGGAAGAGCTCCGGAGACGGAACGTCCGACGATTACGCCACGGTCGCCTACTACCCCGACGGTGACACTGCCTGGGTAAGCAGATATAACGGGCCGGGCAACGGCCCTGACCAAGCCTCTGCCTTGGTCGTAGACCACCTGCATAACGTCTGCGTGAGCGGGTTCAGTTGGGGCGGGCTGAGCAACCTCGACTACGCCACGGTTAAGTATGATTCAGCCGGAAATCAAGTTTGGGAGAGAATATACAACGGCTCGGGCAACGGCGAAGACCGAGCCAGCGATGTGGCCGTTGACGACTCGGGTTATCTCTATGTGACCGGGTACAGCATCCGCTCGGGAAGTCTGCGGGACTATCTCACCGTAAAATACTCTCCCCAGGGCGACACGGTTTGGATCGAAAGCTACGATGGACCGGCACACGATCGGGATGAGGCCCGGGCGCTGACTGTGGACGCCCTGGGAAACGTCTACGTCACGGGCTATAGTTGGGATTACGCCTCCAATTTCGACTGTGCCACCATCAAGTACTTGCCGAACGGTGATACTGCCTGGACCAGAAGATACAACGGACCTGCCAGCGCGGAGGATTTTGGCCAGGCCCTCGTCGTTGACTTGTTTGGCAGGGTTTACGTAACCGGATCAAGCCAGGGCGGTGGAACCGGCCGCGATTTTGTCACCGTGGGTTACCATCCCAGTGGAGATACCCTGTGGGTAAGAAGGTACACCTGCCAAACCGAAGACGATGACCAGGCCACGGCTATGGCCGTGGACCGCTGGGGAGACGTTTGTGTAACCGGATACGGTTGTGGATCCGGCACGCAGACGGACTACATCACTATCAAGTATGATTCCGCTCACCGCGTGCCCTGTGCGGGCCGGTCAGGCCGCTTGGTTCTATCCATTCTTTTGATCGTATTGGCCGCCTCATTGATTCATGGGAGAGGTCGCTGTCGCAAACAAGTGGAACGGTGTCCATGATGGCAGACTGAACCCTCTCCCCTCGCGTGGGATTACCATCTGCCCCGAATCGGCCCCCACTGCTCCGTTGTCCGCTGACCCTCTTCGTAAAGCTCCATTTTGCTTGCATTCCCGCGAGTCCCGTTTTGCGAATTTTGCTTGACTTCCTTCTGGGAAGTGCTAAGTTGAGATCGTCGCTTACGATTTGCTCAAGGTTATAGGGGATTGAATTATTCTGCAGAACCAGGGAGGCCCAGGTGCGCTATGGTACGGTGCAAGGGTAACAAGTGCAGTTTCCTCTTCAAATTCCGGGATCAAAAAGCCAAGCAGGTTTTCCTGGTCGGCGATTTCAACGATTGGAATGAGCGGTCGCATCCCATGCAGAAAACCGGGGATGTTTGGAGTTTGACTTTGGAGCTGCCGCCAGGGGAACACCGCTTCAAGTATCTGGTTGACGGATTCTGGCATAATGATCTGGATGCTCACAAGTACGTTCCGAACGTATGGGGAAGTGATGACTCCGTGGTGGTCGTGCCCGAATCGACTTTGGAGACGTGAAAGTAGGGTGAGACAACCGGCCTGATCTCCGGAAGAATCAAACCCGGCTCGCGTTTCCGGTAACTCGCTCTCATCCTTTTGGAAGCTTCAAGTAGCGCATTCCCCTTTTTGTTTCACCCACCCCCACACCTTGCAGTTT
>CAZWAO010000062.1:0-12782 GCA_964631815.1 uncultured Ignavibacteria bacterium | reverse complement strand
TTTCAGGCCTGCGGGAACAAGTCCGGAAAAGCCTGGAGAATACCGACCAGACCCTTGCTCAGCGGTTTGAAAGCACCAGCAAGGCGGTTAACGACGTGCAGGTGAATCTGGCCCGGTTGGAGGAATCGAACAGGAGAATATATGAGCTGGGCAGGGATATCTCCGGCTTGCAGGAGATACTCAGAGCGCCCAAGATCAGAGGAGGCATAGGAGAGTTCCTGCTGGGCGATCTCTTGGAGCAGATTCTCCCCAGGCAGCACTTCGATCTGCAGCACACCTTCAGAAGCGGGGACAAGGTGGATGCGGTCATCCGGCTGGGTGATGGACTGGTTCCGGTCGACTCCAAGTTCCCCCTGGAGAACTTCCGCCGGCTTCTCCAGGCGGAGTCGGATCAGGAGAAGAAAGCGTATCGGCGCAAGTTCATAGCCGACGTCAAGTCGCACATAGATGCCATCGCCGGGAAGTACATCCTTCCTGACGAGGGAACTTTCTCTTTCGCCTTGATGTACGTTCCGGCGGAGAACGTATACTACGAGACCATAATCAAAGAACAGGGCCTTGAAGATGGCAAAAGTATTGCCGGGTACGCCATGCAAAAAAGGGTGATCCCGGTTTCTCCCAACACCTTGTATCTCTATCTGCAGACCGTCATCCTGGGACTGCGGGGGATGCAGGTGGAGAAAAACGCTTTGGAGATCATCTCTGCGCTTTCCAGGCTGAGGGTGGATTTCGACCGGTTCGCGCAGGATTTCCGATTGATCGGTACGCATCTGCGCCGGGCAGCCGGGAGCTATGATTGTGGGGAGAAGAGCCTGGGAAGACTGGAGAGCAAGCTGGACCGGATTTCATCCCTCCCCGCGCAGGAAAATGGGTTGCAGCCGGTGCCGGGCCAGGGGCAGGAAAACGAAAAATCGGGCCAATAGCAGCATGATCTCTCGTCGGATCATGGCTCGGCAGCAAGGGGTTCCTAAGAAGTCGATTCAGAAGGGGCTTGACCAGGGGTTGATTTGCTGGTTCCGGTAGATGGTCCTACCGTAGCCTGAGAGCGTGTATTCTCAGGTACGCGAGTAAGCCGATACCGCGTCTAAGTGGAAGTAGAATCGACCGAATTCGGTTGACAAGGCTGACCGTATTGTTTTAATTAGCGCA
This sequence comes from uncultured Ignavibacteria bacterium, assembly GCA_964631815.1. Lineage (GTDB taxonomy): Bacteria > Zixibacteria > MSB-5A5 > MSB-5A5 > SM1-73 > SM23-73-3. The sequence goes on along the minus strand of CAZWAO010000062.1, from coordinate 11,633 downwards.
TTATCCCTGAGGCAAGAAAACCAGAATAGGAGGAGGCATATGTCCAAAACTATCATTCAAACCGATGCCGCACCCCGGGCAGTGGGGCCGTATTCCCAGGCGGTGAAACTGGAGGGAGGGTCTCTGATTTTCCTTTCGGGTCAGATCGCTTTGGATCCCAAGACCGGCGATAGAATCCACGGGGGAGTGGTTCAGGAAACCCGCCAGGTCATGGAAAACTTAAAGGCGGTTCTGAAGGAAGCGGGATCGGGTCTGGATAAGGTGGTCAAGACCACCGTGTTCCTAAGCAGCATGGACGACTTCGGGGTGATGAACGAAGTCTACGGAGAGTATTTCAAAGAGGACCCGCCGGCCAGATCGACCATTGAGGTCTCCCGCCTGCCCAAAGGAATGAAGATAGAGATAGAAGCCGTGGCCCATGTGTAGAAACCGAGCTTGACCTCTCTTCGCGAGCTGCGCCAGTCAGGCCAAAGCCGCAGGTCCGGCAGCAGGTCCTGGCTTCTCCGAATGCCGCAGTCGTGAGGACTTGAGTCTCGGTTGATTCTCCCCAAAAGGCCCTCGTCGGCTTTTCTTCGCGGAATAGACTACCCGTCCCAGTCAATAAAATTCCGTCAAATAGGAATACATCTCTTCCAGGTCAGGATTCCCGCTCGCAGGGGACTGCCGCCAGACGAACACCTGGATTCCCTCGCCGGCTGCAATGGCCTGTGGTTCTTGAAAAGACCACCGGACCGGCCGAGCGGAGTTCGCGTCTTTTGCCCTGTGAAAAAGTCGAAAATCCGATGACAGGTTTTGACACGAGTTGAAGCGATATTATAGATAGACGATGACTTAGATTGTCAAAGCATTGAAGCGGCGAAAAAGGCAAAGTGAGCGAAACCCGTTTACTCGGGACCGGGGTCAGCTTTAAAGGGGACGGGAGCTGACCCCCCTCCTTTGCCTATTTCCTTATCCTCTATCGTTTCCCGCCCGGCAGTGGGTCAGACGAAAAAAAAGGACCAGATTCCTCTGGTCCTTTTCAACGATCACTGCCCTTCCTGGTGGGACCGGCTGCTGCCATCGTAAGCTCTGCAGCCGACTCCCCGCAAAGAAAGCAACGTTATTTCTGCTTGGCCATTATCAATTCTCTGATCTCGTTGTCCTTGTCGGTTATCTCCCCATGAAGCTTTGCCGCCAGTTGTTTGGCTTCGAAATAGTTGCCGGCATCGTATTCGGCCTGAACTTTCTTCAAATCCTCGTCCCAGGTTGCCATCTGATCTTTCAGCTCCCACTTGTCCTTGGGGATCTTCCACTGCTTGGCCAAGCCCTGCGTTTCCTTGAATTGATTTCTGGCCCCGTTGATCGCCGCCAGATAGTCCTCCACGTCGGTCTTGGTGTTGTCCTTGTTGATCGGCGCCTGTGAGGCTGCCTGGTCAGCCATCTCCTTGGCGTTCATGAGAGAAGTCCTGGCCTCTCCATACTTCTTTTGAGCGATCAGGCTCTCCGCCTCGGCGATGGAATTCTGCGCCTGCGAGAAAAGATCCGGAGCGTACTTGTCGGCCTCGGCCTCCCTGGCTGTCTGCAGCGCGTCTTTGGCCTCGGTCATCTCCTGTGTGGGCTCTCCCGCACAAGCCAGCAGAAGCAGCAGCGGCAGAACCAATAGGCTGATCGCAAAGACTGCTTTCTTCATGTAGAAGCTCACCCCTTTCTCCTTTTAGTGGTTGAGGTTTATGTTTTCTTGCATCACTCTCGTATTTGGCGGAAGGCGTTTCGCCTCCGAATTTGAGCCTCAATATTGATTTGCAGCAATATATCCCTCTCACCCCTCTTGTCAAGACATTTTTCCGTCCCGGATTTGCCTCCCGACTTTCGATTCCCCTGCGACAATTGGTTTTTCTGCCAACCTAATGAGGAGGGGAGGGACCGAATAAGAGATCACAGTTTTCCCGACCTCAGAATGGCAATCACCAGCCAAACGCCCAACACGCCTGCGAATATGTAACCCAATATGCCGAAGAGAGGATATCCGAACAGGGTATATTTCGTCTCCAGCCTCATTATCAGCGAGGAGCCCACGATGATGGCGGCGATTATCAGGCTGAACGAAACCCGGTTGGAGGACCGGTCCAGCTCCAGGATCAGTCTCTCCAAGCCCTTGTGTTGAAAAGTGAAGGAGAGACGACCTTTTCCCAGCTTTTTGATGATCCTCTTCAGCTCGAAGGGAGACCTGACCAGAAGCTCCCTTAAGTCGGCCGACGCGGCCAGCGTATCCCTCAGAAGCGCCCGCGGCCGGAACTTTCGGTAGGCCAGCTTCCGGGCATAGGGTATCATCTGGGTCACCAGATCGTAGTCCGGGTCCAGCATCTTGGCCACTTCCTCATAGGTGATAATGGCCTTGGAGAAAAGCATCAGGTCGGACTGAATCCGGATATCGTGCCGCCGAATTATCTCGAAAGCCTCGTTTATCAGCGTCTTCATGTCCACGCGGGAAAGCGGTATCTTGTGATACTTGTACAAAAAGTCGGCGATGTCCGCCTCCAGAGCCCTCAGGTTAACTTCCTCGCCGATGACCTCCACGTCCTGGTATACTTTGACGATTCCCTCCGGATACCAGTTGACCACCGCTATCAGAAGGTCCGCCAGCTCGTCCATGGTGGTATCCGAGAGCCTTCCCATCATGCCATAGTCCACCGGAGCGATGACGTTTCCCTCCAAAGCGAACAGGTTGCCCGGATGCGGATCGGCGTGAAAGAAACCGTCCTCGAAGATCTGCTTGAACACCATCTTCCCGCCCAGAAGGGCCAACTGCTTTTTGTCTATTCCCCTTTTGTGCAAACCCTCCAGGTCGGAGATCTTGACCCCGTCGATAAAGTCCATGGTGACCACCTTGGAGGTGGTTTTATCCCAGAAGACCCGGGGAACGAAGATCTCCTTCTCCTGGCTGAAGTTCTGCCTGAAGACCTCGATGTTTCTGGCCTCGTTGTTGAAGTCGATTTCCCTCCGAATGGATTTCGCCAGCTCGTCCCGTATTCCGCGAGGGTCGTACTGTTTGGATTCGGGAACGTACCTCTCCAACAGGTTCACCAGGTCCTGCAGAATGTCCATGTCCGCATCGATCACCTGCCTGATCCCCGGCCTCTGCACCTTGACCACCACCGTCTCCCCCTCGCTGGTGACTGCTTTGTGCACCTGCGACAGGGATGCCGAGGCGATGGGCACCGTGTCGAACGAGGAGAAATGTTGCTCCAGCGGCGCTCCCAGCTCCTCCTCCACGATCTCCTTGACCTGGGTGAAGGGAAAGGGTCCCACCTGATCCTGCAGTTTGGTCAACTCCAGCACCAGCTCCAGTGGAATCATGAAGGGTCGCATGGAGAGCACTTGTCCCAGCTTGACGAAGGTGGGACCCAGCTCCTCCAAAGCCATCCTGATCCTCTGGGCGTAAGTCAGCCTCTCTAAGTGCTCCGATTCCCGAAGGCTCCTTTTCCTCAGATGAAGGCGGCGGAAGAGCCGCATCTGATCCAAAAGCTGGCCGAAGCCGTACTTGAGCAGGATGGCCGTTATCTGGCGATAGCGCCTCAGGCTCTTGGCCCTTCTGATGAAAGGAATCTGCATAGAAAAGGAGATGGAATAGGAACTCTGGCTGCCTGGTTTCTTTTCGTGAATGAGCTAAGCGACTGCCGCGACTTGACGCCAAGAGTATATGTAATCACCGCTGCGGAGTCAATCTAAAAATACCAGCCGGGGGTGGCCTCATGGGACGGAAACGATTCAAAGGCTGAGAACCCAACTTGCACGGTACTCAACGATTCTCTGGGAATGAAGGTTTTCAGGTGGGCAGAGGAACCAGAACCTGGCTTAAGCCAGGTTCCGGCTAATCATGATCGAGCATGATCGCCTCACCAATCCAATTCTTCAAGTTCTGGCGCTGGCAAGCCGGTGATGTGTTTGTGTTGGAAAGAGTGTATCGTATGAAAGCAAAGAATGATGCGGAAGGCTGGTGATGAAGACTTTCCTGAGTTATTGCGCTACCGGGGCCAGTTTCTCCTGGTACATGATCGACCTGTTTTTTCCCGAGTTCTTGGCTTTGAGCAGGGCCATGTCGGCGCAGTAGATGAGCCGATCCACCGAGCGGGCGTCGTAGGGATAGATGGCCCCGCCCAGGCTCACCGTCACATTGTGCTCTTCCTTGGAGTGTTCGTCTTTGAAGGGATAGTTCATTATGTTCTTGCGCAGCCTTTCTAAGAACTTCAAGCACTCCTCCTGGTCCGACTCCGGCATGATCACGCAAAACTCCTCACCCCCGTACCGGGATACCACATCGATGGACCTGACCGTGCGGGAGAGCAGCTCGCCCAATTGCTTCAGGAGCTGATCGCCGGCCTGGTGACCGTAGGTGTCGTTGTACACTTTGAAGTCATCGATGTCGAAGATAACCAAAGCCAGCTTGCGGTCGAATCTCTTGGCACGAAACACCTCTTCGGTCAGACGCTTGTAGAAGTAGCGATAGTTGTAAAGGCTGGTGATGCTGTCGGTGTAGGAAAGCTCCTCGATGCTCTTCAGATGCCTTACGTTCTTGTAGGCGATCCCCGCCATGTTGACCAGTATCGACAGGATGTCCAAATCGGTCTGCCGGTATTTCGCCCCGTCCACTTTCTCACCCAAGAACATGGTGCCGAAGGTTCCGCCGGAGAAGGGGAGTTTGGCGCCCACCTGAAAGCCGGAGCTCAACAGGGCACCCAGCAGTTTCTCCTCGCGGGATAGTTTTTGCATGGTGAAAAGAGGCCAGATGGGCTTTTCGTTCTTTATCCAGTTGTAAAGCGCTTTCCCCTTTTCGATCCGAAGCTCGGAGATGGTTCCCTCTCCAAAAAGCTCCGACACTTGGGCGCCGTAGAAATACCGGCCTGCTATGTTTCCGTTTTCCTTGTCGGGAAGCATCAAAAACACGGATTTGGCTCCCAGGTGGTCCTGCATCATCTGGGCCAGCTCGGAGAACAATTCCTCTTCGTCCTGGACCGAGTACAGGTTTCCCGCCAGTTCCAAAACCGTGTTCAGATCGAAGATCTTCCTCTTCAAATCCCTGTTCAAGGAAGACACCTCGGTTCTGATCTGCTTGCCGTTGGTGTTGGACTTTCTTTCCAACTCGGCCAGCTTTCCTGCCAGTTCGTGCTTCTCCAAGCCCGTCGCCATCTGGCTGAAAGCCAGAAGCGCCAGTTTCTCCTCCCAGGATGAATCGTTAACGCCCGCATCCATTCCGGCGGCTTCTCCCTCCGATTTCAACACCATCAAGCCCCACAGGTCCGATTCCGTGGAAAGTGGAATAACTCGGTTCAATCCATGCTCCTTCTGTAGGACCCGCAGGCAGGCGGGAATCTTGGACGGTTCCACCAAGTTCAGATCGCGGACGGTCCTGGCGGACTTGAGCAGTGAGACGAATTCTGTATTCGACTTGATGCTGATTTTTCCCTTCTGTGGAATCGTCAGGTTGTGCGACAGAAGCGGTTGGTAAGAGTTCTTTTTTCTCACAAAGAACAGAAATTGGTCCGAGTTGTAGTACTCTTGGAATATCTGTATCAACCTTGGCGCCAAATCGGTCAGTTTTTCCCGCGTTGCAGGGATTCCGGCCAATTCTGCGGCCAGCTCACATAGCCTGCTCAACTTGCGGCAGTCCTCTTTCCGTCCCTCGGTTAAGAGTTGATATCTCTGCTGCAGTCTCGAGAGGCGAAGGAAAAACCAACCTGAGAGAAACAATATGAACAGGAAAGCGGCCGCTAGCTTAAGATACGGAGAGAAGCTGATCATAAGCAGGATGCCGAACAGAACCAGGAAGAAGATGATCTCGGCCGCGAACACCAGATGTCCTCTTCCGAAATTGGGCGATTTTGCCATGAATATATCCTTCGACGGACTAAAAGCCCAGCCGCCCCCAGGGAACATACTTGCTCTTATAACTTATCGGCCGAGTGTGACAGATATTGACTTCCTGGCCACTGAGAAGATTAAAGGCCAAGCCGGTGCGGGGTGGAAGCCCCGACCTATAGCCATAGGGGGATTTTGCTGTCTCTTATCCTAAATCGGCAAGTCGGTGGAGCACAAGAGAGGAAAAGACCACGCCTGCGGTCTCCGCGCGCAGCCTTCTTAAGCCCAAGCTGACGGAAACGGCACCTGCCGCTTCAGCTCTGGAAAGCTCAAGGTCGGTGAAGCCGGCTTCCGGGCCTACTATCAGAAGGACATCCTTCAATCCTTTCTTCAGTTGCCGGCACTCGCTCAGATTCTTTGAGCTTTTGTCCAGACTGGCTATCAGGCGAAGATCATAAAGGTTGGATTTGGCCATCAGATCGTCGAACTCGGTGAAATCCCGAATCTCCGGCAACACCGTTCTGAGGGACTGTTTCATGGCTGCCATGGCTACTCTTCGCCAGCGCTCGATCTTGCGTTTCCGTTGCAAAGGGCTACTGACTTTGACGATGCTTTTTTCGGTCAAAATGGGAATGATCGATGAAACTCCTATCTCGGTGGCCTTCTCGATCAAAAAGTCCATTCGTTCCTGTCGGCAGACAGCCTGAGCCAGGGTAACCCGACAGCCCGGCTCGTTCTCCATTCGGGCGCGCGACAGGATCTTCGCCTCCAAAGAATTCCGGAAGGTCTTCACGATCTCGGCTTGGTATTTAGTTCCCCGACCATCGACCACGCCGATCTGGTCTCCCAAGCCGTAGCGCAGCACGGAAAGAATGTGCCTGGCTTCATCGCCGTCAATGCTCAGAGTCTCTTTGCCGATCTTCTTTGGATCGGTGTAGAAGTTGGTTATCATGTCAACCGAAGGAGCTATTAATCAACTCCCTATGTCCTCTTTCCAATCCGAGGATGTGTTAGAATTTGGGTTTCTGTAGCCGCAGACTTCAGTCTGCGAACATGATACACTCTATTCACAGAGAGACGAAACACAGGAGGGAGAGGTCGATGATTATTTCCTCCCAACAAAACAAACCCATTCGTCTTGACGAGTGATTTCTGTGACTTTCAATTCCTGCCTTTTGAAGAAGTCCACCATATAGCCTTCTTCACCATCCAAGATTCCGGAAAAGATCAGAGTACCACCAGCCTTGACCAGTGGCTCTATCTTATCGTACGACTCGACTATCTCTATCCGGCTGATGTTGGCAACCGCCACGTCAAAGGATTTCGGTGGAATCCCTGCGTTGGCCGTTCCCTGTCTGATTTCAGCGACATTCTCCACGTCATTGAGGACAATGTTTTCTTCTGCGTTGTTTATCGCATCCTGATCGATGTCCAGGCCGAGAGCGGAGGAACCTCCAAGCTTGACAGATAGGATGCTCAGAATTCCCGAGCCGCATCCCACGTCGATCACCCGGTCTCCCGGTTTGACGGATTTAGCCAGTGCGCGAATGCAAAGCTGGGTGGTGGCGTGATCGCCGGTGCCGAAGGCCATGCCCGGTTTGATGCGAACCACGATCCTGCCGGGAAAATCGGATTTGTCCCATTCCGGCAGAACAACGATATCTTCAGTCACCCAGATGGGTTTGAAGCTCTTCTTCCACTCTTCGCTCCAATCCTTATATTCTATTCTCCGCAGGTCGACTTCTCCCGGCTCCACGCTGTACCCCAGTTCCCTGAGCTGATCCAGGTATCCGAGAATCGACGCTTTGGTGGTCGGAATGTCGAATTCGCCGGAGAGATATCCGATCACCTCCGACTCTCCTCCGGCGGGCTGAATCCATACCCCTTTGGAGCCCAGATCCGTCAGAAAGTTAGATACCTGCTCTTCTACACCCTCAGGTACAACCAACTTGATTTCGATATAGTCTTTGATCTTCTCTTGTCTGGGAGGATGATGCTTAGGTTTCATAAGGAGAGCAATGCGGTCGGCTTATCAAATTCCGAGAGTCTCTTTCAATTTCTCAAAGAAGCCCTTATCCCCCTCGGGCGGCTTCATGTTTTCCCTGGCGGCCAGTTCCTTCAGGAGCTTCTTTTCCTCCGAGCTCAAACGGGTGGGAACCCACACTAACACCCGGATCAATTCGTCTCCCTTTCCGTAGCCGTGCAAATGCGGAATCCCTTTTCCCCGGAACCTGAAAACCTTTCCCGACTGGGTCCCGGCAGGGATTTTCAGATCGATTTTGCCGTCTAAGGTGGGCACCGGAATCTCATCTCCCAACGCCGCCTGGGTGAAACTGATCAGGGTATCGTGCAGGATGTCGTCCCCGTGCCTTCGAAATTCCGGATGCTTCTGCTCGTCCACAAGCACAATCACGTCGCCGGCAGGACCTCCCCGGAGACCCACGTTTCCCAATCCCCGCATTTGAATGTAATTGCCGCTGGTCACCCCGGCAGGGATCTTCACCGAGATGGTGCTGGCCCCCTTGACTCTTCCCTCTCCCCGGCATTGGGGACAGGGTGTGTCGATGATCCTACCCTCTCCGTGGCACAAGTCGCACGCGGTGACGTTGACGAATTGCCCAAACAAGGAACGGGAAACCCGTCTGAGCTGGCCGCTTCCGTGGCACTTAGGACAGGTCTTCTTGGAGCTGCCTTTGGCCGCACCGCTCCCTCCGCACTCGTCACATTTCTGCAATCTCTTGATCTTTAGCTTCTTCTCCACCCCAACCGCAATCTCCTCTAAGGTCAGATTCAGCCTCACCTGCAGATCCTGACCTTTGGGATAGCCGCGTCGGGTTCGGGTGCTGCCTGCTCCGCCGAAGAAATCGTCGAAGATGCCGCCGAAGCCTCCGAAATCGCGCATGAACGCCCGCAGCGCATCGGAGAGATCGAACCCGGCAAAGCCACCGGTGCCAAAGCCGCCCGCACCGGACAAACCGGCGTGTCCGAACTGATCGTAGGTTGATCTCTTCTGAGGGTCTTTTAGTATCTCGTAAGCCTCGGTGGCTTCCTTGAACTTCTCCTCGGCCTCCGTGCTGCCGGGATTCCTGTCGGGATGATGCTGTAAGGCCAGCTTGCGGTAGGCTTTCTTTATGTCATCCTCGTTGGCACCGCGGCTCAGTCCCAGGACGTCATAATAGTCACGTTTAGACATTTCGCTTGCTTCTGCCTCCCGAAGTGGGAATTCGTCTGACACTGAGTAGAATCGGCTTGCAGCCCGACATTATCACATTTCGCGAAGACTCAGTACCAGACAGAGACTACCCGACTTTTTCGAATATATACGTGCTAATTGGGAGTGTCAACATCAAAAAGGGCTTAGTCGCAGTTGCCGGTTCGGTGAAGGCGCTGGGTGACCTGTTAGCGCAAGCGTCCTTGAATGTGAAAAGAGAGCAACAGGCACAAGCTTCATCTAAGCATCTGCTACTCCGGGCTGGTCTTAAACCAGAAGCTATAAGCAGTTCCCAAGGTGCTGCCGTGCAGATCTGCCGCACTACCGGCGATGGTAACGGTATACACCTCGCTAGGAGCCAAACTGGAAGACGGATGAAACTCTATAATGGAGGCATAAGACGAGAGGAATTCTCCTGAGACGTCATTTTGGCCGGAATCCACCATTTTGAAGGCCGAGATAACAGACTCTATATCCATATCCGTATTGAATCCGATCGATATTCGGGTAGTCGGAGAGACCCAGGTCTCTCTGTCTTTGGGCGATGTGCCCCCGACGATAATCGGCTGCGTGATAAACCAGAACTCGTATGGCTCAGATAGTCTTACGCCTTGGATGGAGCATGCTGAGGTATCGATCATAACGGTATACTTTTCGTTGGCAGCCAAGGCCACGTGTGGATTGAATTCCAACGACCACTGGCTCAGCCAGGCGAAATTCCCGGTTACCTCATTCAGTTCGGAGTCTATCATGCTGAAAGCCGAATTTGTCGATTCCATGTCCATTTCAGTGTTGAAACCCATCCGGATTCCCGTCCTTGGGGACACCCACGTTTCTCCGTCACCGGGGGTAGATGAAACCGTCAGAGGTTCAGTGGTAAAGGAAAACCGGTGAGGTTCAACCAACCTTGCTCCGTGCAGGTCGGATGCAGTCGTATCGATCGTGATGGTGTATTCCTCATTCAAAGCTAGATCCGAGTGCGGATCAAACTCCATTTGACGCTTAGCGCTCCAGGAAATACCACCCATAACCTCGTTCTGCTTAGAGTCTACCATTCTGAATGCAGAGTTCACCGACTCTTCGTTCATGTAAGTGTTGAAAGCGATGCTTATGTCTGTGTATGGTCGAACTCCAGTGTAATTGTCCCCGGGATGGGAGGAGATGGTGATGGGCGCCGTGCTGAAACAAAACTGGTATGGTCCAGCCAGCTTTGTTCCTTTTAGGGCAGAAGCAGTGGTATCAATAGTAACAGTGTAAGTCTCACTGACCTGCAGAGCCGAATCCGGCTGAAACTTCATCTGCCGCAGGCCACTCCAGGAAAAACTGCCTGTCACTTCATTCTCTTTGGAATTTACCATGGTAAAAGCCGCGTTGGCTGATTCGACGTCCATATCCGTGTTGAAAACGATTCCCACGGAGGAGAGAGGGTAAACTTGGGTGTCGTTGTCTTGTGGGCTGGTGTAGTCGATTTTAAGAGATTCCGTTTGGAAGGAGAACTGGTAACGTGGAGACAGCCGCCCTCCGTGGATGTCGCACGCCGTTGTATCGATCGTCACTGTGTATGTTTCATTAGCAGCCAAGGCCGAACTCGGCCGAAACTGCATCAGTTGTTGACTAGGCCAGACAAACTCGCCCGAAACCACTCTCGGGCCCGAGTCGACCATTCTGAAAGCCGACATGACCGACCCCGCATCCATATCGGTGTTAAAGAAAACCGTCACCCCGACAGAAGGCGAAACCCCCGTTTGACCGTTGCTGGGGTCGGTGCGTTCGACTCTTATATCTTCAGTGGAGAAGGCAAACTCATATGGCCGTAATAGTGTTATTCCCGCAGTGTCACAAGCGGTGGTGTCGATTTTCACCTGATAGCGGGTATTGGCCGCCAGGTTATACACAGCTTCAAATATCACGGAGGGGTCCTTGAGATACCAGAAAAACTCGCCTTCTGCTGTTGGCTCAATCCGGAAAGCCGCCTCGACACTTGTCTGATTCATGGGATTTCGGAACCAAATCCGGATTGGTTCGGTTAGCCTCACCTCCAAAGCTCCGTCCTGCGGCGAAACCGAGGAAACTAACTGGCCAATGGGAGCCAGGCGAATGGTATCCAGCACGACCGTGGACTGTTCTTTCACACTGGCTTTGCGGGTTTCCTCGTAGTATCCCTCTGCTTGGACTACCAGCGAATACGAGCCAACGGGCAGATTGGAGAATTTGAAATAGCCAACAGCATCGATCTGGATGGATGCCACGGGAATGCCCAAGTATGCGGTGACGGTGGCTCCGGATTCCGGCGGATACACCACGCCTACAATGCTGGCACCTTCCTCGGAGCCATAGTAATAGTTGTTGGTTATGTTCTTCTTGGAACAGGTGAGCACAAGCAATTCCAACACCATCAACAGAAAGACCGACTTCTTCATCTCTCGTTGCCTCCAACCTTCGGTTTGCGTCTTTTCGAATCCCGGTGCGATTCTCCCAAAACCCTTTTTCCGCTGAACGGCGGATACTTATCTGTCATGCAGAAACAGTAAGCCACAACGCGGTTGACGTACCGGTTGTAACGGATCAGGAAATCGAACCAGCTTAA
>CAZWAO010000061.1:9329-12784 GCA_964631815.1 uncultured Ignavibacteria bacterium | reverse complement strand
GCTCACCGTGGTGATGTTCTTCGTTCCGGCCCGGTTCAGGCTGCCGGTGATACCTCTCCTGATGGTTTTCTCCGCGTTTGCCTTAGTATGGCTGGTGCGCCGGGCGCTTCGCCGGGACTTTTCCTCCGTGCGCCTCTGGGTTTTGATTTTGATCCCCTTCCTGTTTCTAACCGAAACCAATGCTTCCCATCAGATGGTGGGGGGAATTTCCTTAGCCCAGGCCCACTTCGGGCTGGGGAACGTCTATTTGAAGACCGGCCAGCTGGATTTGGCTTTGGCTCAATTCGATACCACTTTGGCTTTGAATCCCTCCTGGGGTCGGGCTCACCTCAACCGGGGCATGGTGTTTTTCAGAAAAGGCGATTATGACCAGGCGGAAAAGGATTTCCTGGCAGAGCTGAAGCTGAACCCCGACGAGCCTCAGGCTTACAATGACCTGGCGGCCATGTATCTTCGACAGGAACGCTACGACGAGACGGAGGAGATGGCGAAGAAGGCCATAGAGCTGGATCCCTATGCCCCCAATCCATACATGAATCTGGCACTGGCCTACCAGGGGACCGGGAAGATCGCTCAGGCCAAAGAAACGCTCCAGCAGGGCATCTCCAAGGTGAAGCCTTTCTTCGATGCCGAGCTGACATTGGGAGAAATCTACCAGGCCCAGGGCCGGCCGGATTCAGCCGCTTCACTTTTCCGGCAGGTGATAAACCCGCCCCGCTCTGAGCAGGGCGTGGCGTATGATCTGCAGGCTTTGACCTCCAGGGGAGACGTCTATCAACAGGAGCTAAGCCAGCTTCGGGCCAAGGCGCATTTTAACCTGGGGACCATCTACATACAGCAAGGGGAGGTGGGGCAGGCGGAGGCTCATCTTCGCCAGGCCGTCTCTCTGGATCCCCACTTCACCGAAGCGCTGGCCAACCTGGGTATTCTGTATGATCACACCGGGCGCAGCCGGGAAGGGATACCCCTGCTGGAGCGGGCCGTAAGTCTGGAACCCGACAATGCGGCGTATCACTACAACCTGGGACTGGCCTACGCCAAGCAGGGGCAACTGGAAACCGCCAAGCAGGAGTTCGAAACCAGCCTGAACTTAGACCCGTCGCTGACCGACGCCCGGGACAAGGTTCAACTGGTGGATTCGCTGCTTGAAAGCCGGGGCCAGTCGCCGTAGTGGTTTTAGAGGCCAACCGTTCGTTTGGCTCCATGAATCGGATACTTGAGGATGTCGGCCGCTATCCTGGGGCGTTTTTTGCCGCCTTCCCTTTTTGGCTTGCCCCAAGACCGGAGTTGCTTGCGAAACGGGGTAACGTCTCATGACGGTGTGGGTTCCACCACGGCTTGGAGGCGGATGGAAGTATGCCGAAACCGAAGTCAAGGAACAAAGCGGAGCGTGGATCATTCACCCAGGCGGTGATTGACGTCATCAAGAAGATACCCAAGGGCAAGGTGGCTACCTACGGCCAGATTGCGGCTTTGGCCGGTAATCCTCGCGGCGCCCGCCAGGTGGTCAGGGTGCTGCACACCTGCACCGACAAGCACAGGCTGCCTTGGCACAGAGTGCTCAATCGTCAGGGCCGGATAGCCCTCAAGCCGGGCTTCGGCTACGAGATCCAAAAGGGACTGCTGCAGCAGGAAGGTGTGGAATTCCGCGACAACGACACCGTGGATTTCCGGTGCTACCGCTGGTCTCCTTTCTGAACTATTCGCCACGCAGGGCTGATCATAATCCAAATACCAGCGTCACTCAACTAACGGATATTTTCCTCGGCAACCTGATTATCGAATCCATTCGAATTGCATCAATCGATAAGGCCCTGGTTTCCACGTTTTTATCGTTTGCTTCTGTCAAATTCTGACAGTCCCTCCCTATATAAACACTAAGGTAAACTATGTAATTTACACCTACTCCAAAGTAAGGTTATGGGCTGGCCTCCCCTCGTAATCTCAAGGGTCGGATAAACCGACCGGACACAAGGCGAGCTTTCTCGATACGTGACGCCACTTATTTCAGGAATTCTCCTGCTTGACAAAGGGTCTTTTCCGGCTGATCTTGTTAGGCAGATGGTGGGATCGCTTGTGCTGTGATGAGTGGCGCGTGCAATGCAAGTAGGCAACCAATCGGAGGTCCCAGACAGTGCCCGAGCAGAAAGTCGAGAAGGGTTTGGAACTATCGAAACGGCTCTTGGAGCTGAGCGACGAGATCATAGGTATTCTCCCGTTGGGCGATCCGGGGAGATCGTTCGACTGGAAGATGGTCAAGGAGAAAATTCTGACCAAGGAAGATGCCATCGAGCTGGTGAGACTGGCTAGCGAGATCCAAAAGGTGCGGGAGGAATTAGACCGTCTGTAGTTATGCCTCGGACTGGTCACAAGCCCGGTGTTCAGCAACCCAATGATGCCGTCCCGGCATGCGTTACAGGTGAGTAGTCTTCCGTGCTCCAGTCTTAGGCACCCGAGCAGGCTACTCTTCCTTCTTGCACCTTCGAGAGGCTTGTGCTCCCCACAGGAATATGCCGAGACCGGCAAGCAGTATGCCCAAGCCGACCGGCGAACCCCAACCGAACTCCATATCGTCTCACCTCCCTTCTGCGCTTGCGTGAAGCTATGCCTTCTGGTACAGAATAGGTAGGAAAGTCACGACGCTGCCCAAGCTCGGCACTACGGTACTATTTCAAAACTATCTTCCCTCCGCCTCTCCGGTCATGGGCACGAAACGAACCGGGATGGCGTTCATTTCCGTGATTCCCGTCTCGGTCTTGGTTATAACCTGCAACTCCTGGTAAACGTCGCCCACAGGTATGACCAGTTTGGCGCCCACCTTGAGCTGGTCCACCAAAGGCGGAGGGACGTGATCCGGCGCAGCGGTTACGATTATGGCGTCGAAGGGGGCATGCTCCTTCCAGCCCTGGTAACCGTCCGCGCACTCGACCGTGACATTGTCGTAGCCCAACTGCTTCAGCCGCTTCTCCGCCGTCTGGGCCAGAGAACAGATGATCTCGATGGTATAGACACTGTCGGCGATCTCCGCCAAGACGGCTGACTGGTAACCGGAGCCGGTGCCGATCTCCAGCACCTTCTCTCCACCCTTCAAACCCAGAAGCTCGGTCATCAAAGCCACGATGTACGGCTGGGATATGGTCTGGCCCTCACCGATGGGCAGGGGGCCGTCGGCGTAGGCTTGATCCCTCAGATTCGCGGGGACGAACAGATGCCGTGGTACCTTTCGCATGGCGGCCAGAACGAGTTTGTTCCTTACCTGCCGGGCCTCGATCTGAAAGCGAACCATTCGCTCCCTGGCTTGGGCGTACGCTTCTTCCTGAGATCGTTCGGTATTCATCTCGTTCTCACCATGCCCCGCGTCCTTGCAGCAGATGCTCACCAGAAGGGCAAAGGCAATCGGAATCGAAAGAATCTGAAATCTGGGCATGTTTCATCTTCTTTTCTGAGCCTTAAGA
>CAZWAO010000061.1:0-9229 GCA_964631815.1 uncultured Ignavibacteria bacterium | reverse complement strand
ACGGTTTGAACCGGTTCAGGCTGGCTGGATTGGTGGTGCTGGCTTTGGGCTGGTTCTGTCTCGGCTCGACAGCGCTGGGTGCCGGCTCGGGAGCGGACTGGATTCAGATCGCGGCCGGGCAGCAGGCGGCGCCTCAGGTTACCGTACTGGAGTCGAATTTCGATCAGGTGCTTTTGGATATTCGGATATTCGGGTTTTATTCAGAAGAGGTGGAAACCAAGGGAGGCATGTTCAACCGGCTGAGCATGCCGGAGTGCGGTGTGACCAACGTGGAGGGACAGCCCTTCCTGCCGGTGATCAGAAAGATGGTCGAGATTCCTTATGGAGCCGGAGTCTCCGTACAGGTGGTATCCTCGGAATTCGAGGATAAGACTTTGGAGGAGCTGGGCATAGCCAATCCCATCATTCCGGTTCAGCCGCCCATCCCCAAAATCGAGGGTGCCTGGGAGAACGCCAAGTTCGTCATCGACGAAGATTTCTATGCGCAGGATCGTTTCTACCCGGCAGACCTGGCCAGGGAGGTGGAGACAGCCGCAATCCGCGGCCATAGGTTCGCCACTCTGGAAATCTCCCCGGTGAGCTACAACCCTGAGTCCGGGACCCTGAGGCTCTACTCCCGGGTGACCGTGCAGGTGGTGCTCTCCGGCTCGGACCGGGTCAAGACGGAGACCATGCTTTCTCGATACTCCTCTCAGCCCTTCGAAGACATCTGCCAGGAGATGTTCGTCAACTACTCCTCCTATCAGAACATGATCAAGGCCTTGCCCACTCTGCCCATAGGATATCTGATTATCGTTCATTCGGACTTCGAGGCCCAGGCAGCTCCTCTGGCGGATTGGAAAAGGAAGAAGGGCTTTCACGTCACGGTGGCCAATCAAAGCCAGACCGGCACCACCACGGCCAGCATAAAGAGCTATATCTCGCAGGCTTACAGCACCTGGCCCGTCCCGCCCACCTACGTCCTTTTCTTCGGCGACGTGGGCTGGATTCCCACCTACTCGGGATCGTTCAGCTACACCGCCACCGACCTTTACTACGTGCAGATGGACGGCGACAGGTTCGGCGACATCTTCCGGGCAAGATTCCCGGTGCGATCCACCACCGAAGCCACCAATATGGTGAACAAGCTTTTGTATTATGAGAATCCCACCTCCGGCGATCTGGAGTGGATGAGACATGCCCTGTTCATCGCCTCCTCCGATCACAGCTCGCTGACGGAAGCCACTCACCGCTGGGGCATCTTCAACTATCTGGTGCCCATGGGGGTGTATGTGGACAGCCTGTGGGAGAGGCTGGGTGGGGCGACCGCCACGGCCATAAGCAACAGCGTGAACGCCGGGCGGGCCATAGTCTGCTATTCCGGACACGGATCGTCGTCCGGCTGGGCCACGGGATCCTTCTATTCCTCGAACGTCAACAGCCTGACCAACGCCAACGAGTATCCCCTGGTCCTATCGCATGCCTGTGAGACCAATCCCTTCGATAACACCGAGTGTTTCGGCGAGACCTGGGTGAAGGCGGCCAACAAGGGCGGCATAGCGTTCTGGGGCGCCTCCAACTCCAGTTACTGGGATGAGGACGACATCCTGGAGAGAAGGATGTTCGATGCCGCTTTCGCGGAGACCTGCTATTCGGTGGCTTCCATGACCGACAAGGCGCTGTGGCATCTCTACCAGTACTATGGAGACGTCACCAACGTGAAGTACTATTTCGACATGTACAACGTCAACGGCGATCCCTCGGTGGACATCTGGACCTATATCGCCGATGACCTGGTGGTCACCTATCCGGGCACCGTTCCCATGTTGCCCTCCTACGCGGTCGAGATCAACGTGGCCACCCAGGACAAAGGCCCGTTATACGGCGCTCTGGTTTGTCTGAGGAAAGGGGCGGAGGTATTCGAGACCGGCTACACCGATGCCGGCGGCAACCTTACCCTCAACGTTTCGCCCACTACACTGGGCGAGATGGAGCTGACCGTCACCGCCCATAACCAGCTTCCCTTCGAAAGCACCATAAACGTGATACCGGCGGGCGACGCTTATCTGGTCTACGAAAACTCCAGCGTGGACGACGACAGCTCGGGCCAAAGCTTAGGAGACGGCGACGGCCTGGTGGACTTTGCCGAAACCGTGGAGTTGTTCGTGGAGCTGCAGAACTTCGGCGACTCGGCCGCCCACAGTACCTATTCCACAATCTCCACCTCCAGCCCATACGTCACCGTGGTCAACGATTCGGCTTTCTGGGGAGAGGTTCCGGCCAGCGGGTCGGGCACCTGCACCAACGGTTTCGTACTCTACATGTCCCCCAACGTTCCGGACATGGAGATGATTACCTTCCATCTGGACATGCACGCCACCAACGGAGATTGGGAGTACGACGATTTGAGCCTGGTGGCTCATTGTCCGGAGTTGGTCTACTCCAGCCGAATCACGGAAGACCTGGGAGGCAACGACAACGGCAAGCCCGATCCCGGCGAAACCACCAACATGGACGTCATCCTGCAGAATGACGGCAGCGCGGGAGTGGGTCAGGTGACGGCCACCCTGGTGTGTGTCGATCCTTACATCACCGTGGACTTAGACTATGCCTCCTATCCGGATATAGCCTCAGGCGGCAACGGGACCTCGCTCTCCAGCTACCGGTTCACCGCCGACGAGGATTGTCCGGACGGCTACAAAGCCACCATGACCCTGCAGATCAGCGGTCAGGGCGGCTATTATACCGAACAGAGCTTTGAGGTGCGGATCGGCCAAAGGCCCATCTTGTACGTGGACGACGACGGCGGCCGTTCCTATGAAGGTTACATAACCTCTGCTCTGGATTCGGTGGGCGTGCTCTACGACGTTTGGACGTATTCTTCCCAGGGATGCCCCCCGGACACGGTGTTCGAGCTGTATCACGCAGTGGTGTGGAGCACCGCCGTGGACTACGGAGGCGTGTCCAATCCGGCCACCCTCAATCCCACCGACGAGGCTCGTCTCACCACCTATCTGAACAACGGTGGGTGCCTGCTTCTCTCCAGCCAGGATCTGCTTTTGGATCACAACCCGGACGACTTCATCATCAACTACCTGCACGTGGCGGGCCACAACGATGACGAGGGAGTGACGGCGGTGTCGGGAGTAAGCGGAGACACCATCTCCAATGGAATGTCTTTCACCCTGAACTATCCCTTCTACAACTTCTCGGATCACATATTCCCCGACGGCGAAGCCGCGGGCATCTTCTACGAAACCAGCAAGGAATCGGTGATGCCCAGACCTGGCGTGCAGTTGGACCAGTACGCCGGAAAGAGCACCAATCCGCTCAACTACTGCGCCCTGCGCTATCCCGCCTCCGGGCCGTCGGTTTACAAGGTGGCGTTCTTCACCTACGCCATCGAGGCCGTGCCGGAGAGCCAGGCTTACCCCAACAATCGATACACCCTGATGCGGCGAATCATGAGCTGGTTCGGCATCGGCCGGTCGGCACCCGAGTACGTGCATGGAGACGCCAACTCGGATCAGATTTTGGATATGGCGGATGCCGTCTACCTGCTCAACTACCTGTTCAAGGCCGAAGATCCGCCCGTTCCGCTGGATGCCGGAGATGCCAATTGCGACGGCCAGGTGGAGATAGCGGACGTGATCTATCTGCTGAACTACCTGTTCAAGAACGGACCGCCGCCCCCCTGCTAGAGGCATCCTAACAGGTTTCAATCGACTCAAAGCGGCCCCCGGCTTCTGACATAAGCCGGGGGTTGTGTTTTTGCCTACCCTAACCAACCACTTTGGGCGCTCAAGAAACTGTATGGTCATAGGTTGCGGGCTTCGATCCGGGATCCCCGGCCAAAAAAGGCTTGATTTCGAAACTCTAAGGGCGTAGAATTAAGGCACGAGTCGTAAGATGAAAGCGGTTTCGGGCAAGCGGGTGCGACGTGAGAATAATAGAGAGTTCAGCATGAGCATCAGGTGGATATGAAACGAGTAGCCTTGGTTCACGACTGGTTGACCGGAATGAGGGGAGGGGAGAGGTGTTTGGAGATACTCTGTGAGCTATACCCCGAGGCGACTCTGTATACCCTTCTGCACAATCAGGGATCGGTCTCGGATGTTATCTCTCGCATGAGAATAAGAACTTCTTTCGTTCAAAAGCTCCCCTTGTCCTCCGGCCACTACCAGAAATACCTTCCGCTTTTCCCCACGGCCATCGAGCAATTCGATCTGACCGAATACCATCTGGTCATCTCCTCCAGCCATTGCGTGGCCAAGGGGGTGATAACCACGCCGGAGACCTGTCATATCTGCTATTGTCATACCCCCATGCGCTATGCTTGGGAGATGTACTATACCTATTTCTCCAAAAACAGCGTCACTCCGCTGGTTCGGTGGAGCGTACCTTTTTTCATGAACTATCTCAGAACCTGGGACGAGAGGTCATCCGACCGGGTGGATCACTTCGTGGCCAACTCGCGCACGGTGAGAAGCCGTATCCTCAAGCACTATCGCCGGCAGGCCGAGGTGATCTATCCTCCGGTGGACACGGATTATTTCGGTTTGACCGAGCAACCGGGAGAATACTATCTGGTGGCCTCCGCTCTGGTCCCATACAAAAGAATCGATCTGGCGGTTGCCGCCTTCAACCGTCTTAAACGACCGCTTTTGATTATAGGCGAGGGCTCGGACAAAAAGAAGTTGATGCGCATGGCCGCCTCGAACGTCAAATTCATCGACTGGCAGCCGCGCCACCGGTTGAGGGAGTACTATCAGGGCTGCAGGGCATTGATTTTCCCGGGCGAGGAGGATTTCGGCATCGTGCCGGTGGAAGCCCAGGCCTGCGGCAAGCCGGTGATCGCCTTCGGCAGGGGAGGAGCCACCGAATCGGTGAAAGGGGTTTATCCGGGCCAAGATGCATCTTCCTCCGCCACCGGCGTATTCTTCCACCCTCAGACCGTCGAAGCTCTGATGGAAGCGGTGAACTACTCGGACTCGGCTCATTTCGAGCCGGAGGTGATAAGGCAGCACGTGCTGCGGTTCGACCGAAAGGTGTTTCGACAGAGAATCAAGGATTTTGTGGAGACGAAGCTCGAGGAACATCAAAAGAGCATGCGATGAAGAAGGAATCCTTAAAACACATATTTCCATTTCTGTTGTTCCTGACGGACGTGCTGGTTATCTTCTCGTCCTTCATCCTGGCTTACTGGCTCAGGTTCCAAAGCCCCGTCACCAAACTGGTCCCGATTACCAAGGGCGTGCCGCCCTTGTCCTTCTACCTTTATGGATCGATATTCGTAGTGGTGGTTTGGGTGGCGGTGTTCAATGCGTATGGGCTGTACAAGAGCACCCGACCCAGAACCGGCTTTGAAGAATTCTACCTCCTGGCCAAAGGGGCCACCCTGGGCTTCCTGATGATTTTGGCGTTCACTTTCTTCTACCGAGGCACCTCGTATTCCCGTGCCACCCTGGTGGCCTCCTGGATTCTGGGCATGGGACTGCTTTACGTCGAAAGAAGGCTCATGGCCAGGCTGGAGCATGGTCTCTCCAAGCGCGGTTACGGAATCAGGAAGGCGGTGATCGTGGGGACAGGGGAGACGGGGGTTTCGCTTTTCAGAAAATGGAGCGAGAAGCCCCAGCCCGGCTACCTGCTGGCCGGTCTGATCGAGGCCGGATGCGAAGTCGGTAATGGGCAGGACTTGGAGGGTATCCCGGTGCTGGGGACTCTGGACGATCTCTGGCGCCTGATCCAAGACCAGGACGTGGGGTTGGTGATCCTGGCTTTGCCCTTGTCGTATCACCACCAGATCATGGAAATCGTCTTAAACTGTCAGGACTTAAGGGTGGAGTTTCAGATCGTGCCCGACATGCTGGAGATGATGGCGGCCCGGGCCAAGGTGGTGTCCTTGGACGGAATACCCTTGATTTCCGTGGGACGCACGCCCTTGGAGGGGTGGAACCGGATGCTCAAAAGGTCTTTGGACGTAACCCTTTCCTCGACCGGCCTGGTTCTGCTCTCGCCGGTTTTTGCCCTTTTGGCCATCATGATAAAACTGGATTCCGCAGGTAGCGTGTTTTTCCGGCAGGAGAGGCTGGGCCGCGACGGAAGAAGGTTTGCGCAGTTGAAGTTCAGGTCCATGAGACAAGATGCCGAGAGCAAGACCGGTCCGGTGTTCGCCACCGAGGATGATCCCCGCAGAACGAAGATCGGAACCATTTTGCGTAGATACAACTTAGACGAGCTTCCTCAGCTTTTCAACGTGATGAGAGGCGATATGAGCCTGGTGGGCCCCCGTCCAGAAAGGCAGTTTTTTGTCGATAAATTCAAGGAGGGGATACCGCGTTACTTCTTGCGCCACAAGGTCAAATCCGGAATAACCGGTTGGGCGCAGGTTAACGGATTAAGGGGGAATACGTCCATAGAGGAGAGAACCAAGTACGACCTGTTCTACGTGGAGAACTGGTCCCTGGCTTTCGACATCAAGATACTGCTTCTGACTTTGAGGGATTGGTTTTCGCCCAAAAACGCGTATTAGAGATGGAGAAACAGCAGCCTCGGACCGGGCACTGACCCTTAAGATCAATAAGCCACAGCCGTCCCGAGGATAGCGTTTTCGCTTGACTTATTAGGATTCTTGGTTACATTGGGACTCGGCGAAAAGAGGAAAAAATGGCAAAGGACAAGCGTAAGGTAAAACCTCAGGTTACGGCGGCCACTAAGTCTCAGGGGCCGAAAGAGAAGTCGGTTTTGCCCTTCGGCAGGAAGAACTACGTTTTGTTCGCTTTGGGACTGTTGATCATCGTGATCGGCTACGTGACCTTAGGTTACGGTTCCATCACCTTGGCGCCCATCCTTCTGGTGCTGGGCTATTGCGTGATAATTCCCGTCGCCATAATCATCAACGGAGGGAAGGAGAAGCCTCCCGAAGCCCAAAGAAGCGCCTGATCGATCAATCAGACACAAACACAGCCATCCGGCCTGCCGTTTTACAGGAGACTTTTGGCTGTTTGGATTTCGGGCGGTTAGCTCAGCTGGTTTAGAGTGTCTGCCTTACACGCAGAAGGTCACTGGTTCGAACCCAGTACCGCCCATATTTAGTTAATGGTTCATAGTCCGTAGTTCGTGGTCAGGAAGTCTTGCTACGATCCATGAACCACGAACCAAGAACTGATTTAATGCCGGGGTCGTAGTTCAGTTTGGTTAGAACGCTGGCCTGTCAAGCCAGAGGTCGCGAGTTCAAGTCTCGTCGGCCCCGCATTGTTCACGTTTTCATTTTCTTGTGGCAACCGCGAGGTTTAGTGCACGAAGGTTTCAATTCTCCGTGAATTCTAGTCCACGTTATTAGGGGAGGCGAATTATCTATGGGCAAGTTATACAAGAACTCTCCACTGGTGGAATCAGTGTTTGAGATAAGATTTCCCCCTGAGCTAGCGATAGAATGCAGGAGAGATGAGTACTATAGCAGGATTAGGGAGGAGTTCCCAGAAGTGAACTTCCCATTAGCTGATGCCTCCGAACCATATGCGCTGAAAGACTACCTCTTTCGAGACAAGCAGAGGGAGAAAGGTATTCAGTTCTCGGTTAACAAGTGCTCTTTCCATCGATATAAGTACTCTGGTTTTGCCGAATTCAAGGAACAAGCGCTTCGATACCTGACGACGTTTGCGGAAGAGTTCGGAATCCAGGTGCTTCATAGGACTGGTCTCCGATATGTGAACCACATTCCCGTATTGAGAGAGAATGGTGTCATACCCCTCACCAAGTACCTTAACTTCGGATTCCGAATGCCGCAATCTATACCAGGACAATACGATTTCCTGCACACCGTGCTGTTCGCCAAAATAGGCGACGGCGCCGTGAGAATATTGATTCAATATAGAAAACTCCCTGACGACAGGGAGACCGAAGTGATAGTGCTGGATTTTGATTACTTTCATGAAGGTAGTTTGACATTCTCGAAAATCGAGACGTATATAGATGAATCGCACAAACATACGAAGAAGATCTTCGAGGATTTGGTGACGGATCATTACAGGAAGATTATGGATCAGGAGCCCTGAGTATGTCGCACGATACGAGATTCCCAACCTCGACCTCCTACGATCGGGAACCGTTACGCTACACTCCCTTTCTGGAGGAGGTTAAGGCCGCCCACAATCGAAAACTCTCCTCGGATATGCTTGCGTCAGCGAAAAAGTATGCTGCGGCCATTGCACAAGCTGAAGCAGCGATACCTCAAACAGCACCAGCGAAATACTACGTTAGCGAGCTTAGAAGCAGCGAAGGTCGAGTAACTTTTGGAGGAGTCTTCTTAGACATTGAACTAACGAAGGACGATGGTTTATTCTTTTTTCAAAACACGCGGTTCAACATTTTCGGGTCTGGTTTTACAAAAGAGGATGCCTTGAAGGACTTTTCGGAATTCTTCATCCACGACTACCTTTCCTACAAGAAGACACCCAAAGAGAAGCTCACCGAGGATGCCTGTCGGCTTCTGCAGAAGTACGAAGCAATCATCAGCGAATTCCACGGCAAATGAAGGCGATCTCAAGAGATACCATTGAGCGATCCCTGGCAGACAAAGGATTCGAGAAAGAAGATGGTAGGGATCACCGATTCTGGTACTTCTTATATCAAGGCAAGAGAACCGCGATAAGGATGAAAATCTCCAGGGGCACCGGCTACAAGGACTACCCAATCACTCTGCTGAAGTGGATGAAGGGTCAACTCCATCTGGATTCACTTGGGCAACTTGACGACCTTCTTCGATGTCCAATGAACGGAAAGGAGTACGCAGAGTTGATGTTGAGAAAAGGAGTGGTCGTACTCAAAGAGTTCTGACCTGGAGAGGGTCTGTCCCAATAGCGTTCAAGCGTACTTTGTTGTTTGCAGTTTATGGGTTGAAATCGAACTATGGTCGTCCCGCCAGAGGCGGGATGGGCCCCGCATTTTTAAGTCAGTTCACAGTTCATGGTTCATAGATAGCTGTCAAGCCAGGGGTCGTCCCGCCAGAGGCGGGATGGGCCCCGCATTTTTAAGTCAGTTCACAGTTCATGGTTCATAGATAGCTGTCAAGCCAGGGGTCGTCCCGCCAAAGGCGGGATCGGCCCCGCATTTTTAAGGCGGTTAGTAGTTCGTGGTTCATGGTTCGTATCTTCTCAATCCTACCCAGAATATTCAAGACAAAGGACAGAATTTGGTTTTGCGGTGGTCGGCGGACGGTGGACGAAAAGCGGGATCGGCCCCGCCTATC
>CAZWAO010000060.1:0-13021 GCA_964631815.1 uncultured Ignavibacteria bacterium | reverse complement strand
AATCATTGGGCTTCTGCACGTAGACAATGCGCCACACCTTCTCCGGCTTGGCGCTCTGGGAGTGCCCAATGATGGCATAATCCACGAACACTACCAGAAGAACAACTGCCCACAAGATATAATGAAATCGTTTCATCATTTTGAACCTCCTCAACCATACATTAGTCTAGCCGATCCGTTTCAGCCAGTAATACACGTCGACCCCAAAGAGGTTCAAGGATTATTCTTGGCTACATTGAGTTGAGGAGGGAATCCAGCGTCACCGTGATGTTCAAGTTGCGTCGGGATATTGTTATCCCGACGTGAGGACAAAGCCTTTTCAGGGAATGCATCGGGACTGCAAAGTCCCGATGTAACAGGAGAATGCGTCGGATAGTCCTACGGACCATGGCTGGCAGGCATATCCGACCTGCAATCTGCAGTTATTCCGGCAGAGCAGGCTTTAAGCCTGCTTCGAGTTCCAACAGATACTTCTTGCGCCAGACCTTGCCCCCATATCCGCGTAGGTTCCCGTTGGCTTCGATCACCCTATGGCAGGGTATGACGATAGAGAGGTAGTTAGCGCCGTTGGCCCGGCCCACGGCCCTGCGTGCACCCGGCTTGCCAAGAGCTTGTGCAATCTGGGTATATGACCTGGTCTGGCCGTAACGAATGGCCAAAAGTTGCTCCCAGGTCTTTCTCTCGAACGGCGTGCCGGTCACGTCAACCGATATTCTGAATGCTTTGAGTTTTCCGGCAAAGTAGGCGGTCAGCTCTTTTTCTAGCTCATCCAAATGCCGGTTATTGCCCTTCTCAAGCGGCATCTTGTAGCGCTTTTCCACTCGTTCTTTGATCCGCGCCACACCGCCGCGATCATGCCATTCCAAGAAGCAAACGCCTTTTGAGGTGGCACCAGCAATCATCCGGCCCAGCGGGCTTTTCACATCACGAAACACTATTCTATCGTTTTGCATAAAACCTCCCTGGTGGTCTACCGAATTGCCGAACAAATGCCTGGCGAAAACCGCTGGCGGATTCATATCCGCATTCATATCCGGCGGCCAGACAATCGTGGCCCGACTCGATCAATCTGCGCGCATAATCCAAGCGCAGCTTTCGGTGAAACGCCAAAGGCGTCATTCCCAGATGCGTCTTGAAATACCGACGAACCGTCGAGATGTCAACCCCGGTCATCTGAACCAGCTTATCTTGCGAGAGTTTCTCGGTCAGGTGCTCTCGCATGTATTTCAAAGTGGTGTGAAGCCACAGAGGCAAAACGTCTGGGAATCTCTCCGATTTGCAGCGCTGGCATCCCCGCAGGCCCGCGCCAATGGCCTCCTCCCGCGTGCGATAGAAGACCACGTTTTTCAGTTTTGGCTTTTTGGCCTTACAGGACGGCAGACAGTAGATTCCGGTGGAATGTACCCCCACATAGAATTTCCCGTCGTAAGCGGAATCGCAGTGGGTCATGGCCCGGACCATCTCTTTGTAACTCAACTTCGACATGGCTCCAAGTTAGCACGGTCGAGCTTGGCTGTCCACCGATTTTCGAGCAAGTAAGTGAGAAAGACTGGAGGCCAGCGGCTTTTGCATTGACAGTCTGGGCGAGAGCCTTATATTGCGGGATAAGGAGGAGATTATGCGGACTATATGGCTGTCTATTTTAGCTTCGCTCTTTTTGTTTTTTCTGGTGCAGATTGGAGGTTTGCCGTCACCGGTTACAGCTGGCTATGCCCAAGTCCAGGCGGCTGAGGAGCAACAAACTGAGACCGGTGGGGGAGAGACTGCGACGGCAGCCTCCGAAGAACAGGAACATCAAGGCAACCGGGGGAAATCGCCCGGGGTAATCGACATACTCCTCACCCCAAAGTATATCTCGTTTTTCATTCTGGCCGGGGTCGGCCTAATACTCTTGCTGGGCAGGTGGGTGAATCGCTGGGTCAGGATCGGAATGATGGCATTGGCCTTTGTCGTATTCGGCCTGGACCTCATTTTCCCGCTTCATCCCAGCCCCATGTGCGGCGTGACCAAGCTGTTCATGTTCAGGCTAACCATGGGCCAGTTTCTCCCGATTTTCGGCGCGATCTTTTTAGCAATGTTCATTCCCAGCCTGATCGGCCGGAAGCTTTTCTGCGGCTGGGTTTGTCCGTTAGGAGCAATGCAGGACCTGGTCAACAAGATTCCCTTCAAGCCCCGCTGGAAGCAATTCAACTTCACCGCCTTCAACTCCATCCGCATGGCGCTTTTGGGAATGTTCTTCCTCACCTTCTTCATGGTGCGTTCGCAGATTGCCCTCTTGGCCAAGGAGGTGGGAGCCGAATTCACCGCCCAGATATGGACCGCCTATTCAGCCTATAGCGTGTACGACCCCATTAACTTCTTCGAGCTTCTGCACTGGAGTATCGACACCCTGTGGATCGTCATGTTCGTGGTTCTGGTGGCAGCCAGTCTGGTTTTGTATCGTCCGTTCTGTTATGCCATCTGTCCCATCGGCGCCTTAACCTGGTTGTGCGAGAAGATAGCACCGGGAAGAGTGCGAGTCGACCACTCTCGGTGTACACAATGCAGGGATTGTGTCGAGGCCAGCCCCTGCCCCACTATTGCCAAGCTGATCGACGAGAAAACCAAGTCCGCGCCGGATTGCACCTCATGCGGCGAATGCCTGAAGGTTTGCAAGCAGGATGCCATAAGCTTCCGCTTCAAGCGGTGACCGCCACATTTGAACTCATCGTCAGCTTCAAAATCAGGAACGCAGCTCAATCATCAGGCAGAACCTGCAACCCCGCCTTACCTGTCGACGTATCCTGAAATTGACGACACATCAACTTCCTGTAACTCTAGGAGGTGAATCCGATGGTTGATACGGACAAGGAGAAGAGGAGTATCGAACGGACTCTGCATCGTTTCTTCGACGGTGTGGACAAACTGGACCTTGATCTAATCAGGGAGGCTTTGCATCCGTTTCAGCAATCATTCTCCATGGGTCAAAACGGGCTGTGCAGGATGCCGGTGCAGGGCTGGGATAAGTTTCTTGGGCAGGTGAAGAGCGATCCCGGACACGCGTTCAACAAGATAAGCAAGAAGAAGATTCTCTCCATTGATGTCACCGGCACTGCTGCCTCGGCGAAAGCGGAATTGGCCTTCTCCGACGCGGTGTACACCGACTATTACAATCTGCTCAAGGTCGGAGATCAGTGGTACATAATGAACACCACCTATCATACCAGAAGGCTCAAGCAGAAAAGCTGAAGCGTTTTGCCCGGGCATAGAACAAGACTACTATGAACGAAGATCTCGTCATGGATGGTGTTGACAGCGCCGGGAGTGATCTCCGTGAACCGGAGGATGAATCCGGCGGGTTGGGGAAAATCACCAGAAAGCGTTTTGGTCACATCCGCACCATCTGGCGCATGCTCATCTACCCTGGGGATGGTGATGGTTGCAGGTTTGCCGGTGGTGGGTCGCTGGCGGCTTTCGGCCATTTCAAGTCGAATTCGGCCATGAGCACGATTAAACACATACTCTTTCTCACCGCAGCCCTAATCACTCTGGCGGCGGGTCGGCCTTCACAAGGGGCAGAGCCGCTTGCCAGGATTCCATTCAAGCTGATAGGCGAGCACGTGTTCATAACCGTGCAAGTAAACGGTTCGGACAGACTGAATTTCCTCTTCGACACGGGATGCACCGAGGCCGTGATGGATTCGGTTACGGCTGAAAACCTGGGCCTGGCATCCCGGGGCCAGGTGAAGGACTACGGCGATGGTTCCTTTGTGGAACAAGTGATCCCCCAGGCTACGATGATGATCGGGGAGTTCCAGTTGGATGAAATCAAGTTCAACAAGCAGTCGTTGAAGTACCTGGAGTCGTTTACCGGCCAGAACGTAGATGGTGTTATCGGCAATGAAATCCTGCAGAATTACGTGGTAAGAATAGATTACGACAAGATGACTTTCGAGATATATGACCAGACAGGATACACCTATAAAGGAAACGGTGAAACCTGTAGTATCACGGTCAATTCTTATTTTTCTACCATCAATGCCGCGATCGTTTTGGACAATACAGAGATCGTACAAGGGAGGTTTCTTATAGATACGGGCGCGGAGCTGACAGTAGCTTTCAGCACTCCCTTTGTGGGCGACAACAACCTGTTGTCGAAAACCGGCAAACGTCTGGGATGTCGCCTGCACGCCAGGAATGCCACCTTCACGGCCTATCAAACAAGAATCCGCAGCTTTAGGCTGGGAGGCTCTGACTTTTCGAAAATTCCGGTGCTCTTAGCGCAAGCCAAATCCGGAGCCTTGTCCACTTCCGCCCTTGCAGGTATCGTAGGCAATGAAGTCCTGAAAAGATTCAACATCGTATTTGATTACAGCAGGCAGAGAGTTTATCTGGAGCCGAATCACCTGTTTGGGGCTCCGTTTAAGGTGAATTGTTCCGGTCTGGAAGTCCGCCCGACCTCCGACAACAAAATGATGATCGATCGTATCCATCCGAATTCGCCCGCCTCTGAAGTCGGCTTGGCAGCCGGAGACGAAATAATAGAGATAAGCGGCAGCGATGTCGAAAACTATAGCATCTATGAGGTAAGGGACC
The DNA here is from genome assembly GCA_964631815.1 of uncultured Ignavibacteria bacterium. Classification (GTDB taxonomy): domain Bacteria; phylum Zixibacteria; class MSB-5A5; order MSB-5A5; family SM1-73; genus SM23-73-3. The sequence goes on along the minus strand of CAZWAO010000060.1, from coordinate 8,446 downwards.
TATTGAGCAAACCTGGTGAGAAAGTTCAGTTGCTCGTCAGGCGTGGTAAGACAAACAGGAAGGTCAGTTTCAAACTGAGAGAGCTCATTTGAGCATGTGATTTGTCTAATGTCTAATTTGCGGACTCAAAGAGTTTAGTACAGATTCTTGACGCAACGTAAACCCACGGCGAAGTCGACCCAGTTAGGCGATAGGGCCTGGCGGTAATAGACTCGGTTGCAGAATGGCCCCGAATGCAGCCGCTGTCCCGGATCATCTTGAATTTCCCGTTCTCTGGTCCGAAGAGATTTCTCGCCGGACTCCTCTTGTAGTCATTCAGGAACTCCGGTTTCGGACAGCATCTTGTTGAGCATCCCGACGCGGGTGCCGTCCCGATCATACTTCGAAAGATACTCCAGGAACCGATCATAGGTCAGAATTCGGCCTCTGTAATCGCGATAAATGTCCCGAAGGAATTTCTCCCAATTTGTCTCTCCCATCGCGATTCGCAGCTTCTCAAGCACGAAAGGTCCTTTGCCATAGATGGCTGTGGCTTTCTCCCTGGTATTGGGAAAGTCGACGTCCAGAATCGGCACGTCGTTTCCCGATTCGGCGGCCTGCCTGTATGCTTCCAAGCCGTGCTGAAGCTGTTCGGCAAAAGCGTCCTCGCCTCTGGCGTGCTCGATATACATCAGTCGCAGGTGATGGGGAAGGGAAAGCTGCAGAAACCAGAATCCCCGGCCCAGGAACTCGAAGAAAACGCCTGCGGCCATCCACTGTGCCGCCGTGGAAAGAAGCAGGGCGTCAGAGTAGCCCTTCCGCACAAGTTCCAGGTCCTTTGACCCGGTCAGCACCAGGCCGCTGGCTATGTCCGTTCCTTCCAGTTCGGGAATTTCGACCAGGCTGAGGCCGGCATGCGGATAGTCGCCCATCAGTTTGGTGAAGAAATCGAACGCATCGGAAATCTCGGAAATGACTTTCTCTCTTAACCCCGAGTCCGCAGAAAACGAATAGAGCCTAATGGTCTTAGCGTCCACCTGCTGGCTAGTCTCCTGATACATGTTGACGCGGGCGATCACCAAAGGGATTTTGAATACCGGAATCTTAGTCTCCCAGACGTACTTAGACCCGTTCCCCGAGGTATCGCTTTGGACCGGATCGCCAGCTGAGAAGACGCGATACCCACTCGGCACACCCACCGTAACTCGAACCCGGGCGATTTGATCCATTATCAGCGGATACCAGCGATTACCCCGATCCAACACGATCACATCATGGAATTGGTCAACGGGCAGCCGGTAGTCGAACCGAAGGGTCAGGCTGTCGGCCGTAGCAAGGTCGGAAGGAAAAAAAAGACGCAGCGAATCGCCTGAAGTCTGTTTGCCTTCCACGTCAAACCATGCATCTTTTGTTTTCGCTTTGATGGACAGCATTTTCGTATTGGAACTGAGAAGCATGGCCATACTGCTGGTTGTGTCGAGCTTGCGCAGATCCAACAAAGCCGACACGTCGACTGAGTTGAGGGAGGAATCCAGCGTCACCGCGATATCATATGACAGAACCTCCGGCTCGGAAGCCGGACAGAACGCCGCCTGCCCCAGAAGAACCCAGATACAGACGATTGCTGAACATAGAATGAATCTGCGCACCGAGGCCTCCTATGAGAATAGGTGAAACTTGACGATAACTCGCAATCACGTTAGGATGGTACGTGTACTCAACGCATATCAAATAATACACGCCGAGGCGGAAACGGGTTCAACGGTTAATGCCGTTACCAGGAAAAAACCGTTTTATAGTTTTCTTCTTAAAATATCGCTTGCCTGCGGGTTGCTTTTTCTGTAGAATGACATAACTCGTATGTCTTATTTGAAAATACATTCCTTCGTTTGCGGAGTGAGTAGAGTAGGGGAGACGATGGCGATTGAGTGCTCGGTGAGATGCAGTGCTCATTTGTCTCCCTGGATAGACAGGCAACCTCACGGTAGTGGGAAGGAGAAGACATGAGGCCGCGCCGCTGGGTTACGTTCATTCTAGGAGTTGTCTTAAGTATCCTGGGTCTGCTTGGTGTGGTTAGCCAAGGTAGTCTGGCTGGGTTGATTCCGCTGCTATTCGGTCTCTCTCTGGTTTGGCTGGGGTGGCGTGGGGATCGAACCTCCCTTTTGGTTTTCGGCCATACCTCGGTGGTGATCGGTGCGGCCATGATCGCCTGGGGCGTTTACCTTTTGCCCTATTCCAAGCCGACTTTTCTCCACATAGTCGCTCGGCCCCTGTTTTGGGGTTTTATCGCTCTGTTCGGCGGAATATGCGCCATCTACCACGGATTCTGCAGGTGCATTCGAGTGCCCAAACAAGACAGCTAACATGGATAATCGAAAGGTGAAAAGGAGTGGCAAAAGGGCAGTAGGTCGATTACTGCCGCTGATGGTCCTTTTCATCCTGTGGTTAGTTCCCAGGGAGGCGGTTCCCGCAGACCTGGTGGCCATAAATGAGGTCCTGGCGAACGAGCCAGGATCTTCGACCAAGCTGGAATGGGTGGAGCTATATAATGTGGATTCGCTGAGTCACAATCTGGAAGGATGGTACTTCATCTGCAAAGAGGATACGACGCTGTTCACAGCCGACGTCGTCATGCCTGCCAAGGGATATTTGGTGATCGCTCGTCAGCTCGTTTCCCTTCCTCCGGATTCTGCCAGCTTCGAGGGCCATTGGGGAGACGCCAGCGGCGTCTGGGGTGATGCGCCCGGTGAGTACTTTCCGGCAGTCCAAGCCAAGATGAGCCTGACCAATTCCGCCGGAACTATCAGCTTGGTTGATCCAGAGGAGAACGTTCAGATTTTCACCTGGGACAAGGATTGTGGAGACGGCGTGTCTTTGGAGAGAGTCTCATGGGACGGCGAGGATTGGCTCTGCTGCGTCTCGTCCGATGGGAGCACGCCAGGCAGGAAAAACAGCGTCAGCGTCGACTACACGAGCACAATTCAACTGGACATTCAGCCGAATCCATTTTCGCCGGACGGCGATGGGTTCGAAGATCAGGCCGTGTTCAGCTACGCTTTGCCGCTGGAGTCGAATCTAACCATCAAGATATATGACGTCCGGGGTCGACTGATCAAAACGCTGGCCAAGGACGAGCCCAGTGCGTCCGGAGAGCTTACCTGGGATGGAAAAGACGATGATGGTGAGACCGTCCGCATAGGGGTTTATGTTGTGTGGGCTGAGGCGACAGGTAATTCGCGAAGTCAGGCCAAAAAGACACTGGTGGTGGCGAGGAGAAGATAGACCTCACCCCCTTTCCTACGGATCTTCGATTCCCCCTCTCCGTTTTACGGAGAGGGGGATCAAGGGGGAGAGGTAAGAAGATGGGTCTTCCAAGACATGAAAACGACAAGCTTCCTTCTTCTGATTCTTTTGCTCGATTTTTGCTCCGCTCAGGCAGCCTTCGAAAACCCCGGTTTAAGCGCCAAGAGGCTCAGTCTGGCGAATTCGTCCGTCGCTTTGACGGACGAACCCTCTGCTTTCCTGGCCAATCCCGGCGCGTTAGGCTTTTTCCAACACAAGGGCATTCAAGCCGGGCTTGCTCGTCTCTATAACCTGGACGAGCTTACCCAGGCCGAGATGGCCGTTGCAATTCCATTAGGGAGCCTTTGCTTGGGTGGGGCGTGGAGCTCGTTCGGAAAACAAGACTATTACCAAGAGAGTCAGTTCAACTTGGCTTGCGCCTATAGCCTCTCGAACTATCTATCCCTGGGCATAAATGCCAAACTGATGCACGTTTCTTTTTCGTCTGAGTATAACAGCCTTTCCGCCTATTCGGTGGATATAGGCTCGGTGTGGAAGGCCAACGGCAAGCTCCAGTTGGGCCTTGCGGCCAGGAACCTGAATCGATCCCGACTGGTCAAAGGCTCAGACGATATCCCCGCAAATTTCTGCCTGGGTTTGGCCGTTTTCCCTTTCAAGGAGGTCACACTCCTTGCAGATTTGAGCTATGAAGAGAGATACAAAGAGCAGCTTCATTTGGGTCAGGAGATCATGTTAGTGGAGAATCTGCCCCTGAGATTCGGAATCGAAACCGCTCCCGCGCGTTACACCCTGGGAGTCGGCTTCGAATTCGGTAAGTTCGTCTTAGATTATGCTTATGTCAGCCACTCGGTTCTGGGAGACACTCACAAGATCAGCTTCGCTTATATGTGGGGCAAAGTGGCCCCGGAGCAGTCTCCATAAGCCTTAGAATCCCAGGCAGGCTCTGATGTCTCGATCGACATTGTCCATGATTATGTTTTTCTTAATCTTCTTTCTGATATATGGTGGGTTTCACCTGTACATGTACCTCAAGGCGAAATCCGCCTTGGGCTTTGGACCCAAGACTGCGGTGCCGGTAATATGCTTTCTAGCGCTGATGGTCTTCGCACCCATTTTGATTCGCGCTTTCGAGAGGCCCGGTCTGGAGCCTATCGCCGGAGTATTCGGCTACATCGGATACACCTGGATGGCAATTCTGTTTCTGTTCTTCTCTGTCTCCATAGTGATCGACCTTTTTCGCCTGTTGGTCTGGCTGGGTGGGCTGATTGCTTCGAAGAATCTGAGTTCTCTCACCAGCGTGACGCCTTACCATTTCCTGGTTCCATTTGCGTTGGCTTTGGGCATCTGCGTATACGGCTTTTTCGAGGCCGCCGACATCCACGTGGAAAGGATGACCATCGAGTCAGCGAAGATTCCCGAGCGAGTGGGGAATTTCAAGATCGTTCAGATTTCGGACGTGCATCTGGGAGTGATGGTAGGGGAGAGGAAGCTTGGGAAAATCCTCGATATCGTCAAGCGCGAGAACCCGGATCTACTGGTGTCGACGGGCGATCTGGTGGACGGTGAAATGTGTAACCTGGCTGAGGCTATCAGGCTGCTCAAACAGGTCAATCCGCCTTGGGGGAAGTTTGCCGTTACCGGAAATCATGAATACTATGCCGGGCTGGAAAAAGCCCTCGATTTCACCCGGAAGGCGGGTTTCACCGTCTTGAGGGGACAGGCAACCACCGTGGATGGTTTCCTGAACGTTGCCGGAGTTGACGACCACGAAACTAGGTCTTCAAGCGGTTCCTCAGGAATGACCGAGCACGATCTGCTTTCATCGCTTCCCAAAGGGAATTTCACTCTATTCCTCAAGCACAGGCCGTTGCTCGACAAGGGCGCGCTGGGGCTTTTCGATCTTCAGCTCTCCGGACATGCTCACAAGGGACAGATTTTTCCTTTCAGTATATTCACTAAGCTAACTTATCCTACAGATGACGGATGCCTGAAGTTGAAAGACGGATCATACCTCTGCGTGAGCAGGGGAGCAGGCACCTGGGGTCCGCCCATCCGCTTTCTCGCACCGCCGGACGTGGTAGTGATGGAACTTTCGCGCGAATAGATCGTATTGCTGGTAATCGTAGGTCAGGAGTTTCGTAGCCGAGGCTCCCAGCCTCGGCGAGAGTTCAGTTCAGTAGGTCAGGAGCCATAGGCTCCTGACATTACTTTAGTGGGTTAACAATAGCGAGAAAGGCGGCCACGGTGTTTGGAAACATAGAGATCACCAAGTTCATCGCCGACATGTTGGCGCCGGCTGTGATGTTATCGGCCTGCGGGCTTTTTCTGTTGGGTCTGCAAAACAAATACTCGAACATCATCACTCGCATCCGCGAGCTGAATGAGGAAATGAGAGAGTTGAGACTGCACGATTCCCTGAACAGATTCCAGGAGAGAAGGCTAAAAAGCATAGAAAATCAGATACTTCGGCTTCTGAGAAGGGCCCGGTGGGACAAGAATTCCATACTCAACATCTATGCCGGGATGCTTTTCTTCATGCTCACCTCACTTTCCATCGCCCTGAGAGACTTGGGGTGGATTCTGAGAAGTCAGATTCCCGCATTGATACTCTTCTTGATCGGCACTGCTTTGGTATTTGTCGGAACGATCTATGCCTACCTGGAAGTTCGTATTTCCTATCGGGTGGTTCAGTTAGAGGTAGAACGGAATTAGAGTAAGTCGGATCACCCAGACGAGCCTGTAGAGCGATCCCGCCCCTGGCGAGAGAGACACCCGATAAAAAGGCGGCTTAGTTCTTTGGGGAGACGACAATGGAGTTTCGTAGTCGAGGCTCCCAGCCTCGACGGAAACTTAGGCTGGGCAGGGTGCCCAGCCTACGAATTCACAGCAGCTATTTCTTGCGGCCGGTGTGTTTCAATGCTTTTGTTGCGGATTCCCGTCAGAACGAACGTGATGACGGCCAGCGAAATGGCGCTCAGAATGGACCAAACCCAATACGACGGTCTTGAAGCCATTCCCACCGTGTGTTTGTAGTAGATCACCCCGATGGCCAAATCAGAGATGAAGAGTGCATATCCTGCAATAATAAGAGGCGCCGAACCCAAGTAGGCAAAACCTACTCCCGGAAGAAAGAGATTCAAAATGGCCGCCACCCAAGGATTCTTTTTCTTCATAATTCACTCCACATTAGTCTCACCGTCTAAATTCCCCTCTCCTGATAAGGAGAGGGGGACAAAAGGGGAGAGGTTATAGAATATATTCTCATTTCGCCTCAAGCAACCATCTCACACAGTCCCTGTCAACAAAAAAACCCCAGTTTCGTAGCCGAGGCTCCCAGCCTCGGCGGGAGATCCAGGCTGGGCAGGGTGCCCAGCCTACGAGTTCGCCGGGGTTCTTGTCAACAAGAAAATCCCGACCCACTTGGATCGGGATTTTGAAGTTTATCCTACAGCAATAGGATATTGTCCTGAGCGAAGTCAAAGTACTCCGACTCCAACTCGGTTACAAACATCAAAGACGATTCCAATCACCCACCCTGATTCTCCTGCCCAGAATCGATCCCACTTCTCGAAGCATCATTCTCAACTGAGGTGTGGAGTATTCTTTGTTTGAAGGAATGGCCAAGCGACTTTCTCCGTAGACCATGAAGTGATGACGCGTGCCAGCAAACGGACCATCAAATCCGAGTCTCCGTAGTCTCTTGATGAACTCTCTTCGTTTACAGGGCGCCCACGGACTCACGTTTTGGTCTCCGATTCAAATTTATGCCATTGATCACGGGAAGATGATGACCGAACTTGAGTCCTAATATTATCCAATCCTCCAAGGTCGATCGCAAGCGCTCCTGGCATTCCTTCAAGGATCTGGCAAAGGCGATAACTCCTTTGCATTTTCGTATTCGTCCGGCGAAGGAACCATCCTCGAGCTTATCGTACTCGGCGCAAGACATGGCGGTATCAATGTAGTCGGTTAAGGAAAATTTCATCCGTTTTCCTCCTGATTTCGCATGACCATCTCCAAGCTTCTTTTAATATACGCAGTGACCAGCTGTTCTCCCTCAGGCAAAACAACGCCCCGTTGGAGACTTTGTCAACAAGAAAAATCCCGACCCACAGGGATCGGGATTTTCGACTTTTATCCCGGCAGCGATCTACTCTCCCACCCAGTTACCCGAGCAGTACCATCGACGCGGAGAGGCTTAACTTCTGTGTTCGGAATGGGAACAGGTGTTTCCCTCTCGCTATGGCCGCCGGAAAATTCTCTAAAAGAGAGAATTTTGGCGGGTGGTTCGTGGTTCATAGTTCATGAACCCCGCAGCCCATCCGCCATTCTCTGCAAGATTTTACGACAGACTTCATAGAGAGACCGAAAAAGCAAGCTCTTCGGCTTTTCCGAATCGACCAGGATTAAAGAAAGAAACTAGGTCAAGTCGCACGGCTGATTAGTATCGCTCGACTGAAGCCATTACTGGCCTTACATCTGCGACCTATCAACCCGGTAATCTACCGGGAGCCTTAAGCCTCGCCCGAAGGCGAGGGGGACATCTATTCTTGAGGTGGGCTTGGCGCTTAGATGCTTTCAGCGCTTATCCCTTCCGAACGCAGCTACCCAGCGTGTGCCTCTGGCGAGACAACTGGTACACTGGCGGTTCGTCCGTTCGGGTCCTCTCGTACTACGAACAGCTCCTCTCAAATGTCCTACGCCCGCATCAGATAGGGACCGAACTGTCTCACGACGTTCTAAACCCAGCTCACGTACCGCTTTAATTGGCGAACAGCCAAACCCTTGGGACCTTCTCCAGCCCCAGGATGCGATGAGCCGACATCGAGGTGCCAAACCTCCTCGTCGATGTGAACTCTCGGAGGAGATAAGCCTGTTATCCCCGGAGTACCTTTTATCCGATGAGTGACGGCATTTCCACGCACAACCGTCAGATCACTAAGCCCTGCTTTCGCACCTGCTCGACTTGTAAGTCTCGCAGTTAAGCTCCCTTATGCCTTTACGCTCTACAGCTGATTACCATCCAGCTTGAGGGAACCTTTGGGCGCCTCCGTTACAATTTAGGAGGCGACCGCCCCAGTCAAACTACCCGCCTGACACTGTTCCTGATCCCGATTCAGGGATCAAGGTTAGAATCCCGATAAAACAAGGGTGGTATTTCAAC
>CAZWAO010000059.1:2876-13030 GCA_964631815.1 uncultured Ignavibacteria bacterium | reverse complement strand
CATTGAAGCGTTAAGATACGAGTAGGATCGAATGCGGACATACCCGACCCACAGCATGACTCCGCCTTTCACAGGCTAAGCACCAGATCCACGAAGGGCCTCGGCCGGCCTCTGAAGTTTACCTGTTGTGGGGAAATGTAAACATATCGTCTGTCCAGCCTCTCCAAAAATCTGAGGAACTCGACAGCGTTCTTCAGCACAGCGATGGCATCCTCACGACAAATCCTTGTCGGGAATAGGTTGATACCCAGTCGCCGTGTCTTTCGGGTGGCTGAGTCGAAGACCTTTGCGTACTTCTTGTCTCCGTATCCTTTCTCTAAGGCTGCGGAGATCAGTTTCATTCCAAATTGATCGTCCCAAATGAACTCGGCCTCCCAGACGTGATTGTGGGCAATCACATCCCGAACTACGAATAGCTCTTCGAGTTGATCCACAAAGTCAGAACTAACGAAGGTTTTGCGCACGAACTCCAAGGCCTTTTTAGGAGGTTTTTCACCTAACACATATTGCGTCCTGGCAATAGCGGACTCGACGAGTAACATTGTGAGGATGATGATCGCGGTCGAATACCCGTTCTCTAGGGGAGAGGCCTGCACGGGATTGGGACCTTTCGAGTCGAGTGACTCCAGTGTTTCAAGAAGCCTGACAATCGGACTCAAGTAGCTGAATCCAATTATCGAGATGTATCCTTCTGGTTGCTGCTGAACCATTCAAAACCTCTCTTGGCGGGTGGCCCGGCTTGCTTGCCAAGCCGGGTCTACCACGTCAGGGCTTGCCCAGCACGACGGGTGACCTCGCCCCCTCAACTTTTCACAAACCTTACTGCCCAGTCCCGCCACAACTTCGGATGGCCGACGATTGAGAATCCTGCCTCCTCCGCTGCAGATTCGGTGGCTTCGCACTCAGCGGGTGAGGCGTGATGTCCGGGTTCTACCACCAGAAGAGTGCCTTTCGGTTTCAGCGCTCCGTGAACGTTCCTCATCAGGCTTCGGGCGTCCTCTGCGTGGTGCACGACGTACACAGCAAGTGCGAAATCTACCTGACCGGCCAGGTCACCAATCTCAAGGTCATGCTCGCTGCAGACCCGCGCCTGGATTCGCTCGGAAAGCCCAGCCCGTGCAGCCCGTCGCTTGAGAACTTCGATCGCCTCGCCCTTAAGGTCGACAGAGACGACCCGTCCGCTCAATCCCACCAATCTGGCCATCGCCAGGCTATGATCACCGGTTCCACACCCGACATCAAGAACGGTCATACCGGGTCTGACCCAACCCTTGAGCATTCTCCTGGGTGTCTCTACCAGGCGTCTCAAGGGCTTAGCCAAAATAGAGTCTATCCACCATCTCGGAATCCCAGCGGTCATACCCGTTCCTCAAATTGGCGCCTGATTGTCGATAGTTTTGTTCCCGCATTATCAGGCCCTGCCCGCCGTGGCGCCGGACAGATTCGCTCCGCGCATCGCCCATAAGCTGCGTCTTGCCAGTTAGTCAACACTTATTATAGACATCTGTGTGGTTTTGTCAACAGCATTCTAAGTCGGTTTCAGAGCCGGCGACTTCCCGCCTCCATATCGATCTTTGCAGGATGCCGGTCAAGGACACGGCTTTGGCTGGATGACAGGCAAAGAGCTGTCAACGGGTTGAACGCCCGGACGCCCAGACGGGTCTGCCCGGGGGCGTCCGTATGGACGGATGGAACGGATATGGCGATCCCTGACCAATGTGTTGACGACATCAGCCGGGCAGGATGCCCGGCCTACCAGCTAATAACTCTGGTGCATCTGTATTGAGAAATGCCGATGTCATCGTACTTCGGGAATTCCCGTTCCCAAACCATCAAGTGTCACCCTCTCCTTAGTCCTCTCCCATCAAGGGAGAGGAGACCCCACACCCTCCCCCAATGGCAGGGTGGGCGACTCTACCACGTTAGGGCTGGAGGCCACGCGTCCGATCACCATTGAAATTGCAGTGAGATTGTTCTCTCTAATGTATTGGTGTTGGGAATTACCGATGCTATCGCGCTTGGGGAGTTTCCATTTCCGAGGCATCAAAAGAGCGGTTTTGGGAGTGCGAAAGCTTGTCGGAGATCCCGCTTTGCGGGGCTTTCGCGTCCTTTTTGAATCGAAACAGCTTCAGCCCGCTTTTTGATCAATAACCTGCTTGCGACGGCGGCCGGGCAAGATGCCCGGCCTGACTTAAGCTTGGATTCCGACTTCTAACGCTCGCTTCCGGGGGAAGCGAAGGGTTAGAGCCGGCCTGTGTTCTACTGGCATCCCGGGGCGGGGCCATCTTTGAAAAGAAAGTTGAGCAGATAAAGCGCGTCCCCCAAGCTCAAGCTGGCGTCGCAATTGGCATCTCCGGCTTCCAAAGGATCCGGGAGAGGGCCGGCCTTGAATAGATAGTTAAGCAGATAAATCGCGTCCCCCAGGCCGATTATCCCATCTCCGTTGGCATCTCCGCGCAGAAACGGAGATGGAACGTATTTTACAGTGGCATAGTCCCTCTCTGTATCAGTGCCCCGACTGACTCCGGTCACATAGACATTGTCGAAATGGTCCATGGTTATGGCATGGGCCACATCGCTGCCTTGTGGCCCTACGTATCTTTGAACCCAAAGCTCATTTCCGTCCGAATCATACTTTATGGTAGCATAGTCATCGTTTGTCCCGCTGCCCTGGCTCCATCCGGTCACATAGACATTGCCGGAACCATCCAAGACCAAGGCCAGACCTTCATCAATGCCGTTTCCCGGTCCGTTGTATCTTCTTACCCAGGCAGTGTCTCCATTGGGATAATACTTGATGGTGGCGCAGTCCAGGGACGTTCCACTGCCGGGACTATATCCGGTTACATAGACATTACCGGAACCATCTACTCCTATGGCAAAAGCCCAATCCCCGGAGCTTGCCGGTCCGTCGTATCTTCTTACCCAGGCGGTGTCTCCGTCGGGATAATACTTAATGGTGGCATAGTCTAAGTCCGTCCCGACGTTAGCGCTGTATCCGGTCACATAGACATTGCCGGAATCATCCACGGCTATGGCATAGGCCTGATCGGTCATGCTTCCCGAGGCGCTGTATCTTTTCACCCAGGCAGTGTTTCCATCAGAATCATATTTTATGGTGGCGTAGTCAATGGATGTCCCACTGGCGTAACTGTTTCCGGTTACGTAGACATTGCCGGAATCATCTACCGCAATGGCACGAGCGAAATCACCGGAGCTTCCCGGTCCATTGTATGTTCTCACCCAGGCAGTATCTCCATGGGGGTAGTACTTTATGGTGGCGAAGTCGTAGGAGTTTGTCGAGCTGCTGTAAACATATCCGGTCACATAAGCATTGCCTGAACCATCTACGACTATGGTGTAAGCCTCGTCGTAGTTGCTCGCCGGTCCGTCATGGCGTCTCACCCAAGCAGTATCTCCGTTGGGATAGTACTTGATGGTGGCAAAGTCCCGGCTTGTCCCACTCCCCTCACTCCCCCCGGTAACAAACACATTGCCGGAACCGTCTACGGCCATGGAATAAGCGTCATCCTGGCTGTTTCCAGGGCCGTTGTATCTCCTCACCCAGACGATATCTCCATCGGGATTGTACTTTACGGTTGCGTAGTCCCGCTCTGTCCCGCTGCCCATGCTGCTTCCGGTCACATAGACGTTGTTGGAGCCGTCAACCGCTATGCCATAGGCCTGATCCCAGTTATTTCCCGGTCCGTTATATCTTCTCACCCAGGCAGTGTCAACCTGGGCAAAGAGGGGCTGAGCGAAAAACAAGATGGAAGAAAAAACCAAGAGCACTCTAAGCACAACTCCTCCTTGGCTAAAAGGGTGTTCGAGTTACTTTCTTTCTTTTCAGAATGACAAATTGGGTCGACCCAGAGACCTATTTCAATAAAACCAACTTCCTGGTCTCGGTGAAATCTACAGCCCCGTCAAATCCGGAATATGCGAGTTCTATGCGGTAGAAGTAAACGCCTGAAGCAGCCTCTGCTCCTGAATTGTCCCTTCCGTCCCAGAACACGGACTTATAACCCGAAGACAAAGTTTGGGAGGCCAATGTCCTGACCTTTCTTCCCAAGACGTCATAGATGTTTAAGCTAACGAACCCGGAATGCGGCAGAGTGAATTCTATCCTGGTGGATTGGTTGAAAGGATTGGGGTAGTTCTGTGAGAGAATGAATTCAGCGGGTTTTTCCTGATCCCCGGATTCATCCCTCACGTCGGTACTTTGAACATACTTTAGGGTGGCATAGTCGCCATCCGTTCCATTGCCGTAACTGCATCCGGTCACATAGACATTGCCGGAGCCATCCACGGCTATGGGACCGCCCCAGTCATGCCCGTTTGCCGGTCCGTTGTAACTTCTCAGCCAGGCAGTATCCCCGTTGGGATAATACTTCACGGTGATGTAATCGTCCTCTGTCAGGCTGGTCCGACTCCATCCGGTCACACAGACGTTGCCGGAATCATCTACAGCCAGGGCGCCAGCCAAGTCATGTTTGTTTGCCGGTCCGTTGTATCTTCTCACCCAGGCGGTGTCCCCATCGGAATTATACTTTACGGTGGCATAGTCCTGGTCGCTCCCGATGCCCTCACTGAATCCGGCTACGTGTACGTTGCCGGAACCATCTACCGCTATGCCGAAAGCCCAGTCCCATTTGTTTCCCGGTCCGTTATACCTTCTCACCCAGGCAGTATCTCCGTTGGGATAGTACTTGATGGTGGCAAAGTCCAAAGAGGTCACACCGCCGTGACTGTGTCCGGTCACATAAGCGTTGCCGGAACTATCCACGGCCATGACTTGAGCATAATCAGTGGAGTCTCCCGGCCCGTTGTACCTTCTCACCCAAGCGACATCACCATTGGAGTAATACTTTATGGTGGCATAATCATAGTTGGTGGCGTTATCGTAACTCCATCCAGTCACATAGACGTTACCCGATCCATCCACCTCCACGTCTTGAGCCCAATCACTTGAGTCCGCCGGTCCGTCGTATCTTCTTACCCAGGCAGTATCTCCGTTGGGATAGTACTTTATAGTGGCATAGTCATAGTCGGTCCCAAAACCGCCGAAACTCTCCCCGGTTACATAGACGTTGGCCGCACCATCCACGGCTATGGCAAGAGCAACGTCGTGGGAGTCTCCCTCTCCGTTATATCTTCTCACCCAGGCGGTATCTCCGTCGGGATCGTATTTTATGGTGGCATAATCCCGATCTGTCCCGCTGCCCACACTTCCCCCGGTGACATAGACATTGCCGGACCCGTCCAAGGCAATGCCGAAAGCCACATCCGAGTTGTTCCCCGGCCCATTGTATCTTCTCACCCAGGCGGTATCTCCGTTGGGATAATACTTTATGGTGGCATAGTCATCGCCGGACGCACTGCCCATACTTGCTCCGGTAACATAAACATTACCGGAGCCATCAACCGCCATGGCAAGACCATGGTCAAGGGAGTCTCCTGGCCCGTTGTACCTTCTTACCCAAGCAGTGTCAACCGATTGGGCAAAGGCCGGCATGCTGACCAACAGGAGAATGACTGAAATTACTAGTTTCTTGGCTATCTTCTGCCTCCGTTCTCTAGTCATAGGAGACTAGGTTGGGTTGCCTTGTTATAACTACATCCAACATAGACAATTATAACTGACAGATGAGGGAAGTCAAGCATAACTTGAGTCGGATTGATGCGTCGGTATTAGAAAACGCTGATGCCACCGCGCTTCGAGGATTCCCGTTCCCCAAAGCATCAATAAAGCTGTCAACGGATGGAACGCCCGGACGCCCATACAGGCCTGTCGGGGGGCGTCCGTATGGACGAATGGAACGGATCGAAAACAATTGGGTTTGGATTGGCAGTGTGTGGGTGACAACGGCCGGGCAAGATACAAGGCAAAGAGCTGTCAACGGATATAACGGATGAAACGGATATGACGATCCCTGACCAATGTGTTGACGACATCAGCCGGGCAGGATGCCCGGCCTACCAGTCAATAGCTTTTGGATACACCCGGTCTGGCAAACAGTTTGAGTTATTCCCGGTGTTGAAAGCTTGGCTAAACTCGGAATGTGTGGGGGGTGGGGAGCCCGGACGGGCGCGTCCGTTCCTGCGGCACCCGTCCGGGTAGGCACCGGGCTCCCCACGGGGGGATTTATTTGTGAAGCAATCTGAAGGCATGATTGGTGGACTTTGAGCTGATTGCCTGAAGAATCCAGATCATGGCTAAAGGCTCCAAATAGCGCGCTGCTTCCATTCCGCCCAGATCGATGACCGGCCAACCAAACGCTTTCACCAGTTCGGTCACAACCTTTTTGGCTTTGGCGTCGTTTCCGCAGATGAACATGTCCGGTGGGCCGCAAGGAAACTCGGGTTGAAACATATGAGCGTAACCCACGATGTTGAATGCCTTGACCACGTGGGAATCGGGAAGCCAGCGTTGGATTTGCTCTCCGGCAGAATCATCGTACCCCAGGGCAAGGATTGGCGGTCCGTCCTCCGAGTGTCTCAGCGGATTGGTGGTCTCTATGACCACTTTGCCGGCAAGATTCTTCGGATCCGCCATCCGGACTAGGTTCTCCATGCCATCCCAGGCCGCAGCCAGCACGGTCAGCTCGCCGAAAGCAGCGGCTTCGGCGAAGGTACCGGCCGAGGCTTTCTTGCCGGTTTTCTTCACCCAGGCTTTCACCTTTTCCTGGTTCGGGTCTCGTGAGCCCATTTTCACCTCATGTCCCAGCTTCGCAAAACCACTTCCCAAAGTTTGGCCCACGTTCCCGGTACCGAGAACACCTATTTTCATAATCTGTCTCCTCGAGTTTTTGCCAGCGCCAGGAGCTCGGACGGGCTCCCTCTGAGCCCGTCTGGGCGTCCGGGCACCGAGCTCCTGGGCTTTTTTGTCTACTCGGGTTAAGAATAAGTCACATGCTCCACGTCTTCGCCAAACCATATCTCCGGCCGTCCCTGCACGCCTGCATTTTTCATGGCGGACTGCAGAGCCTCGGAGTTGGCGAATTTCTTGGCAGACTCCATGTCTTTGAACCGATGCATGACGATGATCAGATTGGGGTCCTCCGGGGCGCGATGCACACTGGCGGCAACAATGCCGTGCTCTTTGCGCGCCCAATCAAGCTCATCGTACACCCGTTTCCACTTCCCAAAGTCCGCCACCTTGTGCTTCGCGAACATGCTGGCCATGGTTCTTTCCACTCCTTCTCCGGGTATCTCCCGGCAGTCCGGTTTTGTTCGACATCCCAACTCGCGTTCATCACCATTATAGACGAAGCACACCTTTTGTCAATGCGGCTAAGTAGCGTACGAATTGCGTAAAGAACCTGCCACAATACCCGCAATCAGTGGAAAGCGGAACCACTGAATCTGTGTCTCTTCAAACTTGGAGACTTGCGGTTGACTATCCTTAACTCGCCTCTCATTGGCATAGGAGGCTCCAATGATACTCGGAAGATAGAGGAACTCGAAGCGCGCAGAACCGTATGTTCAGATACAAGCCTCGGCTGGCGGCAATTGGGTGTATCCGGCAGTTTTGTTTTAAGAGATCGACTGGGTGGATGTTCGATAGTCCAAGCGGAGGCACTGTGCCGGAGAGATCGGCAATCCCCAGTGGCTTGAGCCTTAAGTGGCTTTACCTGGCATGGTTGAGTTTGGGCTTCACTATCATTGTCTTCCTCGTGCTGGGCACGGTAGTGCGCGGCGATCCTTCCGACCTCATCTTGAGTTGGAACTTGTTCAGCGATATTGCCATTTTCGCCATCGCACTGTGGGATTTCGGGATGATTCTGGCGGCGGTTACGCTCTTATTGTTGATTCGAGCACAGAGAAGGTCCGCGACCGCGGTTGGATTCCAGGGATCGTTGACTACCAGAGAGGTGGTATACGCCGTCCTGGGTTATGTGGTCGTGCTGCTGATATATCACTTGACTGAAATCGCCCTCGGTGCGATAGGAGTTGACATGTTCTGGCGGGGAGGAAGCGGCGATCAGCTGATTTCCGCCAAAACTCATCTTGACTGGATTGTGCTGTTTGTCGGTCCGGTAATCGTGTCGCCCTTGACGGAAGAGCTTGTGTTTCGAGGATACGTTCTTAACGCACTACTGGGGAAGTTGAGCGTAATGGCAGCGGTGGTTCTTTCGGCGGTCATATTCGCGAGCGTTCACATAATGTTCGGACCCGGTCTGATGGTATACATATTCCTGGGAGCTTTCGTATCAGCCTACCTCTTCATCAAATTCAGAAGCCTCTACCCATGCATTCTAATGCATTTCCTCACCAACCTGTGGGCTTATATCATCGTGCCCCTGCTTTTCATGTGACCGATCTGGACAAACCAAGCGAGCCGGCCTCCCCCGCAGGCTCAACCACAACGCGTCGTCCGTTATCTATCTTGATTAAAGTCTTGACAGGGCGCCGTCCCTTCCTTGAACAGGTAGTTCAGAATGTAAATCCCATCCCCGACATCGACTATCCCATCACAACTCGCATCTCCCACCCGCAGAGGCTCAGGTGCAGGGCCCGACTTGAACAAGTAATTCAACAGCCAAACTACGTCGCCGATGTCCACGGACCAGTCTCCATTGGCATCGCCGCAAGTGAATCCTGTGGTTCTGTTGATGAGAATGGAGACGCTGTTGCTGTCTTGGTTCACCACCGCCAGATCCTGATCGCCGTCACCGTCCAAATCGGCGCAGACCACGCATAGAGGGCCGGCTCCTACGGCATAGTCGACCTTTGTGGGAAAGGTTCCATCACCACTATTCCTCATTATGCACACGTCGTTGCTCAGATAATTCGCCACGGCTAAGTCCAGATCGCTGTCGCCATCCAGGTCGGCGCAGAATACGGAAACGGCATAGTCCCCGGAACGATAGTTGACCGCATCCTGGAACGTGCCGTCGCCGTTGTTCTTCAGGATGGAGACATCGTGCGAGGCCATGTTCGCGACGGCCAGATCCAGATCCAGGTCTGCATCCAAATCCGCGCAGAAAACGGAATGCGGGAGATATCCAGCGGTGTAGTCAGTCCTGGCTTGAAAGGTTCCGTCACCATTGTTCTTCAGAATGGAAACCTGCGTGCTGGCCCAGTTCGCGACTGCCAAATCCGGATATGTGTCGCCATCCAGATCCGCACAAAAGTTGGAGCGAGGCTCGATTCCCGTGCCGTAATCAACTCTGGTCTGAAAAGTTGCATCTCCCTCGTTCATCAGTATGGAGACGTCGTTGCTCGAGGAATTCGCGACCGCCAAATCCATATCCTGGTCGCCATCCAGATCGGCGCAAAAGACGGATCGAGGCGCACCTCCCGTGCCGTAGTTTACCGCAGCCTGAAAAGTCCCGTCGCCGTTGTTGGTCAAAATGGAAACGCTGTCGCTGCCATGGTTTGCCACAGCCAGGTCTGGGAGACTGTCCCCGTCCAGATCTGCACAGAAGACGGAAAAGGGCGAGTTTCCCACCTCATAGCTCACGCTGCTGTCAAAAGTACCGTCGCCGTTGTTCCACCAGACTGACACGTTATCACCTTTGCCTGACCAGGCAGCTTTGCCTGATCAGCCGCTGCAACCGCTCACCAGCGCCAAATCCAGATCACCGTCCCCATCCAAGTCCGCCGGGAAAATCGACGCAGGATTGTCCCCTGCCTCATAGTCTACCGCGGGTGCAAACGGAATGGAGTCGGGATTGACCGGCGGAGGAACGTAATGGAACCCATTCGGCGAGGCTGAGGAGGAGGAACCGAAGACGAATGCAATGAGACAGAGAGCCAAGAAAGGGATTACGCTCTTGACCGGCATATCCACTCCTCTTCGCGTACCCGTGGGCGACGAAAGAGGTTAGGTTGCTCGGGCGACGCCCACTGACTGTCCGTTGGAGAATAAAGACCTGTCCTCTTTTTCCAGTAATATAGCATGTTTGTCGTTTTTGTCAATCCAGGATATGTGAAACAACCTACCGGAAATCGGCGGCAGCTTGGACCGCCGGACCGGTAGGTTGCAAATTGACCAATGTGGCATTCTTGCCCTTGCTTCACCAGCGTGACTTGGTTTTCGTCTCGTACATTTCCCTAGTGATCTCCATCTCGTCGAATTCCACTAGCACCTTGTCGCCGTTTTTCACGAAATACCGTCGAATGTCCTTGAAGCGGTCGTCTCCAAAGAC
>CAZWAO010000059.1:0-2776 GCA_964631815.1 uncultured Ignavibacteria bacterium | reverse complement strand
ACCAGTTGTCCTGCCGGATCGTCAACAGAAAGAAACAACCTAAAGGCGTCGGTTTTTCTTTTGAGAAACCATGCTTCCCTGTCTTCCTCGGTCATGTCCCCCAAGTTGTAATGAAAATACAAGGGGTCAGGATACGGTTTCCATTTCAATCGCTTGTCAACGTCCTCCCTCTCCAAGGGTCGAATCGACACCTTCTTTCCTTTCAGGAAACTGTCATCAGAAAGCTTTGACATAATTCCTCTGCTCCTGTTAGTCGTTCAGGGAAATCCCACCCTCATTCCAAAGAGAAGAGCTTTCACTCAACGATGCTCCAGGAGAACGATCCGATGGGATCACTTTCGACTTCGATGTTATCTCCTATCTCCAGCGGACCAACCCCTGACGGGGTGCCTGTATATATCAGATCTCCGGGCCGGAGCATCCATATCTTGCTCAATTCCACCAACAATCTTGGGATGCTGAAGATCATCTCACCGGTGTTTCCTCTTTGTCTTTCCATTCCGTTGACCTTGCATCCGAAAGAGATATTGCTCAGGTCAAGCGAACCGTCATAGGGTACGAATTCCCCAATGGGGGCGCTTTGATCGAATGCCTTGGCAATCTCCCAGGGAAGCCCTTTCTTTTTGAGTTCCTGCTGTACGTCGCGCAGAGTCAAGTCCAGTCCGACCGTGATGTGGCTGACAAAGGACAGCGCGTCCGTCTCCGTTTGCGGTTTTCCCTCCCGGCCCGCTCTTACCACCATCTCAACTTCGTGGTGAAGCTCGTTACCGTGTTTGGGAAAATGAATCATCTCCCCCGGTGCGACCAAGCAAGATGCCGGTTTGATGAAAACCACCGGTTTGGTGGGCACCACGTTCGAAAGTTCACGTGCGTGTTCCGCATAATTCCGGCCGATGCAGAAGACGCGTGCAACGTGCAGGTTATCTATGGTCATCTCTTAATTCTCCTCAAGAATATCCGTTGTCGACAATCCCATACTGCTTTCATTCCTCAGCTCTCGTAGTCCAGGTAAGCCTTGCCAAGCCGACGGTACAATCGACGCGCCCCTAAGATGGTGGTCGGGATCTCCCGCAGAGGAAACTTCCCCAACAAAGCAAGCTGTTTTGGTAGGGCCACGCCCTTGGTGTAAAGACGGAGGTATTCCGCATAGAACTCCTTGAGCGGAAGCGTGGTCGGCAACAGGGTGTGCAGGAAGTCGAAATAGTCGTAGTTGTGAGTAATCAACTGATCCTTCATCTCATGGTACAGATCGGTGCCGGGAAGAGGGGTCAGCACGGCAAAGGATGCAAAACTCAAGCCCAGTTTCCGGCAGTATTGCCTGAGGGCGCCAAAGTCCTCCTTGGTGAACTGCTGCCGGACTATGAAAGAAGCGTATACGTCTATCCCCAGATCATGAAGAATCTTCACGGCATCGTGGTTATTCTTCAGAGTCGATCCCTTTCGAATGTAGAGCAGGTCCTCGTCTCTAAAGAACTCTAGCCCCACAAAAACCCGCACCAAGCCGATCTCCCTCCATGCCCTCACGAGCTCGGGATATCGGGCAATGGTATCACTTCTTCCGTAGAGAAAGTAGCGCTTGTTGATCCCCGACTCCTTGATCAGCCGGGCAAGTGTCGTCATTCTCGAAACATCAATCAGAGATTCGTCATCGGCGAAGAAGACGAATTCCTCCTCAATTTCCTTCAATTCCTGCACCACTTTCAGTGGGTCTCTTTTGAAATAGCGTCCTCCTGCGACTTTCCACTGGGCACAGAAATTACACCGAAAGGGGCAGCCCTTGGAAGTGCGGATAGAGGCCAAAGGCTTCATCCACTCCGAGTAATAGTGCTTGCGGTACGGCGCCGTGAGCCTTCTGTCGGGAAAGGGCAGATCGTCAAGTTCACCCACCGGCTGGAAATCCTTTTCGGCCAGATTCAATCTGTTGGCGAAAATCACCCCGGGGATACCTGTGTAAGAATCTCCTTCTTCAAACCTGGACACTATCTCCCTGAAAGCCCAGACTCCCTCTCCGGCCACAACCAAGTCGATACTGGGAGAAAGGAAATCCTCGGGCGCCACCGTTGCATGATGTCCGCCCACAACCGTTAGAGTTCCGGGATTCCATCGCTTGATCTGCTCGGAGAGCCTTTTGACTGTGTTCACATGTACGGTATATGCGGTTATTCCGACGACATTAGGTTTGAAATCTGTGAGAACGCTCTGTAGGTCTTCCTCCAGCCGGAGATCGAGAATCCTCACCTGGTGTTCCCCGGACACGCCGGCGGCAAGATACTCCAGCGCCAGAGGCTCGAACAGATGCACATCCTCCCCGCCGATGGTCAAAGGTGCCTTGGGCGGCTCCACTAGCAGTATCTTCACTTTTTGTCCCTTTCAGGGAGTCGGTGGCAGAGATCTCCCTATCGACTGCACTCTCGCAGATCAGGCACACCCGCAAGCGGCAAACGAACGTTTCGCTCACAAATTATATGATTCTTCACCTGGCGGCGTTGCGACCGATCCACTTTTCGAAAGCCTGCAAGAATTGCCGCAGAAAATCCCTGGTGGAGTCGTTGGTCAACGCTCCTTTGTCGTCGAACAGGCCGGCGCCGTTGCCGATGTATGCCTCAGGCTGCCCCATGGTGGGCACGTTGATGAATACCAGCGATTGCCGCAGATGATGATTGGCGCCGAATCCGCCAATGGCTCCGGTAGAAAGGGTGATCACAGCGCCCGGTTTGCCGTCCCAGGCATTATGTCCGTAAGGGCGCGAACCCACGTCGATAGCGTTCTTCAATAC
>CAZWAO010000058.1:3417-13082 GCA_964631815.1 uncultured Ignavibacteria bacterium | reverse complement strand
GGAGCGAGAGGCTGGATTGACTAAATAAGTCTGGAAGTTCTTGAGCTTCGAACTGCTATGGACAAGCTTCGCCACGAGCATCGGCACCCATATCCGAGCAGCGAGCCTTATCAAAAGGAGGAGGGATGAAACTCTACTACACCACCTTCAAGTCTCCGATTGGTGAAGTTCTGGTCACCCGGAGCGACAAAGGGGTCAATCTGGTGGCCTTTCCCAGGAGCAAATGGCAAAGGTTTCTGGTGGCCCTGAAAGCCGCGGAAGACGTCGACGTTACCAAAGATGACCGGAGGTTCTCATCACTCAAAAAGCAACTGAAATCCTATTTTGCCGGAAAAAAGGTTAGATTCAGAGAATCTCTGGACTTGACAGGCGGCACGGCATTTCAAAGGCAGGTCTGGAAAGCCATGCTCAAGGTTCCCTCCGGCCAAACAAAAAGCTACGGTTGGCTGGCCCGACAAGTGGGAGGCAAGGACAAGGCTCGGTCCGTGGGAACCGCTTGCGGGGCCAATCCCGTACCGATAATAATCCCCTGCCATCGTATTATCCGAGAGAACGGAGAGCTGGGTGGATATGGAGGTGGGGTGGGCGTTAAAAGAAAGCTGCTGAAAATCGAGGGAGCGAAGATTTGATTTTAGAAACCCTGGTGGTGGGGCCGATTCAGACCAACTGTTACATCCTGGGCGACGAAAAGAGCAAGGATGCGGTGGTCATCGATCCCGGAGGCGATTTCGAGGAGATCGAGCGGAAGCTGCGGAATCTCAACCTCAAGGTGAAATACATCGTTCTGACTCATGGCCATTTCGATCACACCGACGCCTTGGCCAGGCTCAAGAAGGCGACCGGAGCCGAAGTTCTGATCCATTCTGCGGATGCGAACATGCTCTCCTCATCCGGACGGGTTCAGCCGTTCTTCTTGGAGACCGGAACGGAAGCGTGTCCGGCGGATCGCACTTTGACGGATGGGGATAAAATCAGGTTCGGCCAATATGAGCTTGAAGTTCTGCACACGCCCGGCCATACAGCGGGCGGAATCTCTTTGGTCGTAGACAAGATGATCTTTGTGGGCGACACCCTGTTTTGCGGCTCCGTGGGAAGAACCGACCTGCCGGGTGGATCATACGAACAACTGATGCATTCCATAAAGAGCAAGCTCCTGAGCAGGCCGGATGAGTATTTAGTTTATCCCGGTCACGGTCCCTCCTCCACCATCGGAGAGGAAAGGGAGAGCAATCCGTTTTTGAATGAATGATCCAAAACCGGGACGAAGGCGCGAGTAAGCTCGTGCCCTCCCTTTACCCGGTTCAACAAAGATTCTCAGAGACGCGTCTAAAGTAGAGAAATGGGCGGGCAGCGGAGGAAATACAGACTGTGAGCGGGAGACTCCCGACGATTTCATGCAGACTGGACCAGGCGGACTACCACATTCACCCGGACTACTCCAAGGATGCCACAGGCAGCATCGACGATTACTGCCTTAGGGCGCTGGAGCTGGGACTGGCCGAAATCTGCTTTACCACCCATTACGATCGAGACCCAATGAGAAAAGAAGTGGATCCCTTCATGCGGGTTGATGGTAAGCTGGTGGCGGTCTCAGATCAGGTGGTGAAAAGATATATCAAAGACATAAGGGAAGCGAATGGGAGGTACAGCTCTCGGGGACTGTCGGTAAAGGCCGGGTTGGAGGTGGATTACGCGCCTCATTATGAGTCGATCCTGAAAGACGAACTGGCTCGCTATGATTTGGACTACATTCTGGGAGCGGTTCACTGCCTGGATCATATGGCCATCACTTCATCAGATGAAGCGCCGGACTGCTTTGGACACAAGAAGATGGAGGACATGGTGGCTGAGTACTACGGGGTGGTGGCGCAGGCGGTGGAAAGCGGGCTGTTCGATGCCATAGCCCATTTGGACATCTACCGTAAGTATGGACTGGGCTTTTACGGCGAAGGAATCCTGACCGCGCATCGCGGTCTGGTGGAACCGGTACTGAAGATTATGGCCAACGACAACGTGGGTTTGGAAATCAACACGGGGGTACTTCGAAGAGGGCATGCCGAACCCTGTCCCTGTTTGGAGATAGTAGATCTGGCCCTGTCTATGGGCGTGAGGCTGGTAGCTTTTGGCTCGGATGCCCACAAGCTGGAACAGCTGGGAGTGGGGATAGAAGATTCCTTTGCGGCAGTGGATAAGCTTATGGAAAGGCGCGGCGTCAAAAACAGAATCTCCGCCGACTGAGCTCATCCTCCTCCATAATTGGAAAACACCATGAGACTCGAAGATAGGTTGAGGGACTTAGATAAGTTACATCCGGCCGCGCACAAAAAAACCGTTGGTCCGGACCCCCAGGGCAGGCTTCTGAAGATGGTCGGCGGCACTTTGGAGCGCAACAGGCGGGGTGAATTCGTCCTGATCAGAGAGAGCTTCGATGCCCGGAGACTGAACGAGGAGATCCGGCTGGCCGGTCCCGTTACCGTGGGCGGAGAGATGCTCTCCAGAATCTGTTCATCCAAGAGGTCCCGCCGAGAGCAAGGTCTTCCTGCGCCTTTCGACCTGACCAAAGCGGCCTTCTTCGACTGCGAGACCACCGGTTTGGCGGGAGGCGTGGGAACCTATGCTTTTCTGGTCGGTGTGGGCTTCTTGTCCGGAGACGAATTCGTGGTGGAGCAGTACTTCATGCAGGATTTCCACCAGGAGGGAGCGGTGCTGACCGCCGTGGCGGAGAGATTGGCCGGCTTCGAATTCCTGGTGAGCTACAATGGAAAGTGCTTTGATCTTCCGCTTTTGGAAACCAGGTGGACCATTCACCGGATCGATTACGACCGGGACACGTGGTTTCACGTCGATCTTCTGCATCCCTCCCGACGCTTGTGGAAGAAGCGCCTGGCCGATTGCAGTCTGGGTAACGTGGAAAACCGGATACTGGGCGTGAGAAGGAAGGCGGACGTTCCCAGTTATCTGGTTCCTCAGATATATTTCGACTATTTGAGAAGCGGCGAAGCCGAACCTCTGTTGGGCGTGTTTCATCATAACCGCTACGACATACTTTCGCTTCTGGGTCTTTCCATCACCATCGACGGCCTGCTGGAGGATTCGGACCCCAGCAGGTTTCTCGAGCCGGAGGATTTGCTGAGCTTGGGAAGGATTCACCGCAATTTAGGGAATCATTCAGCCGGAGTGGATTGTTTGAGACGGGCGCTTTCCCAGAGGCTGCCGCCTGAACTAAATCTGGAGGCCTCCGTCGGCTTGGCTTCTCTTTACCGGAGGATCGGTCTGGCAGACGACGCTGCTGAAATCTGGCATGCGCTCATAGGCGGGGAGACTCCTTTTTCCCTCCGAGCGCACGAAGAATTGGCGAAGTACTACGAGCATAAGAAGAGAGACTATCGCCAAGCTCTATCCCTGGTGGAGGAAGCGATTTCGCATTTAGTCTCCGATCTGTCCTGGTCCGGTGGGCAGGCAAAGCAAACCCGGTTGGATGCGCTTGAATACAGGAAAGCCAGGTTGGAGAAGAAGATTAGAAGGATATCCGAAAGCCCCCCATCAAGTTAGCTTTTCGGCTTGCGGTTCCCCCACTTGGATGGTCTCCGAGTGCTCTGGCGTCTTGGCGTCAGAGAATCGTCGCAACTGAGGATCTGTTCATATTCTGCGCTTGGTTTTGTGTTGACCTTTTAGGTAAACGCGTTATATTGATACTGGGGCTAGTTTGGCGTCGATCGGGGCTTAAAGTTCCTGGAAAAATGAGTGGGGGGACCCGGAATCCATATCCTTGGTTTGAGTGGAATGAGAGCTTCCTGTCTCTGCACAATGCTGGCAGACGATCTGCTCACACCCGGCATGAAGAAGAAGTATATATACTTGGGGTGGAGAAGCATGAGAATCTTGGTGTCGGAAGGATACAAGGCCGAGCTGAGAGGAGTTGCCGACCAGTGAAATCGAGGATTTTGTTTCTGCCGTTCTTGTTTATATGGGTTTTAGCTCTGGCAGATCAGCCGCTGACTCCCAGGGATAGAAGCGTCTATCTGGACGAACTGGTCCAGGCACGACAGGGTATGGAAGAACAGGGCTTTACCTCCACGAGCATTCTGGAAGAAAGGCTGATTGCATCCGGTTGCATTCCCCGCAACCGGGGAGTTTCGATTTCTCCCGTGCGGCGAAATCCCGCTCCTTGGACCGGTTTCAGACAAGAAGGAAAGGGAGTATCAGATCGCGCATTCAGAGCCGGCGCATACGCTGACATTCCCGACATGCAGGTCAACCAGGAGGGTTACGCCAGCTCCTTCAACCAGAGAAATCCCTCCACCTGCATGTTTTCGGACCGGAGCTACGTCACGGTCTGGGAGGATGAGAGAAACGGTGACTTGGACATCTTCGCGCAGAAGTATGCCTTTGACGGGACTGCGGAGGGGTTCAATTTCGAGGCAAGTGAGGAAGGCTTTCCCCGCGACCAGTACCTTCCCAGGGTTTCGACGCTGGGCGACACCGGCTTCGTAGTGGTGTGGGTGGACGAAATCGACTTCTCCATATATGGGAAGATATTCGCCCGGGACTTGTCGCCCTTGACCGGAGCCTTTCAAATCAGCGACTCCTATTTGCCTTACTCCACCTGGGCCCCGGCGGTTTCGCAGGGACTCAAAGGGGAGTTCATAGTTGTTTGGGAAGACACCCGGTCGGGCAGCAACATCTATGGACGAAGATTCGATTGTGGGGGTGATCCGCTGGGTTCGGGCTTTATAGTGAACAATGAAGGAGCGGAATGGTCGCGCTTTTCGCCGGATGTCTCGGTCGACACCTCGGGAGACTTTGTGGTGGTGTGGGAGGATTTTAAGGACCTGGACGGGGATATTTACGCGCAGAGGTTTGAATACGGCGGGGCCAAAGTGGGTGACAACCTGCTGGTGAGCGTGGATTCGCTGAACGAGGATCAATACGCGCCCAGGGTGAGCATCGGCCCAGACCGCAGATTTATGGCAGCATGGCTGGACTATAGAAGAGAGGAGCCGACCGTTTTCGCCCGCTCGGTGTGGCTCGATGATCCCGCCTCCGATACTATTCTCTTCTCCGTGGGAACGCATTCCGGTTCCTGGGTTGAAGAAGGACCCCAAGTTTTTTGTGATACGTTGAATCGAGCAGCCATATCCTGGGTTGAATATGGCTCGTCCGACCGCACTGTCCTGGTTCGACGATTCAACTGGCTGGGCCAGACGGTGGGAGATGCTATATCGGTCAGCGAGCTGCACTCAACCGCCGAGATTAACGATTTGGCCTTATGCGGCAATCCGGGCGGCAGTTTGGCAGCTGCGTGGATGGACAAGAAGGCCGGAAACTACGATATTCGCGCGCGGACGGTCCCGTCTTCGGGAATTCCCCAGTCCTCCATTATCACTCTCAATGACGACGTGCTGGGAGCCAATCAGAGCCGTCCGCGAATAGCGGTCCGGCCGGCCGGCGGATTCGTGGCGGTATGGGAGGACATGCGCAGGGGCATCCCGGATATATTCATAAGAGGATTCGACCAGGATGCCCAGCCCGAGAAGGATGATCAAGCGGTCAACGATACCACCAGCCGCGTTTACCGAGGGAATCCGGACGTGGCCGGCGACCAGGAGGGGAATGTGGTCGCAGTATGGGAGGACGCCCGGGGAGACTCCCTGCACATCTACGCTCAATTGTTCGATCACTCCCTGAATCCCAATGGAGCCAACCTCCGGGTTGACTGTGCCGGCACTTCCGGCAGCTCCACTCCCCGCTGCGCCATGCTGCCGCAGGGGAGCTTTGCGGTGGTCTGGTCTTCCATCAGCGGAACTTCAAGGCACATATTCGGCAGGCGCTTCTCATCGACCGGCCTGCCTTTGGATACCTGTTTTAAGATAGATGGGGACTCCGGCAGCGTGAACCATCTTTCCCCGGCGGTGGCTGGTGACAGCTTGGGCAGGTTTGTGGTGGTGTGGCAGGATCAAAGGGAGGGATATGATCACATCTGGGCACAGAGATTCGCCGCTGACGGCACGAAAATCGGAGAGAACTTTCCTGTGCAGTCGGACAAGCAGAGTATCATACAATACAACCCGGATTTGGCCATGAACCAGGGAGGGGAATTCACGGTGGCCTGGACCGAGCCTTATGAATACGCCACCATGATCTTTGCCCAGCGATACGACAGTTCGGGCAATCCCCTGGACACGAACATCATGGTTGCGGAAGCTCCCCAGATGTTCCCGGAAAACCCCAAGGTCAGCCTGGAGAATGACGGCCGCCTAGCGGTTGCCTGGACCGAATACGGCGGAGATGTTTCGAACATCTACTTTCGGACGTTCTCGGACGGCAAGCCCGACGGTCCCGGCAGCCGGCTGAATACGGCGGCGGATGACATGCTCCAGGACTTTCCGCATATAGCCCTCCTCGATCAGCAACTGTATTCGGTCTGGCGCGACAACCGCTTCCCGGGTTTGGGATTTTCCATATTCTTCAATCGCAGGAGCCTCTCCGGAACGGACGTGGAGGACGAGCCGGAGGAAGAAACCCGACCTGTCAGCTTTTTACTTGCCCAGAACTACCCTAATCCTTTTAACCTCACGACGCTTATTCGATACTCCATCCGGCCGGACGTACAGGGAAAATCGCCGGTGCGGATCAGCCTGGTGGTGTACAATCTGCTGGGGCAAAAAGTTCGCACTCTGGTGGACGGGCAGCAGGAGCCCGGAGAATACCAGGTGACCTGGGACGGAAGGGATGACGGAGGGGAGGAGTGCTCGACCGGCATGTACTTCTATCGACTCACTGCCGGAGATCAATCCACCGCCAAGAAGCTGCTTCTGTTGAAATGAAATCCCGATCAAAGCCACAGTAGTGAAGAAGAGCGTGAATGAGCATTCCTGCGCTTTTTCGCTTGACATGGGCCTTCCGGTGGCGTAATTTAAGCCAGCCGCAGTCTGGATCAGGTCATATACTACTTGACCATCGCTCCCGATGTGCGATTTCTGAGCAGCAAAGACGTGGATTTATCTCTTCTTAGAAGGGGTTAGCATATGAACATACTTTTGACGGGGCATCCGGGAGTAGGGAAAACTACCATAATAAAAAAGCTCATCGAGAAGCTTAAGATTCCGGCAGGGGGATTCTACACCGAGGAGATTCGCGAAAACAACATGCGCATGGGATTTGCCGTGGCCACGCTTTCCGGCTTCAAGGGGGTGCTGGCTCACCGCAACTTCAAAAGCAGGTACCGGGTGGGACAATACGGGGTGGGCGTGTATACCCTAAACCGTATCGGGGTGAAAGAAATCCAGATGTGCCTGATGGAGAAGAAGGTCATCGTGATCGACGAGATCGGCAAGATGGAGCTTCTCTCGCCGCAGTTCCAGTCAGTAGTGGAGAAAGCGCTGGATGCGGATAATCCTGTGCTGGGAACCATAACCTTGGCGCGCCACCCGCTTGTTCAGAAGATAACCGCGCGCAGCGACGTGAAAATCACCGAGGTTACCAAAGAAAACCGGGACGAGGTCTTCAAGAAACTACTCAAGGATATGAAGAAACTGAAACCCTAAGCCCGCCAGGGGCGCTGCCGGATTCCCTCCCGGAGCACCGACTAATCCAGTCGTTATTCTCCTGGCTCTCCAGGGGGATAGCTCACGAACACAAGCATTAACCGCAACGCAGGGGCATATCCGGTTTTCTTCCCGCCACAGGGGGAGTCCTCAGGCTATTTTCTCTTGATTTCCGCAGACTCATAAGATAATATGTATGATGTCGCTGGGCATTTTGTACCGGGCGGAAGTCGGGCGGTAGGCCGGGGTGTCAAGAGAACGACACCTTGCACGGAGCATTAGGTTAACAGGGGGATCATATAGACTATACTTTGAACCTCGCCATGAATGTGGCGTGGGGAAGGAGATTGGTGACGCGAATTCAGAAAGCGGACGTTTTCAAACTAGTGGCCAGTGTGTTTGTTTGTCAGCTGGCAGGCGTAATAGGCTCTGTTTTCACCACTCCCGCCATTCCCGGTTGGTATGCCACGTTGAGCAAACCGAGCTTCACTCCTCCGAATTGGATCTTCGGTCCGGCCTGGATCACCCTGTATACCCTGATGGGAATATCGGCATTCATGGTCTGGCGAAAGGGTTGGAACAATGGGGAGGTCAGAATGGCTCTGAGGGTTTTCGGAGTGCAACTGATCCTCAACGCCTTGTGGTCGGCCGCGTTCTTCGGACTCAAATCTCCCCTGATTGGGTTTTTGGTCATTGTCTTGCTTTGGCTGCTGATACTCTTGACCATGGCGCTTTTTCGCAAAGTCTCCCTGGCAGCGACAGTTTTGCTTCTGCCCTATGTCCTCTGGGTGAGCTATGCCTCAGTCCTGAACTTCTCCATATG
This sequence comes from uncultured Ignavibacteria bacterium, assembly GCA_964631815.1. Classification (GTDB taxonomy): domain Bacteria; phylum Zixibacteria; class MSB-5A5; order MSB-5A5; family SM1-73; genus SM23-73-3. The sequence goes on along the minus strand of CAZWAO010000058.1, from coordinate 4,712 downwards.
GAGGCTGAACGTTTGAGGCTGTGGAGCGTGCATCCCAAATATCTCGACGGACCGGGCCTTGTGGCTTTGTGGCGGGAGGCTTTGCTGGCGCAGAAGGTTCTGAGAGGGGAGACCAGAGGATATAAGAATCATCCTCAGTTGGAGAGATTCAGGAAGCACGGCCGGCCCCAAAAGACAATCGCAGATTATCTGATGGGAGTCTGGGAAGAGTCGAAAAGACGCGGGTTTCGTTTTGATAAGAACAAGATCGGCCGCAGAGGCAGCGCCGTATGGCTGACAGTGACCCGGGAACAACTTGAATTTGAGTTTAGTATCCTGTGCCAGAGGTTGAAGCGACGAAATCCTGAGAAGTACCGGGAGCTTCAGTCCGAAAAAAAGATTCTGGCGCATCCACTGTTCAGAATCGTGACCGGCCCTGTGGAGCAGTGGGAGAAAATCGGGGCCAACATCCGGTGATAGGGTGGGTGTATGAAAATAGTGATAACCGGCGGTACGGGATTCATCGGAAGAGCTTTGGCTGGGGAGTTGTCCGGAGCCGGGCACCGGGTGGTGGCTCTTTCTCGTAATGCCGAGAAGGGACGCCGGATGCTCGGTGATATTGCAGCGGTTGCTCAATGGGACGGCAAAAGCGCCTCAGGCTGGGCAGAGCATGCGGACTCGGCGGGCGCTATCGTGAACCTGGCAGGGGAAAGCATTTCCCCCGGTCGTTGGACCCGATCCAAGAGGACCAGAATCCTGAAAAGCAGGCTGGATGCCGGCCAGGCAGTGGTGGAGGCGATCTTGAAGGCAGGTGTAAAGCCCAAAGTGGTGATTCAATCGTCGGGCATAGGTTATTATGGCTCGCGCTCCGACGAAGTGGACGAGTTCTCTGCCGCCGGAAGCGGATTCTTGCCTCAGGTGGCCCGGGAATGGGAGGCTTCCACCAAGAAAGTTCAGAAGATGGGCATTCGACAAATCGTGATACGCACGGGAGTCGTTTTGGGAAACAGCGGAGGCGCCCTGCCCCGGCTTTTAACCCCCTTCCGCTTGTTCGTGGGAGGCCCGCTGGGAAGCGGTAGACAGTACTTTCCCTGGATTCATCTCCGCGACGAAGTCAGAGCCATTCGTTTCCTGGCTGAAAGCGAGAAGCTGGAAGGCCCGTTTAACCTGGTGGCGCCGGAATCGCTGACCATGAAAGACTTTTGCGGTGTTCTGGGCAAGGTGATGAAACGGCCGTCTTGGCTGAAGGTGCCGGGTTTTGCACTGAAATTAGTCTTCGGCCGGATGGCGGAAGAGGTTTTGCTCTCCGGTCAGAG
>CAZWAO010000058.1:0-3317 GCA_964631815.1 uncultured Ignavibacteria bacterium | reverse complement strand
GAAGTCTCTGCCGAAAATGGAGTTTCACCCGTTGACTCCGGATCGATGGAAAGATTTAGAAGAGCTGTTCGGTGAGCGCGGCGCCTGCGCCGGATGTTGGTGCATGTGGTGGAGGTTGAAAAGATCCGAGTTCGACAAACAGAAGGGTGCCAAGAACAAAGCGGCTCTGAAGAGAATGGTGAAATCGGGTCAGGTTCCGGGAATATTGGGATACTCCGAAGGCAAACCGATTGGCTGGTGCTCCGTCGGACCAAGAGAGACATATTGCACACTGGAGAGGTCTCGCGTCTTGAAGAGAATCGACGATAAGCCGGTCTGGTCGGTGGTATGTTTGTTCATTCCCAAGCCGTTCAGGCGAAAAGGGGTTTCAGTGGAGATGCTGAAAGGGGCGGTGGAACACGCGAAAAGAAACGGAGCCGAGATCGTGGAAGGGTATCCCGTTCAACCGAAAAAGGGAAGCTGGCCGGATGCTTTTCTTTACGTGGGCCTTCCGTCGGCTTTCAAGAGGGCGGGATTCAAGGAGGCTCATCGGGCATCGGTCGCGCGGACGATCATGCGATACGCGACGAAGAGATAATCGCCATTTGTCCCGGTCTGGAATCGAGTTGACGCACATGCGACCGTCGGTCGACATTTGTATGGAATGTCAAAAACGGACGTCGGGAGTTCTAATATGAGCGATAAGATTCTGTTGAAAAACGCGAACTTGTTGGACGTTGAAAGAGGCGTTATCACGACAAATATGGACATTCTCGTCGACGGCGAGAAGATCAAGGCCGTAGGCAAGGATATCCCAACGGACAAAGAGAAATCCGCCCGGATCGACTGCTCCGGTAAATTCGCGCTTCCCGGACTTTTCGAATGTCATGCTCATTTAGCTCATTTGAGGTCAAAGAACGAGGAAACGAAAAAGCAGATAATGGAGGATTTCGGTACAAAAGAAGCGGATGAATTGGAAACACAGGTTTTGAGGGAATTCGTTATCAAAGGGATTACCCAAGTGCGAGACGTCGGTGGTCCCGTCGACATCCTAAGGGATTTCAAGGACAGGATTTCGGGCGGAGAATTGCTGGGGCCCGACTTGTTCTATGCCGGTCCCATGCTCGAAAAAAGCCCGTTGGTATGGGAAGAGCAAAATGAGGAATTACCCGGATTCACCGTTGCAGTCAACTCCACCCAAGATGCAAAGAACATCATCGATCAAATATCCAAGGAGGGGGCCAGCCTGGTTAAAACCTTCAACAAATTCGACAGGGACATTTTTGAATATCTGATTGAAGCGGCAAAGGAACACAACCTACCGGTCACTCATGATCCGGGAACGCCTTTTTTCCATTCGATTCCGATGGATACTGCAATCGACCTGGGAATAAGATGTGTGGAACATTCGAAAGGACCTTGGCAGGTTGTCCTGAAGAAGGATTTGAAGTCGGAGCATGATAGCTTGGTGAACGCCGATCCGAAGGACAAGGGGGTACTCAGGGAGAAGGTTTTTAAGTTGGGAGTCAATTCCATTTCACAGGAAAGACTGCAATGGCTGATGGACAAGATGATCCGAAACGACGCGTATTGCTGCACAACCCTGCATGCCGTCAAGTATATGCGAAAGCAACAATCCGAAGAGTCAAATGGAGCGATGCTCGAGAAGCTTAAAATCCTGGAGGAAATGGATCGTTATTTCACACAACGGATGATCGAGGCGAATGTGAAGATACTTGTGGGACAAGATGGGCTTCTGCCTCAATTCACGTTTGATGAGATGCGATATCTGAAGGAGGCCGGTCATTCGGAAGTGGAAATCCTGAGAGGGGCAACCATATATCCTGCCCGGTGGCTGGGAGTGGAAGATCAACTGGGATCGATCTCCCCCGGCAAGAGAGCGAATGTCGTGATCTTAAAGGAGAATCCTCTTGAAGACATTGAAAACATCGAGGCCACTTATGCCGTCCTCAAGGGAGGTAACATCGTATTTCGAGAATGAAGACCTCGCGGTCTCGACTTGAGGAGCCCGGCATGAAATATAGACGAACAAAAGTGGTTTGCACCATCGGTCCGGCAAGCAGCTCGCCCGAGATGCTGCGGGCACTGATCCAAGCGGGAATGAACGTGGCCCGGCTGAATTTCTCACACGGCACCCACGAAAGCCATGCCCAGGTGATCGCAGATCTAAGACGGCTGTCCCGGGAGATGGGAGTGAGGGTGCCCATACTGCAGGATTTGTCCGGCCCCAAGATAAGAATCGGCAAGCTGAAGGGGGAGAGGGTGGAATTGGTTCCCGGCTCTAAGTTCGTGCTCACTTCCCGTCAGATAACTGGCGACCTAAGCTCGGCCTGGGTTAATTTCCCGGATTTGGTGGAGGCATTAAAACCCGGCGATCGAGTCCTTCTGGCGGACGGAGAGCTGGAGCTCAAGGTCGACTCCAGGACCGAAACCGATGCGGTCTGCGAAGTGGTTGTAGGGGGAGAGTTGACTTCAAATCAAGGGGTGAGTGCTCCCGGCGTCTCCATCAAACAGACGGTTCCCACGGAGAAGGATTTGGCCGATTTGGCCTTCGGAATCGAGCAGGGAGTCGATTGGGTGGCGCAGTCCTTCGTCAGAAGCTCGCAAGAAATCCGCAGCCTGAAATCGAAGATAAAGGAACATGGTTCGAATATTCCGGTCATAGTCAAAGTCGAGAAAAGAGAAGCCTTAAGCGACCTTGACGGTATAATTCAAGAGGTGGACGGCGTGATGGTGGCCCGGGGAGACCTGGGACTGGAGATACCCCTTCAAGAGGTGCCTTTGGTTCAAAAGGAGCTCATCAAGAAAGCCAACCTGACCGGGAAACCTGTGATCACCGCAACCCAGATGTTGGAGTCCATGATCTTCAAGCCCCGACCTACCAGGGCCGAGGTGGCGGACGTGGCCAATGCCATCTTCGACGGCACGGATGCTTTGATGCTCTCCGGCGAGACGGCTGCCGGGAAGTATCCGATTCAAGCGGCCAAGATGATGGCGGACGTGGCCTTTGCGACTGAAGAGAAAATAGATTATGTAGAGGGCTTCCGAAGCAGGCCCATCAGAGCCGGCGAAGATATCGAAGACGCCATTGCTCATGCCGCCGTGCACACGGCCATGGAGATCGGCGCCCGTCTAATCGTCTGCTGCACCCGGTCGGGTAAGACCGCCAGGTTGGTGGCCAAGTATCGGCCGGACGCCACCATAGCGGTTGCCAGCCTTCACGAAGAGACATTGCTTAGATCGGTCCTGCTGTGGGGCACACGACCGGTGGAGATAGCGGAAGCCGACAACACCGACCAGATGATAGCCGAAGCCAA
>CAZWAO010000057.1:0-13158 GCA_964631815.1 uncultured Ignavibacteria bacterium | reverse complement strand
CCAGCTCGTCCAGCTTGTTGGCGCCGTCCAGCAGGCTGTATTGGGTGTGAACGTGAAGATGTACGAAATCAGCGTGTTTCATTTTCTTCTGTTTCCGTGGCTTTGTAGGTCGGGCTGGCGAAGCCTGCCCGACAAATCAGTCTACTAGCACAATTCATTTCGTGCAAATCGTCTTGGTAGGTCGGGCTGGCGTCGGCCTGCCCGACATATAGACTCTGTCTTTGTCGGGTAGCTCGCTCCCAGCTCGCAACCCGACCTACCGAAATTCACTTCTTTCAAATGCCCTTCCTACTCGTAATTCATCTTTTTCAAATACTCCGCTTCCGTGTGACCCCATCCTATCGCGTAGACTCCCTTTTGCACCCAATCCATGTAGGTTGAATGTGGCCATTTCTCAGGTCTGGATACATAGCCGTGTCTGACCGGATTGTAGTGGATGTAATCCAGATGCCTCTTGAAATCGTCATCGCTACGAATAACATGATCCCAGAACCTGCCTTGCCAAAAGCTGAAGTTCGTGGAAATGTGATTTCTCTTCTTGAAGCTGTCGGTGAATCGCTTCTTGAATGAACCCATCACCCGAGAGAAATCGCAATGGATTGGCCTCAGCAGAAGGTGGCAGTGATCAGGTAGTATAACCAACGCCGGTAAATCAAAAGGAAATTTCGCCTTGGTCTTTTCCAGCATCTCTTCGAACAGCTTGACGTTCCCTTCCTCCGAGAAATACGGAGTTCTATTCCGGGTGACGGCGACAATGAACACCGTTGAGTCAGGTATGTAATAACGTCGGTAATTCATGACTGTAGGTCGGGCTGGCGGAGCCTGCCCGACACATCTCTTTTTGTCGTGTAGCTCGCCCACGGCTCGCCCTACAGGCCAGTCCGGGCAACCCGACCTACTCGGAGAGTCTCTTCACTGCGCGCAGAAGCCTCTCCCGGCAGCTTACGCAAACCAGCCAGTTTTTCTTGAGATATACCTCCTCCTCCAACTCCTTTTCCGTCATCTCTTTGGTTTGGTCCAATATGCCGGCGATTTTCTCTTCCAGGTAGTCGTCCGGTTTTTTGGAGAAGTCCTCGATGTGCCCATCGAAGTCCGATATCACCTCGAAATTTATACGATATCTGGTGCCGCCCTTCTTGAAACGCTTGCCGCAGAAGTCACATCTGAGTTTGGTCGTTCTGCTCGGAGTCTTCTCATCCATAACCCAGATCCCTTCGTGAGAAAACGGTGAAAAGCTTGAAAAGCACGATGCCCGCCAAAAAACCGCCCACATGGGCAAAAAAGGCCACTCCCCCGGAGGTGGAGCCTATGGAAGGCAGAGCAAAAAGAAGCTGAAGCACAAACCAGAAACCCAGGACGAAGAAAGCCGGGATGGCTACGATGCGGATGAAAAATCCGAAGAATATCAAAGTCAGGATTCTGGCCCGCGGAAAGCGGATCACATAGGCCCCCAAAACTCCGGCTATGGCGCCGGAGGCCCCGATCATGGGAACTTGAGAGTCGGGCGTGGTCAGCACGTAGAGGAGGCTGGCTCCCAGTCCGCAGAGGATGTAGAAGACCAGAAACTTGACGTGCCCTAACTGGTCTTCCACGTTATCCCCGAAGATCCAGAGATACAACATGTTCCCGCCCAGGTGAAACAAGCCCCCGTGCAGAAACATGGCGGTGAACAAAGTCAGGATGATAGGGGAGCTCAACTCCGGCGTCAACTCCTGCATGTGAGTCACCTCGTAGGGAATGGTTCCCCATTTGAGCAAAGCCAGATCATAGGCATTTCCCAAAGAGAGGAGATATAAATAGACCAGGCAGTTGATTAGGATGAGCGCAACCGTCACTATCGGCGGTCTGCGCGCGGGGATATCGTCCTTTAAGGGTATCATGCGGATGGCCCAGCCTGGTCGGGACGCGGACAGTTGCGCCCACGGATCGCAGCCCCACGCTCAACTTCATGCCGAGGGATCGTGGGATGGGATCGAGAATCGACGTTGTTTGATAATTAAGCGGTATCATGCCCCGATGGCAAGGAAAATGTGGAACCGGCGATCCGTGCAGGATTTTGAGGGTAACGGACGAGGCGTCCGCTACAACGGGGGAGTCGATTACTCTTGTCGGGTAGCCCGTCCGGGCAACCCGACCTACGGAGGAATTAGAACAATTCTTCTCTTTTCTGCTCTTCTCTGATTTTTCTATAGAGATTCTGTGCTTCCTCTTTCCTAACGCTCCGGAATGGAATCTCCAAGATCTGCACCTCGAGGATTTTGCGGGCGAAGTTTATGGTGATGATCTGCCCCTCCTTGATTTCCTTTCCGGGTTTGGCCTTATGCCCATCTAAAAGGACCAAACCGGCCTCGCAAGCTTTCTTGGCTTGAGTGCGCCTTTTGATCAGGCGTGCATCCGAAAGGAAGCTGTCCAGGCGCATGGGATTGATTTTTCAGACGAAGAATCGGGGAAGTCCGGTCGGAAGGTTGATTAAATCCTTATGTCCACGTAAATATCCTGCCGAAGCTTCTGCACCCACTGTTGAACCAACTCGTTGGTTTTCTTCCTGCGTATCATGTCCTTGATGGCATCCCAATCCTCATCTAAGGTCAGCTTTCTTTCCTCTCTTTTGTCCAGCAGCTTGATTATATGGATGCCGGAGGGACTCTTAAGCGGGCGACTGACCTCTCCCACCTGGAGATTTTCCAGACCCTGTCTGAATTCCGGCGTCATCTGGGCTACCGGATACCAGCCCAGCTCGCCGCCCATCTTCTTCGACTCCTGATCGTCGGAGAACTGCTTGGCCAATTCGGAGAAATCCGCACCCTGCTGCAATAGTTGATACAGGCTGTCGGCCAGTTGTTCGGTGCGCAGGGAATCCTGTTGGGAGGGACGAATGAGGATGAGTATGTGCCGGGCGTGCACCCGGTCATCCGTTTTATCCTCGACCTTGATAATGTGATACCCGAATTCGGTTCGGATCACGTCGCTGATCTGGCCGGGAGCTAAGGAAAAGGCGGTCTCTTCGAACTTGGGTATCATGTCTCCCCGGCCGAAGAATCCCAAATCGCCCCCTCTCTCGGCGCTGGGGTCGTCGGAGTATCGCCGGGCCAAATCCGCGAAATCCTGGCCCTGCTGGGCCAAGGCGCGTATCCTTTCCGCCTGACCTTTCAACGAATCCAGGGTCTCCGGCGAGGTCTTGATCTCCAGCAGGATGTGGCTTAACTTCACCGCCTCCGGCTGGTTGGGAATACTGTCCTGGAATTCCTGGTAGAAATCCCGCACCTCCTTGGCGGAGACCGACACTTTCTGAAGTTTGGAGGCCACCAGCCGGTCGATCATCATCTGGTCCTGTATCTGCTCCCGGTATTTCTTTCGCAGCTCGTTTTCGGTGAGACCTTCGGCCTTGAGCTGGGCCCTGAATTCCTCTTCGGTGAACTCAGCTTTGACGCTGCTCATCTGCTTCTGCACGGCGTCGTCCACTTCTTTTGAGGTCACCTTGATCAGGGTGTCCTTCTTGGCGGCGTTGAGAAGCAGCCGGTCGTTGATCATCTGCTCCAAAAGCTGCTTCTTGAGCTGCTCGCGCTCCTTTTCGCTTCTGACGCTGGCCCGCATCTGGCTCACGTACAGGTCCAGCTGTGTGTCCAGATCGGATTCTAAAATGATCTGGTCGCCCACCACTGCCACGATCCGGTCCAGAACCTGCTGGGCATGTCCTGCGCTCACAAGAACAAAGGTCAAGACCAGAGCGCATAATGCCAGGCTGCTGACCCAAATCGGCGTTTTATGCTGTTTGAGCTTGGATTTCGACATATTCAACTTCCTTCGGCCGGTCTCATTACACCACGGGGCAAACAGCTGACCCCCACCGCGGATTACCCCTCGTGGGCCATTTTCATTACATGCTCAGCAGGCAGGTCGCATTTCGGCCGGCCAAGCTTTGGCTCCCAGACGATACGGTTTAGCCGCTGGTGGTGTCCGACTCCCCCTCCTTTTCTTCAACCGTGGATGCTATCACGTCATCGTAAATGTCGATCTTGTAATGGGATCTTGCGTTTTCCACCCAGTTTTTGAAGACGGTTTGGTCTTTCTCCCGCCTAGCCAGGGAAATGACCCGGTCTTTCACCTGGTCTAAAGGCTGCACGCCGCCTTCGGTCTTTCCCTCCAGCTTGATCACCGAATAGACCTCTCCGAGCTGCCGGTCGTTGATCATTATGGGGCCGCCTAAGCTTCCCACTTTCATCTTCTCGGCGGCGTCGTAGATCTCCGGATAGCGGGTACGGGGAAAGCTTCCCAGAAGCCCTCCCGACCCCTTGGCATAAGCGCGGAGGGTGTTCTCCTGCGCCAGCTTGGCGAAATCCGCGCCGGCTCTCAGCCTCTTCAGCAGGTCGTCGGCCTCTTTCTGGGTTTTCACCAGGATTTCCCTTACCGTGACCTGGGGCTGGATGGTGAACCGGTCCAGGTGGCGGTTGTAGTAGCTTTGGACCTCTTCATCGGATATTCCCACGCCCTTGAGGATGACGTCGCTGGTCATCCTCTTGGCCATTTCCGCCTCCTTAAGGCCGATCCACTCCTTATTGAATTCCTTGCTGTTCTCCAGGTTCTGTTTTTTGGCCACGTCCACAAGCAGACCCTGAACCACGGTTCCGAATGCGGTTTCTATCAGTTTCTCCTGGTCCTGCAGCCGAGGGCGGTAGGCCTGAGGAATTCCGTTGTACTGTTCGGCGAACTGGCCCAGACTGATCACCCCGTTTTGATAGGTGAACAGAGGCATGTCCCTTTCCTCGGTGCTGAACTGATCCAAGTTCACCATGTCGCCCGGCCTTCTCAGCCCGATGGTGTCCGGCGGCACCTCCTCGCTTTTGGAAACCAGAAGCTGGTAGGCCTGGGGGTTCAAGCTGAAGTCCACTTTCTTCCGCAGTTGTGCGAAGTATTCCTTGACCCGGTTTTCCCTTTTCTCGTTTTCCACTTTGGTCTCAATCAGGCTTTTGGATTCCTCGAAGGGCGGCTGTTCCTTCTCCCGGCGCTCGAGCAACTTGATGATGTGCCATCCGTAGGAGCTCTGCACCGGCTGGGAGATCTCTCCCTCCTTCAGGGCAAAGGCGGCCTGCTGAAACTCGGGGACCATTTTCCCCCAGGTGAAGAAGCCCAAATCTCCGCCGTTGGTTTTGGCTGAAGGGTCGATGCTCTTCTCCCGGGCCAATTCCTCGAAATCCGCCCCGGCTTTCAGTTGATTGTAGATGTCCTCCGCCTCCTGCTTGGTCTCCACCAGGATATGGGCGGCATGGATTTCCTCTTTGGTGCGATTGTACTCCTGTCGCAGCTCCGATTCGGTGGGCTTGGACTTGGCGGCGATCTCCTTCTGATACAGAACGTTCAGCAGTATGCGGTCCTTTTGGGCGGCCAGGCCGGAATCCTGATTCACGGCGTTATCCAGTCCCTCCTTGTAGGCCTCCAGGATCACCACCTGGTCGTCGATCAGCTTGTTGACCAGCTCCTTCTTTCTCTCCAGCTCCGAGACCCCCATGATCTTCAGGCGGGAGGCTTGCTTCCATTCTTGTTCCAGATCGGCCACGGTGATATCCCGGTCTCCCACCCGGGCCACCACCTCTCCTCCCTGCTGTCTGGTCCCGCAAGCGTAAAATAAAGCCGATGCCATTATCCCCACCAGCGCAATGACGACTGCCTTTCTCACTTTACTCCTCCTTGGGGTTTTAAGGTAATCACCGACCATCCAAACCAAGCTCCACTTTCGGTCTCCTTCGCGAATAGGCACCAATATACCCACCCCCTACAGGCTTTGCAAGAGATTTCTGACCTCTTGGGACCTTTTGTCCCGGTCCCCTGGAAGCTGTATGGTCAGCTTGAGTTGGGGGTCCAACGAAAATTCCAGCGGCAGATCTATTTTCCGACTGAGATTTTCCAGTTTCTGCTTATCGATTCTTTGGTCCGGGGAAAAGGTCAAATCCAGGGTGTCCTTTTTCAACCCAAGCCGGGAGATGCCCAGTTGCGCGGCCGCTATTTTAGCCCGGGTGAGATTGAGCAGGTCCTCCACCTCGGGCGGAGCGGCGCCGAATCGGTCGCTCATCTCGGCCTCTACCCCATCTACGTCTTCTACAGATTTGGCCTCAGAAAGTTTCCGGTAAAGATCGACCCTCTGCTGACTGTCCGGCACGTAGACCTGCGGTATGTAGATATCTAAGTCCAGCTCCATCTTCACTTCCGGCAGTCGGTCTACCTTCTCCCCTTTGAGCTCCTTGACCGTCTCATCCAACAATCGGCAATAGAGATCGAAGCCCACCTCCTCTATGAATCCGTGTTGTTGAGCTCCCAGCAGGTTGCCGGCCCCGCGTATTTCCAGGTCCCTGAGCGCCAGATGAAAGCCCGATCCCAGCTGGGTGAACTGCTCCAAGGCCTTAAGCCTTTTGCGGGCGGTCTGGCTGAGCAGCTTGACCCGGGGTATCAGAAGATAAGCGTAGGCCCGGACGTTGGACCGGCCCACCCTTCCCCGCAATTGGTACAACTGGGCTAAGCCGAACCGGTCCGCCCGGTCTATTATCACCGTATTCACCGTGGGGATGTCTATGCCCGACTCGATGATGGAAGTCACCAAGAGAACCTCATAGCGCCGGTTCAGGTAATCGAACATCACCTTCTCTAAAAGCCGCTCGTCCATCTGCCCATGAGCCACCCCGATTCTGATCTGGGGAAGCAGCTCCTGCAGAAATCGGTGCACCGATTCGATGGTCTGCACCCGATTGTGGACGAAGTACACCTGTCCCCCCCGGTCCACCTCCCGCAAAATGGCATCGGCGATGAGCTTTTTGTTGAACTGGACGATCTCGGTATGGATGGGAAGCCGATCCTTAGGCGGGGTGTTTATGATGGACATGTCCCGGGCACCCAAGAGCGAAAACTGAAGGGTGCGGGGAATGGGAGTGGCGGTTAGGGTGATGACGTCCACCTGCCGGCGCAGCCTCTTGATCTTCTCCTTATGGGCCACCCCGAACCTCTGCTCCTCGTCGATCACCAGAAGGCCCAGGTTGCTGAAGCCGACGTCTTTCTGGATCAGACGATGGGTGCCGATGATCACGTCCACCTTTCCCTGCTTCAAGTCCTGCAATATCGCTTTTTGTTCCTTTTTGCTCTTGAAGCGGGAGAGCATGGCCACGTTGACCGGAAAGCTTTTCAGCCGCTCGGAGAAAGTCACGTAATGTTGCTGGGCCAGAATGGTGGTGGGCACCAGAACGGCCACCTGTTTTCCGTCCATCACCGCCTTGAACGCCGCTCTTACCGCCACCTCGGTCTTTCCGTATCCCACGTCGCCGCAGATCAGCCGATCTGCAGGGGTGCTCTGTTCCATGTCGGTTTTGACTGCATCTAAGGCAGTCAGCTGATCCGGCGTCTCCTCATATATGAAGGAGGCTTCCAGTTCCTTCTGCCATACGGTATCGGGCGAGAAGGCAAGTCCCGGCCTGGCCTTTCTTTCGGCATAGAGCTGGATTAAGTCCCGGGCCATGTCCTGCACCGCCTTTTTGGTTCTCTCCTTGATCTTCTCCCAGGAGGTTCCGCCCAACCGGGACAAAGTCGGAGCGCCTTCCTTGCCCACGAACTTGTGCACCCGGTTGAACTCCTCGATGGGAACGAACAGCTTGTCCTCCCCCTGATACAGAAGCTTCAGGCATTCCCTGGTCCTGCCGTCCACCTCCAGAATCTCCAGCCCGGCATACCTGCCGATGCCGTGATCCACGTGAACCACGAAATCCCCCGGGGAGAGCGCGGAATAGGAGGAGAGAGCTATCCCCTCGTTGAACCGCCGCTTGCGCCGGCGCCAGAAATAGCGGGAGAATATCTGGTGGTCGGTCAGAACCACCAGGTTCATCTGAGGAAAGTCGAAGCCCCCGGATAGATTCTTCACCTGCCAATCCACCGCGCCGGCATCCCTGCCCAGAAGCTCTGCCAAACGTTCCTTCTGACCCAAATTGTCGCAGAAGATGAAAACCCGCCGCCCCTGGGACCGGTAGCGCTTCATGGACTTTTTGAGCAGATCCACGTTTCCCCCGAAGACATCCGGCTCGATCATGCCCAGATTCACCGATTCCCCTTTCTCTCCCAGCGAGAGATGGCGCAGAGTCCTGAACCGGTTTGCCCGCTCCAGGAAATCGCGTTTGGGACCCCAGAGATCGGAAGGCCGCACGACGGCCTGGTCTTTGTCCCGAGCCTGATTATATAGCCCTTCGGTTTCCTGGTAGACGGCATCCAGTTCGCCTTCCATCACCGATGGCTCGTCTAAGAATATGACCGAGTGGGGCGGAAGGTAGTCGGTTATCCGAGCCCGGGGAAGGCCGAACAGGCTGGCCAGCCACTCCAATCCGGGCACCTCCTGGTGGAACTGCATTCTCTCCCGCAGGCTCTCGGCTTGGCGGGGGTCCAACTCGGAGAGAAGCTCCTCCAATCTCCGGTCGCTTAAGATCACCTCCCTTTTGGGCAAAATCAGAGCCCGGTCCATCTTCTCCAAGGACCTCTGGTCCGACACGGAGAAGGTGCGAATCGACTCTATGACGTCCCCGAAGAACTCTATGCGGATGGGATCGGCAGAGGAATAGGGGAAAACGTCGACGATGCCGCCGCGGGCGCTGAAGGTGCCGATTTCCTCCACCTGGGGAAATCGCCTGAATCCCAGATGGTTCAGCTTCCGGCAAAGTTGGTCGAAATCGGCCGTGGCTCCCTTCTCCAGGGTGATGCTGTTTTCCTTCAACTCGTCTGCCGGAAGGGTTTTCTCCAGGCATGCCCGGATGGTGGCCACCACCACCGGACTTTTTCCCGTGGCCAGATCATACAGGCTTTCCAGCCTCCTGCCTACGACCTCGCTGTGGGGGGTTTTCAACTCATAGGGCAAAATCTCCCAGGTGGGAAACAGCCTGATCCCGTCCTCTCCCAGAAAACAGGCCAGATCCTCGTACATCCTCCAGGCCTCTTCCGGATCCGAGGTCACGACCAACACGGGAGAGCCGGTTTTGGCCTTCAGATAGGCCAGAAGCAGGGATTTTCCCGATCCCACCAGACCGGATACCGATACCTCAGCCCTGTCCGGGGCGAGAAGCTCTTTGGTTTTCGCGAAACTCTCGGAAGTGTCTGTGGTTTGCAGAAGCGTTGAGGGCGTCATTTCCCATTTCCCATAAGCGAATCCGTAGGCAGGGCTGAATCGGCCGAGTGCTTGAAACGATGAAGCTTCAACCCGGGCGAAAAGGCCTCAGCCGTGCCCTTCTCAAATTCGCGGTCTTGCACAAATAGTGCATACGTGATCCCGCTTTCATAATTGGAGCAGGGATGGGCAAGCAGAGCCGATACCGCGCGAGTGGAAGAGAGATGTTGCGCCTCAGGCGCAAGGGAAGAAGGACTGATTCTTCTCTCGAGTTCGGGTGCGGACGTCAGGTCTTGCGGGAGATGAGGATCATGCGGGGCGAGTCCAGACTGTATTCCGAGAACTCGAAGTCGCCGTAGACCGCTTCGAGCATGAATCCGGCCCTTTTCAGCAGGTCCAGCACCTCGGCGAAAGAGTACAACCGCAGGGAGAAGGAATGCTCGGCCCGTTTGCCGTTGCCGAACACCAGCGTGCGAGTGCTTTCCCAGCGGCTGGTGAACAGATCGAAGAAATTGTCCTCCAGCATGATGAAACTCTTATCCGGCCGCCAGGTTCTCCTTTGGAAGTTGCGGATCAGATGCTCCCGGTTCTTCAGATCGATCAGAAAAAGCCCTTTCTCCTTCAATGCCCGGCGCACCCCTTTGAGCACCTTCAGATCGTCCTTTTCGCCGGGGAAATAGCCGAAGGAGGTGAAGACGTTTATGGCCGCATCGAATTGGCTCTCGAAGGGAAGCTTGCGCATGTCGCCCCGGACGTATTCGATCTTCAATCCGGAGGCAGCCGAATCGGACTTTGCTTTTTTTAGAAAGAAATCCGACAGATCGTAGCCGGTCACCTTGAAACCCCTCTGGGCCAGTTCGATGGAGTGTCGCCCATAGCCGCAACACAGATCGAGGATTTTGGCTTTGGGCTTAAGATCCATCATCTTGATGATGGACTCCACGTCGCGGGAGCTTTTCTTCTCCAACTCCTGATAGACCCGCATATAGTTTTCATCGAAGAACTTCTGCCACCAATACATGCGCTTCGCTAAGTTAAAAGTTGAAAATGCAAAATGAAAAATTGAAACCCCGGTACAAAACGCCTGCCGACGGCCCGGCAATTTTGAATTTTGCATTGAAATTCTTCATTTTGCTTTTTGCACTTTGAATTTCAATCCTGTCGCGATTTCGCCATCATATAGCCCATGATTTTGTATACCAGCCGGGCTGCCAAAAAATCCGGCGCCAAAAGCCCGGGCACCGGACAAAGCTCCACCACGTCGAAGCCCACCAGGTTCTTTCGGCTCACCAGCTTTTTTAAGAAACTCAAAGTCTGGTGCCAGAGCAAACCTCCCGGCTCCGGGGTTCCCACCGCCGGCATGATGGAGGGATCCAGAACGTCCAAATCCAAAGTGAGATAAACGTCCTGGCCCAGCCCACCCAGCGCCTGGTCGACCCAGGAATCGGATGCTCCCGCTTCCGGAGCGAAAAAGACGGGGGTTTTATTCTCCCGGATGAATTCGTGTTCCTCCCGGCTTAGGTTTCTGATTCCGACTCCCACGTGGGGGCAAAGCTCGCCGATTCTCCGCATCACGCAGGCGTGGCTGAATTTACTCTCCTGATAGCTGTCTCGCAGGTCGGCGTGCGCGTCCATCTGGAGCACGGAGAGCTGGGGATACCTTTCCCGGTGCGCCCTGACCGCCCCTATGCTGACGGTATGTTCCCCGCCCAACATGACCACCTTCTTTTTCCTCTCCAAAAGCTGTTTCTGGGTCAAGTGGATTTTCTCCACCACGCTTTCCGGACCGGAGACGTCGCTCTTTATTCCCTCCAGAGTGCAAATCCCCGCCCGGCATGGCTCGAACTCCAACTCGTAGTCGAAGGTTTCCACCTCCTGGGAGGCGGCTATGACGGCCGCAGGACCATGTTTGGTTCCGGTCCCATAGGTGGTGGTTTGCTCGTAGGGAACCGGAAGCACCACGAATTCGGATTTTTGAAATTCGCTTAACTCGGATGAAAGCCCCAGGAATCTGCAACTGCGCAAATCAATTCCCTCTGATTTCAGCTTTAATCTCCTTATTCGTTCGGATCCTCCAGCACGAACATGGCGGCGGCCACCACCGAAGTCCACAGTCCGTCTTTGTCGCCTTCCGCCGATTGGGTGACGCTGGTGGTCCTGACGATCTCCCCGGATATCTTCCAGATCTCTTTTCTTTCATCCCAGCCCTTGTCCACGTCGAAATCGATCCCCAGGGTGGTGGCCAGCATGGTGGCGGCTAAATCCTCGGCATAGTCGCCGGCTTTCTTAAAGGTCTGGCCGAAGGCCTTGTGCTCGGCTAAGTAGCCGTATTGGGTGGTGTCGTGAGGAATGGCAATGCCCACCGAAGCCGATACCAACCGGTTGGGCTCGTTGGTGGAGTTGGAGCTCATCACCGTGAAAACCACCTGTCCGGCCTTCAGTCGCCGAAGTCCCACGTTTCTGGGCACCAGCTTGCATCCCGGGGGGAAGATGCTGGAAACCCGTACCAGATTGAACTGGGCCACCTTGGCATTTCTTAAGGCCAACTCGAAACTGGAGAGCTGCTCTTTGTGCTTACCCACACCTTTGGTGAGAAAGACCATTCGCGGAATCGCAATCATCTCTTTCCTCCTTGGCTGAAAAGGATGATCGACTGCCTTTCAAATTTGCAGCGCAAAATATGTCATGGCAAAACAAAAAGCAACAGCTAAATTCGATCCCGTGTCGATTCACGAAAATCCTATGGAACCCCTCGGCTTCCTGAGCCTGGTCGACAACGAGCGTGAAGCTGCCCGCCGCCACGAACTTCGCCGGGCGTAAAATAGGTCTTGGTGAAAGCCCTCCTTGCCCCCGCTGTGCAAATGATTTCGAGATTTGAGCAGGATGAGTTACCTGTGGGAATTCCTATGCAGGTGCGCAACTGCGCGTCAGGTTAAAGGGAAGTCAGAATTGGGATGCTGGGACGACAAGGACGAGTTGGAAACCGTCCCCTGCCACACACTTCCGATGGTTGGCCCGGCGGTTGGACCGATTTTGATTAAGTTTCATACACTTTGTCGGGAGAGTCTCGTTTGGCCTTCGATTTGCCGTTGACAAGAGAGGATAACGGGTTAAATTGTGGATGGGGCTGAGCTTGAGAAAAAAGCGACCTATCCCGGTTCCCGAGGAGGTGGGTCCATAGTCTTTGCAAAAGTCGAGATCGGCCTCAAGGGTCGATGACAGTTCATTTCCCCGAAGTCTGCCTTTGGGATAGGGGATCAGACCGAGGAACTCCTAACGAATGGGGTGGGCATCCTCAAGATGAGGATGTTGCCTTCCCAGGGAGGTTTTGAGAATGCGAAACAAGATCGTGTTGATGATGGTCAGCGTTGCCGTCTTGTGGATGGCGACCGGGATGAGCGCCACGGCCGGAGAAGACGACAAGATCCGGATAAACGGCGACACCATCGACCAGAGCAAGTCCAACACCGGGATCACCTTCAAGGATTTCTCCGGCGGCGTGGCGGACGTGATCATAACCGAGATAGACTCCTCCGCCTTTCCGGTGATCAAGGTTTACGTGGACGTGGTGGACTCCTTTGGGGTTCTGATATGCGGGCTGAGCGAGGAGGATTTCTGCCTGTACCAGGACTCAGACCGGCCGGATTTTGAGCTGAGCTCTCTGGATTCGCTTCCCTGCCCGGTTTCGGTTTGCCTGGTGATGGACGTCAGCGGGAGCATGGAGGGAAAACCCCTGCAGCACGCCAAGGAAGCGGCCATATCCTTCGTGCGCCACATGGGTCCTTTGGCCCGGACGGCCATAGCGGCCTACTCCAGCTGCGTTGAGTTGGTGCAGGGTTTCACCAGCGACACCACCGCGCTGATCAACGCCATCAACTCCATGAGCGCCGGGGGTAGGACGGCTTTGTTCGACGGCTTCTGGCTGGGAGTGGACGAGACCCACGACCAACCGGACATCAAGGCGGTCATAGGCTTCACCGACGGCAACGAGAACAACAGCCAGGCCTGCTGGCCGCCGCCGGACGGCATATTGA
>CAZWAO010000056.1:0-13322 GCA_964631815.1 uncultured Ignavibacteria bacterium | reverse complement strand
GATCCAGCCATCTTTCGTCCGGATGGGTCTCGGGCCACTTGCAGGCGAAGATCTGATCGTAGTCGAACTCCCCGTTGGACATGATGAAGTATTTGGAGCAGTCGCCTCCCGGAGTGCCCAGCACGTTGTCCGGAAAGGTGTTCTGCCCCGGCTCATAGCAGTTATCCTGAGCCCATCTGGTTTGATTCTCCCGTCGCCACGGTCCCCAATCCTTGGGATAACCCGCCTGATTGGAGATCCACCAGTTGAAGGAATATTGCAGTCCGGGCTTGGGAGCCCGCACCACCCTGGTACCGGTTACACCGATGGGGCTTTTCACGGTGAAGATGGGCTGTTTGTTGGAACCGTCGTTGTCCGCAATCCAGGCCAGGTTGACCGTGTCGGAGCAGTCCCCTTTAGGGGCGGTGACTAAGTGCCGGAATCCGCAGATGTCGTCCTGGGCTCCGAATTGGCCGTAAGGATCCTCATCGGCGTGGGTCACATCGGCATCCACGTAAAGGCCCATATACATGTCTTTGATTTTCCTTACGCCGATGTTCTTGACGAACAGATCGATAAGCACGAAATCCTCGGCGTACTCGTAACTCCAGCAGTAACACTTTTGAGTGACCTGCAGGCCCAGGGGGAAGTGCTTGCGGTTATCAAAGGGATCGCGCGGTTCGGTGGAAAGCGGGATGTCGGCGGAGGTATCGGTGAATACCGCTATTATGTCCTGCTCGGATATGGCCTCCGGCGAATAGCACTGGGCGTTGGGTCGGGTGCTTCTCTCTACTATAGCGCCCGCATCCCCCGCATCGGGCCACATCTCGTAAATGTGCTGCCAGCCGTCACAAGCCACGGTGGTATAAGGATGCTCGTCTATCATTGCGCCGATCCACAATCCCCCCTGGAACAGGTATTCTAAATCGGAGCCCGGAGGATATTCGCAGCCGGGAGCCGGCAGCTCCCGATCCGGATTGGGGTTGAAACATCCGCCCTTGGATTCGTTGTTTCGTCGTCCCTGGCTTCCGAAGAAACCCCAATTGGTCACGCACAGCCTCATAAGTCCCACCCGGGTGACTCTCTGCTGGGCGTTGGGCAGTTCCTGGGCCAGCTTGAAGGTCGACGGGCCATCGCCCTGGGAGGAAGCCGGCGGCCGCACTTTGTCGTAGGCTGAGGCATCCGAAGGCAGGAGCGCGCAGAAGATGTAAAGCACCGCCGCCAGGAGCGGTCCGGCTGACTTGGCGCCCTGCTCCGGTGTCTGGGATCTCATGGTTGGCGTCTCCTTTCTATCGAATCGCTTGATCCCGCCGTTCTGACGGAAGCTGCCGACCGAAGTCATGCATCCGGGATTCAAGCAGCATTCCTCCTGGACCACAACCGAGCTAAAGTTTCTGGGATATCTGCCCAAACCCTATTTAATTATCACGAATTTTCCTACTTGTTCTTCTCCGGTGTCGATGTTCTCCACGCTGAACAGATAGATGCCGGAGACCACCGCCTGGGTGTTGCGGGAGATCAAGTCCCACTCGGCGTAGGTGGCCTCGGAAGCCCCCTCCTGCTTATCGTGGTACAAAGTCTGAACCAAGTCTCCATCCAGAGTGTAGATGCGGATATTGCAGCGGGGAGGAACGTTGATGAACCGGATGCGCTTGCCGTAGTTGCCTCCCACCTCGTACTCGCTGGCCGCATAACCGCCGTCGATGCGATAGGGATTGGGATAGACTTCAACCTTGGCACCTTCCTGCTCGACCTTCTCCCAGTCATCAATGGGACGCACCAGCGTGTTGTTGATGAGACGGGATCCCTCCAGCGGCGCTAAGCCGGTTTGGGGATCTCCCGCGTCGAAAGCGGTCACAGCAAAGTAGACCGGCTCGGCAGGAAATACGTCTATCCGGTACTGGTAATCCCAGTAGCGATCCGAGGTGTCGGTTACCCAACCCCGGTCCACGCTGTCCCGGTACTGGGGATAAGCCAGGATGGGTTCGAATCCCAGGTTCCACTCCTGAGCCTCGAAATAGAGGGAATCGTAGGATTCCAGTTTGATGGAATCGAATGCCACCGCGTACCCGTTCTGCACGTCCACCGAGTCGGAGAGACGAATGTATAGAGGCTGAACCAGTCCCTTTATCAGGAAAGGATTGTTCTTGGTCCAGACGGTGGGATCATCGCCCACCGGGTGCACCCCCTTTTTGTCCAGCCAGCTCTTAAGCGAATCCAACACAACCGAAGTGGCCTCCCACTCCCAGGGCCGCTCCTGCTTGTAACGATTGAGTTTGTATATTTTGAAGTCCCGGCGATCATAGGAGCCCAAAAGAGCGTAGTCCTCCACCTGGCCGCTGCGGCTCATGTAAATGCGATAGCCCTCGAAATCCAGCCGGTTGTTGAAAGAGTCCCTGGTTTTCTCGGTGGCTTTGCCGTTCCACTTGATCCTGATCTTGCCCTTTTCAGTTTCGAAGTTCAGATCCGGCGACGGCGGTGGAGGAGGGCCCTTGAAGTCGGGTATGCCGTCACCGCAGGCCTTGTCGGGGTCCTCCGAATCCGGGTTGTCGTATACTTTGGCCGCCCACTGGGCATTGGTCTCGAAATCCGAAAAATTGAAATTGGCGTAGACCGTCTCGGGAGTCTTATTTTTCGTCCAGTTGGCCGGATCCACGTGGAAATCCGCTCCCGCCACGTAGGCCACGGTAATGACCAGCGATTCTCCCGGCGCCATCTGGTCGAAGGGCCCAAAGGATAAAAGGTAGCGGGTATCGTATCCGTTGGCCAGATCGGCGCATTCCGGACTGGCCTCCAGCCATCCCTCGTCGGCGTATTGCTCCGGCCAGATACAGGAGAACATCTGATCGTAATCGAACTCCCCGTTGGACATCACGAAGTACTTGGAGCAGTCTCCCCCCGGAGTTCCCAGCACGTCGTCCGGGAAGTTGTTCTTTCCGGGTTCGTAGCAATTCTCCCGAGCCCATTTGTCCTGATTGGCCCGCTTCCACGGACTCCAGTCTTTGGGATAGCCGCCCTGATTGGAAATCCACCAGTTGAAGGAGTAGCTTAGGGCTTTGGGCGACCGGACCACCCTCACCCCGGTTACGCCGATGGGGCTTTTGGGCGTGAAGATGGTCTCCCCGGCGAATCCATGCCCATCGTTGTCCGCGATCCAGGCCAAGTTGACGGTATCGGCGCAGTCTTCCTTGGGTGAACTCACCAGGTGCTTGAACCCGCAGATATCGTCCTGGGCGCCGAACAATCCGTAAGGGTCCTCGGATACGTGCCCGCAGTCGGCATCCACATACAGGCCCATGTACATGTTTCTGATCTTCTTCACCCCGATGTTCTTGACGAACAAATCGATCAACACGAAATCCTCGGCATATTCGTAGCTCCAGGAATAGCTCTGCTGCTTTATCTGCAGGCCCAGCGGGAAGTGCTTGCGGTTGTCGAAGGGATCCCGCTGCTCCGGGGAAAGGGGGATGTCCGCGGAAGTATCGGTGTAGACCGCGATGATGTCCTGCTCGGAAACGGCGTCGGGGGTATAGCAGGGATTGTTGGGCCGGCTGGTTCGCTCGACTATGGCGCCTATGGACTCGTCACTGCCCCCGTCCGGCCAGAATTCGTGAATCCAACGCCAACCGTCGCATCCCACCGAAACGTAAGGGTAATCCTCCACCAGAGCACCTATCCACAAGCCTCCCCAGAAGAGGTATTCGATACCGGAGCCGGCCGGATATTCGGCAGAGGGGGCTTTCACCTCTTTATCCGGATTGGGATTGAAGCAGCCTCCCTTGGACTCGCTGAGATCATACAGCGGATGCCCTTGGCCGCTCCCGAAGAACCCCCAGTTGCTCACGCAGAGATTGAGAAGCCCCACCCGGTGAACCCGAGCTTGAGCGTTCGGTAGAACCTCAGTTAGTTTGTATCGGGTTTTGTCTTTTTCCTTGCCCTTTTCATAGCGCATTACGTTGCCACTGGCCTGGGCAGACCAAAGACCAAGCAGGATCAGAACGCCCAACGCGCCGATCCATGAAGAATATCTTCTGCCGCTTTTTCTGTTTATCGCGGACATAATCCGGCCTCCGATATCGTAGTTATCACTTCCTGAAGAGCATACACCCGGTGCCTTCTTCCAACTTGTTAATAATAACAAAACAGAGCCGGGGCATCAAGGTTTTTCTACGACTGCATCCAAGTCCGACGCGATATTCGGCTTCCCAAGTCAATAACACACTTCTGTCTCCGCAGAATAGAAATAATGCGGCAGGTTTACCCAAGTATAGAAGGCTGGTCTTCGTCCCGGAGACCAGCCTTCTCCCTTCAGATCGCCGCCTAAGCTTTCCGTTGTCGATTAATGAGTATGCAAGACTCGTGCCGAACCTTGCATGCAGGCCAGCAAAAGGGGCTGTTCATAATCCGCTGTATAACAATGAGTAACGAACTATGAATTGACGGGGAGTTAGCCTGTGTGCGATCCGCGATGGTGCCTTTCGCAAAACGTGGCGTCAGCATAGCGGGCTATTCGTCGTTGTGGTCGACAACTCTTTGTGAATTAAAGAGCTATGGGATTCGTTCGGATGTGCGACTCCAGTCCGATCACCCGGCCATTCCGGCGAGACTGCAATTCAGGTGGCGGCATGATTCAGTCTTGCACCGTCGGACTGCGGGATGTTTCAAAAGTGGAAAGATCGAATCCCGCAGCGGTTTTACCGAATGAAGAAAAACCCCGGTTCCGCGTTTTGAGGAACCGGGGCTAACGCTCCCAACCGAATAGGCCTGGGGTCTATTCGTTGGCCTGGGAAGCTGATATAGGGAGGGAAATGCGATGTTTTCTAATCTTATTTCTGATGGTGGCCTCAGGTATGCCCAGCATCCTGGCTGCTCGGAGCTTGATCCCATTGGACTGCTTGAGGGCCTCGACTATCTTGTGCTTCTCGAATTCCGCCACCAGGTGGAACAAATCGCCCTCCTCACCCGACAGGCCGCGACTGTTTTCGGGACATCCCAGCCTGTCCGGCAGAAACCCGCCGGGATCTTTGTTGCCGCCAGCCTGAGCCAGTACCACCATTCGCTTCAGCTCATTCTCCAATTCTCTCACGTTGCCCGGCCAGTGGTAATCCATAAGCTTTCTGCTGTTTCCGTTTTTCTCGAATTCTTTGATCCTTTTTTCGTCCAGCCCGTAGTCCTTCAGGAAATGCCTGGTCAGAGCCGGAATGTCCTCTTTCCGCTGTCTTAAAGCCGGCAGTTTTATGTAGAAAGTATTCAGTCGGAAGTAGAGATCCTGGCGGAACCTGCCTTTCCTAACAGCTTCCTTTAAGTCCTCGATACTGGAGCAGATGATCCTTACGTCTATCTTTCTGGGCTTGGTGTCACCCAGTCGGGTGATCTCCTTCTCCTCTAAGGCCCGGAGAAGCTTTACCTGGGTGGAATTGGGAATCTCCTCCACCTGATCTAAATACAAAGTCCCGCCTTCGGCCTCCTCGAACAATCCGGGCTGGTCCTTGTCCGCCCCGGTGTATGCGCCTCTCTTATGGCCGAAAAGCTCGTTCTCCAGAAGACTCTCCGGCAGGGCGGCGCAGTTTATAGCCACAAATCTCTTGTCCTTTCTCGAGCTGGAATAGTGCACGGCTTTGGCAATCAAGTCCTTTCCGGTTCCGGTCTCGCCCTCCACCAGGATGCTTATGTCGTAGTCTTTTATCTGCTTGAGCCTCTCGATAACCTCCCTCATTTCGGCATTCTGGGTGATGACGCCGTCGAAGGTCACCCGACCGTTGGATTTGGCGATTTTCCTGGACTGAAACAGGGCTTCGTCGATGGAATACTTCAGATCCTGTGCCTGGCGCAGCTCCTTTTTGTCACCGGATTGCTTGAGGAGAGTTTCCGCCTCGGCTAAGAATATCTGGGCCTTGCCGTAATCCGACTCGTCTTTCATCAGCCTGGTGATGGCCAGATTCACCAGCCCCAGATGGTATCTGGAGTCCAGCTGTCGGAACAGGCTCTCGGCATTGCTGAGGAATGCCAGTCTCTTGTAGTAATCGAACGAATCCGCCTTTCCCGCCTCCAAGAAGGTTCTGGCCAACTCGTACCTTGCCCCGATCTGCTGCAAAAGCGAGATCGCCCTTTGGAAGCACTGTCGACATTTTTGCTTTTCGCCGTCGGCCGAATAGACCTGACCCAAAACCCGCAAGGTGGCTGCGTGTTCGATCCTCTCTCCCAGGGACCTGGCCACCTGCAGCGACTTCCGGCAGTAAAGCAGCGCCTGGTCCAGTCGTTTTTGCCCCACCTTGACCTCCGCCAACAGGCGGTAAGTCTGGCTGATCATGTCGCCGTCGGGTGCGTCTTTCTCCCAAAGGTCTATGAGTTGTGCGTAATGTTCTTCCGCCTGCTGATACTTGCCCTGATCGAAGCGCAGCCCACCCATGTACTCGTGGTATATCACGGTTTCCCGCAGGTAATCATTTTCCTGGGCCAGCCGGAGCGCCGACGAAAGGCACTCTTCTGCTTCCTGGAACTGCCTCTTGAGGGTGAACAAATAGCCCAAAGACAACAAGTCGCGGCACTGGCCTATGGAGTTGTCTCGCTCTTGGTTGGCGTGCAGGCTGGTCTTAAGTTCCTCTTCCGCCTTTTTCCAGTTGCCCAACAGGGTGTTTATCCTCCCCAGGTTGCCCAGAATTTTGGCCTCCATCCAGTAGTCCTGAATTGACCGGGCCAGGTCCTGGGCTTCTTTAAGATACTCCACCGCTTTCTTGAAGTCGGCTTTGGTGAAGAGTATCCGGGCCAGTATGTTGCCGCACTGGACGATGGCGGCGTAGTCTCTGATGCGACGATAAGTGGTTACGGCGTCCCTGATGTGAAGCTCGGCGTTCTTTAAGTCTCCCAGCCCCCAGTGGATTCTTCCCAGTATATCCTGGATCTGCGCCACCCTGCTGTTTTCGGAGGTGTCCTTCAAAAGCTCGAATGCCGAGTTGGCCTTGCCCAACGCGTCCTTGTACCTTCCCAGATTATAGAGGGCTACAGCCGACAGATAGCATAAGTCGGCCTCGTCACCCGGCGAAAGCCCGGTTCCCGGTTTCTTCTCTAAGCTGGCGATCTCCTTAAGCGCGCGATCATACTGCCCCTCTTCGACGAGGGACTGGAAGGGCCTGATCCTGGCGTTAGTCGGAGATCCTAATCCCTTAACCTGAATCCCCATTTCTCCCACCTTCTGAGGGTGATCAATCGGCTCCCCCGTGCTGGCGGATGAAGGACTGGCCCTCGGTCTGCTGCTTCACGATGTACCGCAGGTAGAACTCGACCACGAAGTCGGTAACCGACGGAGCGGGGAAGAAGCTCGAAGAGCTGCTTCCGGTCGGACCGGGACGATAGCACGGCGGCGTCTGCGTGGTTCTCTGATACTCGCCCCACGGATGGCCCAGGATCACTATCGGGCCGTACCCGTGTGTGCCGGGACCTTGGCCGGGGAAAGCCGAAGCCCCAAAGGCGAGCAGCATCACCAGGATCAGCGCCACCGTCAGGCATTTCTTTCTCATTCCGCGTCACCTCCTGAAAAGAACAACCGGGCTGGGAATCATAAGAGACATTACTCCTCCAAACATACATATCCGTGCCGCAAAAACTGCGCCGGAATCGGGATGGTGCTTGGGTTTTTGCCTGCTTTATAAGGTGCTGATAGAACATAAGTTAGATGACTGAAAACACCATAAGGGGAAATACTTCGAGGCCGGACAAAAGACATTCGCAGATACCTGCGACGGAACCTCCGACTTTGGCGTCTGCTTCGACTTTAAGTCGTTAAACCTAAGGATAGAAGCGATTCGCCAGATATTGCGAATCCGGAAACATGTTTTTCTGAGCTGCTGCGCTCGATTCCTCTTTCACAAGGGGAGGCATAATCCCCATTGACTTCGCAGGCACAAGGCCGAATGCCGAATTGCCCATTCGGACTGCGGTACCGGCAGATGAGGTGAATCCTTAGACCTGAAAGGATCAACGCGCAGATTTCTATGGGGTTGCCTAAACCGATTGACAGGCTCGAAGCGTATCTATTATGCCGGCTGTTAAGAGGAATATCGATTGCGGCTTTTCACCGGCCGGCACGGGTCCGAGAGGAATTCCTGTGATTTCAAGAGCACGGCGCCTTCAAGACCGAGCGATGGCCCGGCCGTTTTCGGGTCGTCTTTTCTAAGCAATGCAACCTGCTCTCCGATAGATAGGAATATGGACTATTACCGGCACCGGACATACAGCCTGGGACCATGGGGCATCACCCGGGCGGTCAAGTACCTCCTGCTGATAAACACAGGGATCTTTGTTCTCGAGCTGGCCTGGGGTTCGCAGCTTGTACATTTTCTGGGATTGACCCCGGTGATGGTCAAACAGGGCTTCATCTGGCAGCCGGTGACCTACATGTTTCTGCACGGAGGCCTGTTTCACCTGCTTTTCAATATGTTCGCCCTGTGGATGTTCGGCTGCGAAATAGAGAGAACCTGGGGCAGCCGGGAATTCGTAAAATACTATTTCATCACCGGCATAGGCGCCGGGCTTTTAACCTTTCTTCTCTCCTTCAACTCGCGGATACCCACCATTGGGGCCTCCGGAGCCATCTTCGGCATACTGATTGCCTTTGGCCTTATGTTTCCCGATAGGTTGATCTACGTATATTTTCTTTTTCCGGTCAAAGCCAAATATCTGGTGGCGTTCTTCGCGGTCATAGAATTCTTGGCTTCTTTTGGGCACACCTCGGACGGAATCGGGCATTTTGCGCATCTGGGAGGCATGTTGGTGGGGTATGTCTATATCAAGGCCGATTGGCGATTCTCCACCGTCTTTCGTTTTTCCGGTTTTAAGAGCCGTTTAAGGAATTTCGCACATAAACGTAGAATGAGAGCTGTCGATAAGAAGAGAGAGAGGGAAAGACGGCTGATGGACGACGTGGACCGGATTTTAGAGAAGATCAGCCAGGTGGGATACGGCAACCTCACCCGGGAGGAAAAGAAGATTCTGGAGGAGGCCAGCCGGCATCTGTCCAAGCAGGAGGAAAGGACGTAACCGACCAGCCCAAAGCCGCACCGGGCGATACGCCTTCGGCTTGTGGCCGGGTCAATCTCAAGAGAATTATGGCCAGCAAAATACTGGTGGCGGATTCCAGCCCCACCCTCAGAAACATCGCCCAATCTTTGCTGAGCAAGCACGGTTATGAGGTGCTGTCCGCCCAGGACGGCGCAGAGGCTCTCCGGGTGGCCCGAAGCGGCCGGCCCGACGTGGTGTTTTTAGACGAGAGCCTGCCGCTCATGGATGGAGAGCAGGTGCTGAAAGAGCTAAAACGCGACCGGGATTTGAAGAGCGTTCCCGTGGTAGTGCTTCTGACCCACGACCAGGCGGACAGAAGGAAGCGATTCCAGGAAATGGGCGGCGATGGCTTCATCGTCAAGCCGCTCGACCCGGCTCAGATTCTGGCCCAGGCGGAGAGATGCCTGTCGCAGCTCAAGCCGGTGCTTTCCGGCCAGGTTAAGCCCGATTCTGTGGACATCCAAGCGCAGATCTCGGCCAAGCCCGATCGGGTGGAGCAGGTGGAGGTGACTCTTCCGGGAACCGAGGAGAGACCCGGAGGGGATCTGGATATCGTAACCAACAGCGATCTGGTGAGAAGCGGAGATCCTTCCCTGATCGGCGCGGATGAAAGCGCGGCACACGGCTTCGAATGGTTCCTGGACGAGCTCAAGAGGGAAACTCATGACAAGCAGCCGGCGGCACCGGCCCGCGAGGCCAAGCCCGCTTCGGAAGAACAGGAAACACCCAAAGCGCAGGCACAGCCCGGTCGACGGAGCCGTGCCGCTGAAGCAGAAGATGCCGGTCCGGGCTTTGATGAATTCGTCAAGGAGTTGAAGTACGATGAGCAGCAGCCGGAGGAAGGGCAAGTCCCGCGCGTGGAGCGTTCGGTGATCGAAGGAATGGGTCCCTCCGACTTCAATGCGCTGATTTCAAGTCTGACCGAGAGGATCCCGCAGCGAGTCGCCCACGAGGTTGCGGAGATGATTACTCCCGAGTTGTTGGAGAGAATCATACGCGAGGAGTTGGCCAGAATGGGCAAAGGTTCCTCTTAAGGGCCGGATTCTTCGGCGCTCCGCATGTAAGTGCGTCATTTCCGATCGTCTCCCTTGCATTAGTCACGTCGCCCCAACGGCAAATGATTCCCGCCTCGTTTCGTAATCTGAGATAAGCGCTTTCCAAACGGTTCGTTGCGGAATAAGCAGCGGAACAGCCGAAGGAGCAGTATGGAGAACGTTACCATTTTGGCAGCTTTCACCGCGGGAATCATCTCCTTCATTTCGCCCTGCGTCCTGCCTCTCATTCCCGGGTACCTTTCATTTATCTCCGGCCTGTCCATCGACGAGATGAGAGGAGGCGAGAGGAAGTCGGCACTCAAGAAGGTGAGCACCAACACGCTTCTTTTCGTGCTGGGATTCTCGGTGGTGTTCACCGCCATGGGCGCCTCGGCCACCTTCGTGGGAGAGTTCCTCCTGACCAAGCTGCCGCTTCTCAACAAGATCGCCGGCGTGATCATCATGCTTCTGGGACTTCACATCATGGGCGTATTCAAGTTATCCTTCCTCAATTACGAAAAGAGATTCCACACCCGAACCAAGCCGCTGGGGCCCTTGGGTTCCTTCGTGGTGGGTTTGGCCTTTGCCTTCGGCTGGACTCCCTGCATCGGCCCGATTTTAGGAGGCTGTTTGCTGCTGGCCTGCAACCAGGACACCGTGTTGCAGGGCACCACACTGCTTTTTGCATACTCTCTGGGTCTGGGAATCCCATTTTTCATCACCGCGGTAAGCTTCAGCACGTTTTTGGGCTTCTTCGGCTGGATGAAGAAACACTTCCGCACCATCGAGATACTTGCCGGTCTGTTGCTGTTTGCCATTGGTTTTTTGATCTTCATAGGCTCCTTCAGTCACATTGCCGCCCTCATGGGCAAATGGTTTCCTTTCCTCGAGGGGGGGCATGTGGAACCTTCCGGGCTTTAGAACTCTAATCTTCCACAGTCCTCCGCTGCCGCTCGCACAGCACAAATGACGGATAAGTACCATTCGTTTCAGATATGAACAACCCGCGTCCGAGCACCGGTGTTTGGTGGCAAAACCGACCTGGATGCGATGATAGAATGTCGGATCGTGGCCAGGTGCTTCAATCCGAGTCGACTATTCGATTCTCTTATGCGGATACTTGTTCGAATCCTGCTATCTTTTGCGCTAATCTGCACCTTGTGCAGCGGCGCGGCTTTTTCTCAGGACGATCCGACCGAACTTCTGCCCAAGTCGGTGGGTGGGTGGTCGAAGTCCGGCCTGACACAATCATACAACCGGCAGAATTTGTTTGATTACAACGACGGCGGAGCCGAAATCTACCTGGCTTACGATTTTCAGCAGTTGGCGGTGCAACATTACAGGGCAATGTCTCCGGATTCAACGGAGAAGGGGTCGATAACCGTGGAGGTATGGCGGACGGATTCCTCGGCCGATGCCTTCGGGTTGTTCTCGTTAGAGCGGGATGGAGAGAAGATTAATGTGGGACAAGATGGGGTGTATGCTTACGATCGGGTGCGATTCTGGAAGAATCAGTTCTTCGTGGCCGTTTTTTCAGAGAAGGAAGTAGGTAAAAACATCCTTATCAAGATCGGTAAGAAGATAGCCTCAAAGATCAAAAAGAAAGGTGATCGGCCGCCGCTGCTTTCCAAGCTGCCCCAGGAGGATTTGATTTTGAGTTCCGTGTACTTCTTTCACAAGTACCTGGTTCTGAGGAACCTGTACTTCTTCGAGCGAGCGGACTCGTTGAACCTGGACTCCGAGACCAACTGTGTGCTGGCAGATTATGCAATAAATGAAGATACGCTCAAGCTTCTGATAATCGAGTATCCCGACTCGGTGAGGGCCACGAATGCCCTTTTCGGCTTCGCCCTGGCAGATTCTTCTTTCACTGAACCTTCTGTGCGGGGGAGTATGTTTAGTGGGTCCATAGTCATTGTACGGTCGGAGGGAAGCGTCGGCATGTCTCAGCAGGGTCGTTACCTGGCTCTTGCCTTTGGCGGTCAAGATGAATACAAAGTCAAATCGCTGCTGAGCAGAGTCAAAATCTGATTGCACCTCTCACACTGTGGGGCGTAATCGAGGGCTAGACTATGAAGGACAAAATCACACGAAGAGATTTCATAAGAGCGTCTGTGGGAACCGCAGTATCCTTGAGTCTGCCGGGCCTGGGATTGCCCAAACTCCTGGCACAGACCATTGAGGAATCGCAAGCCGTTCCCGATCTGGCCGTTGTCACCGACGGCGGCCCGGCTGCCATGACCAGGAAAGCAATGGAGCTTCTGGGAGGCATGAAAAGATTCGTCTCCAAGGACGACATTGTGGTGGTGAAGCCCAATATCGGCTGGGATCGAAGTCCGGAGCAGGCGGCCAACACCAACCCCGAGGTGGTGGCAGAGGTGATCAAGATGTGCCTGGAAGCCGGCGCCAAAAAGGTACGGGTCTTCGACCGAAGCTGCAACACCGCCACCCGATGCTACGAGCACTCGGGCATACAAAAGGCGGCTTCGGATGCCGGGGCCGAAGTCAGCTACATGGTGGATACCGGTTTCTCGAACATCAAGCTTCCCGAAGCGGAAGTATTGAAAAACTGGCCATTGTACAAGCCTGCGCTGGAAGCGGACGTGTTGATCGACGTGCCCATCGCAAAGGTGCACGGCGCCACCTATCTGACCATGGGAATCAAGAACTTGATGGGAATCATGGGGGGCGACCGGGGCAGGGTGCACTGGAGCATAGACGACAAGCTGGCCGATCTGGCGAATTTCGTCAGGCCCCACCTGACCATCCTGGACGCATATCGAATACTGCTCAGAAACGGTCCACAAGGCGGCAGCCTGAAGGACGTAGAGTTGAGGAAGACCATCGTTGCCGGTCCGCAGATCGCCACGGTGGATGCTTACGGCGCCACGCTCTTCGGCATCAAGCCGCAGGAACTGGCACACGTTGTCAAGTCCAGCGAGTTTGGGTTGGGAGAAATAGATCTGGATAAAGTGAACATAAAGAAAATGAGTTTGGGTTAGTGTTATGAAAAACCTCACCCCCTTGATCCCCCTCTCCATTTCATGGAGAGGGGGAAAGGTGATTTGAGGGGATCGATATTGAAAACACTCCGGCGGGTTTCGCAGATTCTGTTTTTGGTTTTCTTCTTCTTCCTCTTCTTGTCTGCCACCTATCCTTTGAAGATTAGAATCCCGGTCGATCTTTTCCTCCGAGCGGACCCGCTCATCGCCCTTTCCGCCATGCTCTCCGCCCGTGTCTGGATAGGGTCCT
>CAZWAO010000055.1:0-13401 GCA_964631815.1 uncultured Ignavibacteria bacterium | reverse complement strand
CTGAATCAATGCCGCCGGAGAGTCCCAGAACCGCTTGGGAGAAGCCGCACTTGCTTAGATAATCCCGGATTCCCAGAATCAGTCCCTGATAAATGCTTTCGATTTTCCCCTGAGGAAGATAGCTGCCCGGGTTGCCCGGAAGCTTGGTGTCGATGGTCTCCACTCGTTCCGCGAAGGAGGGAAGGACCGCGGTCGGCTCTCCCGATGCGTCGACAGCAAAGCTTCTTCCGTCGAATATCAACTCGTCGTTTCCGCCCACCTGATTGACGAACACGAAGGGGACACCGTGTCTTTGGGCATGGTTTCTAATCAGGTGATACCGAATTTCCTCCTTCCCCACATAGAAAGGCGATGCGGAGATGTTGATGAAAAGCGTCGCTTTTTTTTCGGCCAATACCTGTACGGGATCGAAAGAGTAGGGCTGCTTTAACCATAGTTGGGGATCGTTCCAGGCGTCCTCGCAAATGGAGATTCCCAGGTTCTCCCCCTTGAAAGGCACCACCTGATTGTCCGAACCCGGATCGAAATACCTGGCTTCGTCAAAGACGTCGTATGTGGGAAGAAGGGATTTGTGCTGTTCCAGTAGTATTCGGCCCTGATAAATGAGCAGGGCGGAGTTGTAAAGTCCCCTTCCCACGTCTTTACCGGTCGGCAGAGGAGCGCCCACGAGAATTGCCGTCTCCGGGGATTCCTTTGAGGTCTTCACCAGCGCATCCACCGCTGCCTGAACCTGCCGGATGAACCAGGGTCTTTCCAGAAGATCCCGAGGCGGGTATCCGGTGATGAAAAGCTCCGGGAACACCACCAGGTCGGGCGTTTCCCTGCGGCATTCCGCCAGGGTTTGGGTGATCTTCTTCAGATTCCCCTGGATGTCTCCCACAACCGGATTCAACTGGGCGATGGTTATTTTCAATCTTCCGAATACCTCCTTAAGCAGCGTGGCGCGCCAATTATTTACTCTCCGCGTCCCCTTTACCCCTCTCTCTCCTACGCCGGTTTGTCTGCTCCTTTCTGCGGAGCAGTTTTCTCCTTAAGAAGCTCACCGATGCCGGCGATGCTACCCAGGATGCCCGATGTCTCCAAAGGCAAAAACACCTTGGTGGCCTGACCGTTGGCTATGTACTGCAGGGCCTCTAAGTATTTTATGGCGATTAAGTCGTTGGTCGGCCTTCCCTCGTGTATGGCCCCGAACACGGTCTGGATGGCCTCGGCTTCTCCCTTGGCCACGGTCAGCTTCTGGTATTTGTCGGCATCGGCCACCTTTTTTATGGCCTCCGCCTGTCCTTCGGCCTTGAGGATGGCGGACTGCTTGTGTCCCTCGGCCTCCAGGATCATGGCCCGCCTGTCCCGCTCGGCTTTCATCTGCCGGTGCATGGCCTCGGTGACGTCTCTGGGCGGCTCGATCCTCTGCAGCTCCACCCTGGTCACCCGGGTGCCCCATTTATCGGTGGCATCGTCCAAGATTTGTCTGAGTTTGCTGTTTATCACCTCGCGGGAGGTGAGCGACTCGTCTAAGGCCAGATCGCCCACTAAGTTTCTCAGGTTGGTCTGGGCCAGTTTGGTGGCCGCCAGATAGAAATTGGCCACGTTATACTCCACCTTGACCGGATCGGTCACCTCGTAGTAGACCACCGCGTCCACCTCCACCACCACGTTGTCCTTGGTGATCACCGCCTGCGGGGGCACGTCCACCACCTGTTCCCGCATGTCCACCTTAAGCATCCTTTCCAACACCGGGACGATCACCGTCAGCCCGCTGTCGACAGTGCGCTGGTATTTGCCCAGGCGCTCGATTAAGCCCTTTTCCCAGGGCCGGATGATCTTTATGCCGCTGGCGGCAAACACGAAAACCACGATGGCCACAATAACGTATACCACTGCCATATTACTCACCTTCCTTTATGGTTTTTACCACCAAGTGGGTTCCGTCCACCTTGGTGACCTGGATGGTTCGGCCCACCGGTATGACCTCGTCTGTTTGGCTGTCCGCTCTCCATTCGTCCTTTTCGATTCTGACCCTTCCCGTATTCTTAAGGTTGTTGATCTCTTCGATCACAACCCCCCGTTTGTGAACGAAGCGATCGGCGCCCACGCCGGGCGGCTGCTTTTTAGTGAATCTCTCGGCAAACCTGCGGGAGACGGCAAAGAGCACCAGCGATACCACTACGAAGCTGCCCAGCTGCCAGCCCGGACCCAAGCCCACCAGCGCCAGAACTCCTGCCACGGCCGCGCCCACGCCGAACCACAGGAGAAAAAAGCCCATGGTGAATATCTCGGCCACCACAAAGAACGCCGCTATGGCCATCCACACCCACCATATCTGAATACCCATTGTGTCACCTCCGTGTCATGGTCAGGACCGTCTCAATCTTTCTCGTAGCGAACCTCCAACTCGTCGCTTTCGCCCAGGGCACCTTCCAGCATCCGGGCCAGATCCTGGCCCATTCCCTTTTCCTTGAGAAGGTCAAGCGTGGCCCGGTTGATGTAGTAATCGGTATCGGTCAAGCTCTCCTCCTCCAGATTGTCCATGAGAAACTTGAGCTGATCGTCGTCAATCCGACCCAGGTACTGACCGGAATTCTTGTCGTACAGCTTAACCACCTGATCTTCCTTTCAACAAATTACACGCCAGCCTGTGGGAAATTCTCTCAAATCGCCAAAATCGGTTCACGACTTGCCTCTCATCTTAAAGCCGAATTCTCGCCTGGCGGGCGATTCCCACGCCGTTGGTCTGGGGCGGCTTTCCGAGCCGGACTGCGATGCCCTCGAGATACTCCTTCTCCGGTCGAGTTGTTTCGGGCGACTACTTGATAGCACAAGTTCCTCCGGAAATCAAGGCCAAAATCAGTCGGCCCTTGATCCCTTGTGCCGCAAGCCACCCTCCTGCTGCTTACATTTGACTTGCGCTTGCTCGGGTTAGACTTCATATTGCCGGTGGTGAGTCTATGAGAATTCTAACCGCCATTTTCATAGGGGTTTTGCTCTCCTGGTGGGGTCCGGTGGATATGACCCGGGCATCGTCTCCGCTTGTCCTGGGCCGGGACAGCATCGAGATCAGATTGGATTTCCTGCAGACTTCGGACGGATCGTTCCCGCCCCCTTTGGAAACCGGCCGGAAGGGTCCCAAAATAGGGCTGGCCCTCTCCGGCGGAGGCGCCCGGGGACTGGCCCAGATCGGAGTCCTGAAGGTTTTCGAAAGGGAGAAGGTTCCCATCGACTTTATCGTGGGCACCAGCATGGGAGGAGTAATAGGCGGGCTTTATGCGGCGGGCTATTCGGCCGCCGAGCTGGAGCGAATAGCTTTGGACGTGGACTGGAACGACCTTCTCTCCGACACCCCCCCGCGCATGTCTTTGTTTCTTTCCCAAAGGGAGGAGAAAGAAGGCTCGCTCTTTCAATTTCGCTTAGACGGCATCAAACCTTACGTGCCCACCGCCCTGACCTCCGGCCAAAAGCTGACCGACCTGTTCACCGACCTGACCATGCGGGCTAAGCTGACCTCCCGATGGTTCAGCCAGCCCTATTCCAGTTTCGACAACCTGACCATTCCCTTTCGGGCGGTAACCACCGATCTGGTCACCGGCGAGAGGGTGATTTTGGATTCCGGGGATCTGGCCCAGGCCCTGCGGGCCACCATGACCATTCCCCTGGCTTTCAGCCCGGTGCAGCAGGGCGACAGCCTTCTGGTGGACGGCGGATTGGTGGATCCCATTCCGGTGGACATCGCCAGAGAAATGGGATCGGACCTGGTGGTCGCGGTCAACACCGTTTCCTCGCTTCTGCCGGCGGACAAGTTGAAGACCCCCCTGGACGTGGCCAATCAGGCCACCAGCATCATGTCTTTGAGAAGGCAGAGGGAGGCCTTGGAACAGGCTGACTTGGTCATCAGCCCGGATTTGTCCGGTTTCTCCTCCATGGACTTCGACCACACCGAGGAATTGATCGCCCGCGGCCAGGCGGCGGCGGAGAGCGTGGTGACGGGCCTGAAGGAGAGAATCTCCCAAGGACAATCCCCCAACCCGGCAAACGACCCCACGGAATACCCGATCGGCAAGCTGTACCTTGCCGGGAATAGACATTTGAAAACGGACCAAATCCTGGACCTGGCCAAGACCAGGGAGAATAGCATGGTCACGGCGGAACAAATCAGAGCCGATCTGGAGCGGATATATGCCAGCGGATATTTCTCGGACGTATACGCTTCCCTGGGAAGCCCGGATTCGGGAGAGTGCTCTTTGGGATTCCACGTCTCGGAAAACCCACCCCTGGACACGATTCTGTTTGTGGGCAACACCATATACCCGGATTCGCTGCTTTTTCGACGCTCCGGATTCTCTCCCTGGCCGGTCTTGAACCTGCTAAGGTTGCAGCAGGTGGAGGATTCCACCGTCTCCCTTTACCATCAGGATGGTTACAGCCTGGCTCATGTTGAGAAGATGGACTACGATTCGACGGCACACAGTCTGAGTATCACCGTGGACGAGGGAATCGTGTCGCGGATCGATCTGTCGGGAAACCATCGCACCAGAAACTGGGTGGTGCTGAGAAACCTGCCGCAAAAGGTAGGCAAGCCTTTCAACGCCCGGAAGATCAATTCCGGGATAGCCGACATTTACAGCACCGGGCTGTTCGAGGAGGTGGGTTTCTCCACCCGGCCGGCGGATCAAGGAGTGGCGTTGGAAGTGAAGGTCAAGGAGAAGAAGTTCAACATCGTCCGCATGGGCGCTCATTACAACGACGAGTATCAGACCGAGGGCTTTCTGGAACTGGTGGACGCCAATCTCTTCGGAATCGGAAACCGGGCTACGGCCCACCTTCAGTACGGCGAGAGAAGGGAGCTTTACCGGCTCAGCTTGACGGCCGACCGGATATTCAAAACCTATCTCACCTACAAGTTGGACCTCTACCATGCCTTAGATGACCGGAGACTGTTCGAGAATCACCGCCGGGTGGGGCAGTTCTCTCAGAAGCGTCTGGGCGCCGGTCTATCCTTGGGCCAGCACATAGCCAGATTCGGCATCATCTCGGTGGAGGCCAAAGCGGAGAGGGTGAAAATAAAAGACGACGAGTACAGAGATTCCTACAATCTCCGCAGCCTGATGATAAGATCGTTAGTGGACAGCTTCGACAAATATCCCTTCCCCACCCAGGGCAAGTACCATCATCTTTACGTGCAACTGGCCGGGGACATCCTGGGCGGAGACGTGGTCTATCGAAAGGCCTTCACCTCGCTGGAGTCCTACTTTCCCCTGAACCGGCGGGTGAACTTCCATCCCAAGATCGCCATCGGCGCCTCGGACGGAACCCTGCCCATAAGCGAGAAATTCACCCTGGGGGGATGGGACAGTTTCTACGGGTTGTTTTCGGAGGAACTGGTGGGCGACAAGGTGTTCGTGGGCAGCCTGGGATTGCGCTTCCGCTTCTTCAGGCGATGGTACTGGACCGTCCGGTACGATGTGGGCCGGGTGTGGTCCCGGTTGGAGAGCATCAAATTCAAGAACCTCAAGCACGGCCTGGGCAGCAGTCTGGCTTTGGATACGCCGCTGGGTCCCCTGGAGGTCGCCTACGGCGTGGCCACGGACGAGTGGGACAAGTTCTATTTCAGATTCGGATATGGTTTTTAGGCTTTGAAGAAAGAAAACCAGAACCCAGCTTAAGCTAGGTTCTGGTCTTTTAAGCTGGTTCTACCGTTTCCGGGATCAAACGTAATTCACGGGTTCATGAATCGGGCTGTCCCAGTCAGGATTCACCGAGGGTAGGGACAGTCGGCCAAATGGTTCACACCACTTCCACCTTGTCCGTATACACTCTCTTGAATGCCTCCACCACCTTGGGGTCGAACTGGGTGCCGGCGAACCGCTCCAGCTCCTCCATAGCCTCCCAGTGAGTTTTCCCCTTGCGGTACGGACGATCGGTGACCATGGCGTCGAACGAATCTGCCACGGCGATTATCCGGGCTCCCAAGGGCACCTGTTTGCCGTGACCTTTTCCGTCGGGGGTGTGTTCCACAAAATAAGTATGGTGAGCTTCCACGATGGGCATGGCTTCCTTGAGCACCCCGCCCACCATGGAGAGCAGCTCCAATCCCTTTTGGGCATGAGTGTCCACTTCCTTCTTTTCGTCGTCGGTGAGACGGGCGGCTTTCTTGATCAGATCCGAGCTTATCTCGATCTTGCCGATGTCGTGCAGCAGGGCGGCCACCTTTATGTTTTCCACCTGATTTCGCGGCAGCTCCATGGCTATGGCTATGTTGGTGGAATAGTCCGCCACCCGCAGCGAGTGGCTTCTGGTATAGCGGTCGTAGGATTCGAGATACTTGGTTAGAATCTCCAGCACTCCCACATAGGCGTTTTTCAGCTCCTGAAGCTTCTGTTCCTTCTGCTCGTAAAGCGTGCCCACCACATAGCCTGCCAGAATCAGGAAGCCGCCCCAGATCATCAGGTCGCTGACTAAGAACCAGCCGCCGCTTCTGTTCTGAAAAACATGCGGATTATTGACTGCCGAAAAAGCGATGAGGGCCACGCAAAATACAGCGGTCAGAACGGACATTCTCCGGCCGAGCACGTAGCCGGCTACCAGCACCGGAAGGTAGTAAAAGTTCAGGAAGGCCAATTGTTGAAATATGAAGAAGCTGGCGCAGACCACGATCAGCGACACGGCCAGCACCAGCATCTGCTCGAAGTTCCTGAAGACAAAGGCCTTGACCTTTTCCATGTAGCCCTCCCTTTGCACGTGGAGCCGGGCATGAGGATGAAGGGAAAGAGCGACACGCCCGGTCTGACCGGCGCCACTGGTTTTGCGTCCCAATTGAGCTTATCGGATTCTCGGATTGGAGCTTTAGGATAACGGAGTGTCTTCTCTTATTATCTTCGACTCAAGGTCGCCAGAAAGCATGCCAAGACAAGTACATCCGTCTGTTTCTCCCGGCACACATGGAACGACAAAGGCCGCTGGGACTTGATCCCGGCGGCCTCATAGGTCAGACCAGTTTGCTATTTCACGGCAACTATTTCCAGTAAGGGTTGGTGAACAGGCTCGGCCGGCTCCATAGGGAGGGGATGAAACGCACGTAGTCCACGGGCGGAGGGCCGCCCTTGTAAACGTAGTTCAAGAGGTAGACCAAGTCCTGGACGTCCACGTTGTTTTTGGGGCATTCGAAATCCAACCCACCGGCATACGGTCCCTTGCCGTCCACATTGCCCTGATCGGCGAAGGGCACAGGCGCCGGCCCGCCCCGGAAGAGGTAATTCTGCATGTAGACTAAATCGCTTATGTCGAGCGCCGGCAGTTCCAGGGCGTCGGAGGCGTTCACGTCTCCCCGGTAGAATCCCACATACCTCAGTATTCTGTGCCGCCACTGTTCCCAGGTCAACCCGTCATCCAAGTCTCTGCCGAAGTTGACCCAAATCTGGATGCGCTCTTCACCCGGATTCAGCGAGAAGGGGGGACCGCTCATCAGTATGGAGTAATCGTCCGGGCTCGGTAACCAGTAGCCCACGTCTCTATACCGACGCGCAGTCATCAGCCTGTATAGGTATCCCGGACCGGGTTGATAACCGTGAAGGAAACAGCTGTCGCCCCAAGGGGAGACTTCGGTAGGATTGTGCACGAAGGTCATGTTGTAGCAAAGCTGATCGTAGAACGGTGCATAGAGTATTCCGAACACGGCAGAGGGAAAATCCACGTCATACATCCACATCTGATTGTGCAGGGTGTCCATCTGCCCCCAGTCGTTCATTTCTCCGTCCACGTCCCAGTCCTCGAACACTCCGGTCCAGAGCTCGGGTACCAAATCATCGGTGGGATTGTAGTGAATCCTTATTATGATCGAAAAGTCGGTACATTCCACGTCCGTCAGCCCCACCACAAACAGCGAATCGTGCTCGCCGGGGATGCTGCTGGGATTGGTGCGGAAGTGGCTGTAAGCCACGTCACCGTAGTACTCCTGGTACGAGCTTCCTGGGCACCAGGGATGGTGTGTCTTCGCCAAGTGCTGGGTGGGCCAGAATCTCATGCACAGGCAGTCATAAATCTGGTATGCCATGTGGTCTTCCTGAGGATCCCCTTCAACCGCCGAGATGAGCGAACCGTCGAAGAGATAGTTGGTTCCGTACCAGACGAAGTTCTGACCGGCTTCATAGTCTGCGATGGCCCCGAAATTGGAGGTCCTTTGAAGACCGTGATAGAAGGACACCGAGGCCTCCTCGTACGGTCGCTGCAATCTGAGTGTGGCTCCGCAGGTTCTGGTTTGTCCGTTGTCCCCCACGGCCTGGAAGGTCAAAGTGTAGTCGCCATAAGGCACGCCGAGGTCGGCGCTGATAGCCACATCGGAAACGTAAGGGCAGGGAGCGCCATTGGGGCTGAAGCCGGCGTAGACGGCGGCAGGAGGATTCACGCTCAGAAGGCTCAAGGTGATGGGTTGAGAGTAGCCCAAGACCTGGGTCAGGTCTATGTGATACAGGTTGGCCGGCGGATCGCCCGGAGTCGCATAGCCGATGGACGGCGTGCATCTCATTTGGAATGTGGGGACGGAGACCGGGGAGGGGCAGATAACCGCGTTGATGAGAAACTCGTAAGGCCAGTAATCCTCCCACTCTGTGCCGTTCCAGCCGCTGGACACATGTCTTCCCAGTACGCCGTCGTCGGATAGAACGGCCAGGGTGTCACCGGGTTCGAAAGCATGCGAGAACCCGATATGGAATGTCTCTCCGGGATCGAAGTAGATTCCATTTTCCCAGGCGGGGACCTCTGTGTAGTAAGGAAACCAGCCGATGTCGGCATAGCTGAGGTGAAACTCGGCTATGGCCTGATATGGGGGGTTGACGTCCAGCGGAAAAGAACCATCAGAAAGCCACACGTAGAAATCGGGATCGGGAGTGCCGGTGGAGCCGTTTGCGTAATATGCGACCTGCAGAGCCTCCAAACGCCCGCCGTGATCCCCCGGCATCTCAAACAGCATATTGATGAATGGATCGTTGGGCGGCTGCTGCCAATAGTATGCGGCAGAGGTGCCACCCCAGAGTGTTTCCAGGGTCGTGTCGCAGGGCGTTTCGTCCCACTCGGCGTGCTCTGTGGGGCCGTTGACGGAGATCGCTCGCCGTCCCGAAGGAGCTTGCGGTTTTTCTGCGAGCGCAGCCGCATCCAGCTTCGTCTTCTGTTGAAACCAGGTGCTTTTCCTATCCTTGGCGACAGCCGAGACGACTAATGAGAGCACCAGCAGCGCAGCCAAAAGGGATGTGCCTTTGTTCACTTCTTCCTCCTTCTGCAACAGCCGCTGTGAAACGCAACCTCAGGAGGCCGCAGAGTTACGACGGGTAACGCAAATCAGGCTAATGTCAGCCAAA
The DNA here is from genome assembly GCA_964631815.1 of uncultured Ignavibacteria bacterium. Taxonomy (GTDB): domain Bacteria; phylum Zixibacteria; class MSB-5A5; order MSB-5A5; family SM1-73; genus SM23-73-3. The sequence goes on along the minus strand of CAZWAO010000055.1, from coordinate 4,057 downwards.
ACGGACTCCGGTCCATTGCGCAACGCTTCCACTGAAGTGTGCTTTTCTGGTTAGATTCTGTTTCCAATATAATCCCCGGGTCGGGTTCTGTCAAGCTTTGAGTGAGACAGTTCCCATCGAAGCGCACGGGAGGACGGGCAGTCTCGATTGATGCGGAGGAGAACAAGAAGAAGGCCACCGGGAACAAATCCCGGTGGCCTGGTGATTGCGGGTCTATTGATGATATTGCGATTCCGGGCCAACACTTCACATTATCGAATCTCCTCTTTCAGTGGATCTACCGGAGTGTGTTTGCTTGGCGAGACTTGTGCCTTCCCGGTGCCGGCGCAGCAGTCGGTGCACGGCGGCGTCCCGGCTCTGAACAGGTAGTTGAGCAGGTAGACCACGTCGCCTATGTCCACGAAGTGATCGCAGGTGACGTCCAGCAGGCAGAGGTACTCCGGCGGAGGGGCGCCTTTGAAGAGATAGTTCAGGCCGGTGATGGCATCCGACAGGTTTATTATGTCGTCTGAGTTACAGTCGCCGCAGGGAGCCCGGCATGACATTTCCTCCACGCACTCATAGGGCGCGGGATACCAGACGGTTCCGATCATATCCATACATTCCATCTCGGTGGTCATTTCGCAGTAATCTTCGTGCTGGCAGCAGCCCACCGGAGCGGTTACGGTAAGGGAGAACTCACAGGAGGCTACGGCATCGTCGCAGGCGTCGCCGACCCCCACGATGACGTTATACGGGCCGCCTACATCGCCTATATCCGTCTCCCATAGTATGGCTCCCTCCATAGTCACTTCCAAGTCGTCCGGCCCGTCCATCTTGAAGAAATGAAGCGGATCGCCGTCTTCATCAGACGCACCGGCTTCACCTGAGTATCCGTCGGCGTAATCGAAGCTCTCATCCGGCGGGCAGCTGATGGTAGGGGTTGTGTTTTCCAGCATAATATCGAAATCACCGCTGAGCATCTCCTCGGCGTCGTTGTAAGCAGTCATGGTCACCACGCCTCCTCCCTGGCAGTGGTCTGCCACCTGGTACCCGACGTATCCCTTTACATAGGGAGCAGGAGGAGGGAAGATGTAGACTACCCACACGCTGTCCACTCCGTGAACGTCGCTATAATCCACATCCACGGCGACAACGTTGTTTCCGGTGCCGTCGCTGGCCACGAACTCCTCGGTCTCGAAGTAGCCGTTGGTATGCTCGGACTGATTGGGCGGCGGCTCGAAGTCGAAGGTGGTATCGATGCAGCCGATTACCACCACGTCCTGGTCGGTTTCGAAATGCTCACCGTGGCCTGCCTGCTGGTTATGATCGTCCCAGACGGTCAGAGTAACGGTGAACGTTCCCTCGTCCGTGCAGGGAAAATCGATCTGCACGGCATCGCCGTTGCTGTCGTCGTTGGTCTCGTCCCAGCAGTCCCGGTCGTAATCCTCGTCGCCGGGGGGACAGTCGGGCAGAGCGTCTTGGTTGGAGTTGAAATCCCAGTACCAGTGCCGCACCCAACCGTCGGCATCGGAGGAACCCCCGCCGTTCAGAGGCACCAGGTCACCGACGAAGCCCTGCTTGTCCTCTCCCGCATCCGCCACCGGCTCATAATACCTGTGCAGGAATTCATCCCACCAGGTGTCGTTCACGAAGTCGAAGTCCGGCGTAGGCTGGTAGGGATGGTTCTTGGCCTCGGCGAAGTGATTCACACAAGGCTCGTGCGGCGGCTTGCAATCGTTGGGATCGAAGGCATACTTGGCGAAGTTGGAGTTGTCGGGCAGCTTTGAGGGCCAGGGAACGTCGTAGGGTCTTTCCCCCTCGGGCGGGAGATTGAGCTTCTTCACCGGAGGATTCCATTTGGTCTGCGCCGTCGGGAAATAGATGGAAAGCCCGTGCGCGTTGGGATGAGCCGGCCCGTGCTCCTCGGCCTTGATGACCGTGCCCCCTTTCTGCAGCGAGTTGATTATGGGTTGGGCTGAGGTCTTGTAATCCGGGGGGATGCCGGCGTCTGCGTCTATCAACTGGCAGAAGTGATAGAGATCGATGTAATTGGGCTCGTGGAAATGCTCGGTTTGAATTAGCTGGGTTCTGATGTGAATCTGGACGTTGTCGTTGGGATCGTAGTGGACGGCGTAGTGATTGTCGTAGTCGTCCACGCCCGTTTCCAGTTCGAAGCCGAAGTCGTCGATCAGATTGATCAGGGCATTCAGATTTCGGCAGTCGATGGCAGCGAAGGTGTAGTTGTTGCGGGTGACGTTGGCCTTGGTTTTGGCCACCACGTCCACGGCCAGTTGCTCGCTGCTCCAGCCCAAGTTGGCGTCCATGGCGGCGAAGATGTCGTTATAGGGGAAATCGAAGACCCGCTTGGTTTCCTGGGAGGCCACCACCATCTCCGTCCGCCGTCTGACCTGATGGGCCACCTCCACCATGGACATGAGACAGGCGTCGAAGACCACCAGCTCCATCTTGGAGGGAATGGAGAGCTCCAACGCGGCTTTAAGCTCCTGCATGCAGAGGGCATCGTCGCCTGAGGTTTCATCCCAGGAGATGCCCTTCCAGCCCATGCCGTGATCTTTGATGAAGAGCACGTACTTGTTGGCCGGAAAGTTCTGCTGGGTCCAGTGAATGTGATTGCCCAGGGTGGCCGGGTCGCCCATATTCAGTTCCCCCATATCCTCGCCGTTATGAACCGTCCCGCTGTCGTCATCTGCCTGAAGATGCACTCTCCAGGTCTTGCCCCCCATTTGTGTCTTGAAATCCGCCAGGACAACGATGTTCACGTTGGGAAGCGATCCTTGTTTTTCCATGTCATCCAGCAGCCGAAAGTAGAGATTGTCTAAGTTGTTCTCTCCGTCCAGATAGAAGATCACGGTCCAGATGGTGAAACCCCCTTTAAGTTCGCCCTTGGCGGGCAGAATCTGGAGCAGTTGATAATTCACCGCGCCGGGTGTGGCATAGATGGCGTCGGCTCCCCCGAAAACCGCCCAGTCCTCCGGAAGATTGGTGTCCGTGCTGGACGAATCCCGGCCCATGGACTCGCCTTTGGTAACCCAGGCTACTTCGGCCTGCCGATTGGACGTGTCGATGGGCGTGAAATACGCTCCATCGGTCCAGATACCGGCCGAGACGGCATAGTCATGCGCCTGGCCCGGGGAATAGCTGAAGCTCTCCGACCAGTTCATGAAGTCCATGATGGTGGAGCCGGAAGGAGTTCCGGCATACAGGGCACACTCGTCCATGCTGTCGGAGAAAACGTCCGCGTTCCCGGCATAGTAGTGACCCTGACCATCGGAGAAGTTGGTGTCATTGGTGCCGACAGTGAAGTGAATCACCAGGTAGGTGGACGACGGGAAAGTCCAGGCAGGCAGCGTTGCATCCTGCGAGCCGTCCCGGTTGGAGACGACCCAGCCTCCCACGGAGGCTGCGCTCCCGGAATTGTATAGCTCCACCCATTCGTGATTTCGCTCCGGCACCGTATCCGCCGTGTCCGGGAAGAACATCACCTCGTTGATGACCACGTCCTGGGCTTGCAGACAGGTTACAGGTATTGCCAAAACCAAAATCAGGAGCGTGATGGAACAAAGTCTCAAACTCCGCCAAGAGAGTCCAAAACGCATGGTCTCCTCCTTTTTCTGGATTGAAAGGCAATACGCCGACAGAATATCTATCGGAACGGATGATCCTCATTCAAGCTGTGACGGTTCTTTTGGTACCGATCCCCTTCTTAGCTTAATATAACCCCACCGCAGATTCTGTCAAGCAAAAGCGGCAGCCGGACACTTGGCCCGATGATTGGAAGCGCCTTGTCCGGGTATTTCTTCAGATGCTTCTTCCAGACAAAGGGCAGTGCTCCGGAAGCCTCCCGGCCTTAGAAGTTGTTTATTCCTCCAAATCCGGTATATTGAATCCATGATAGAGCCGGGCGATTCCCAAATCAAGACCGGCCGGGATCTCACCACCGGGCCCATCACCGGAAGCATATTCTATCTGGCCCTGCCGGTGGTGGCCACCATGTTTTTAGAAACCGCCTTCTCCATCGCGGACATGTTCTGGGTGGGGAAGCTGGGTGCGGTCT
>CAZWAO010000054.1:0-13497 GCA_964631815.1 uncultured Ignavibacteria bacterium | reverse complement strand
CGAAGATCATTCATCATCCCGCATCAAAATCGCTTGGGCAATGGCCAACTCTTTAGTGTGGGTTATGCTCAGGAGAACCTTCTTGTTCCCGATCTTCCGAACCAGAGTGTTTCCTAACTTCACCTCCGGCTTCCCACTGGGAGCATTCACCACCTCCACGTCGGTCCACCTGATACCTCCCGAGATTCCGGTGCCAGCCGCCTTGAGCACCGCCTCTTTTGCCGCAAAGCGGGCTGCCAGCGATTGCTCCGGGTGGGCCTTTCGATTGCAATAGTCCTGCTCGCCCTGGGTGAAGACCCGGTGGAGGAAACGCTGCCCGAATCTGGCCAGGGTTCTCCGGATCCTGGCCACCTCCACGACGTCCACGCCCAGTCCTTCGATTGCCGGAACCATGACCTTCTCCCAGCCGAAAGCAAAACGCCTGCCCACAACGTTTGGCTCGTCGGATTCGTTTGACTATTCGACTTGAGTCCGAAGAAATAGCTTGCCTTTTGCTTGCTTCGGATGTAATATACGAATGGAAAGGGTCAATTTGAAAGACCTTTAACAATCGACTGATGAAGGTCGCCCCCTGAGGCTGAGCGTACGCCGTGACCCCCGCCGCCGGCGGGGCTAGCGAAAGCGAAATGCGGAAGGTGGCTGTAAAACGCCTTTATTGGTGGGTACCGAGAGAGTCCTTTCAAATCACAGCCCTTTCCAATGAGCCTCTGCGCTAAGCAGGGGCTCTTGATTTTGAAAGGGCCCGGTCAAACCAACTTCCTTGCCACCCGACTGTATACATCGTAGAATCCGATTCCCTCCAAAGGAGCGCTGATGCGCGCGGTCAGCTTTCTTATGTCGGTCAAACGGTCGCGAGGCGGAGGATGGGGGGCGTGCTCCACGAACAGATCGATCCACTTGGCCAAAGCCAGGGGAACTTTTCGATCGAGCATCTCCTGGGAGAATCCCAGAATCGACACCCGACCTTGATTGTCCACGTAGAAGCCGGAGACTAACGGAAATTCCTTGATTACGTCCTCCTTAGCCCGGCGCAGATTTTTGGTCACCCAGAAGACGCCTCTGTCCTGGACGTAACTTTCGGCCACCAGGTTTATGGCCTGAACCAGCAGGTTCAACCCGTCCTTGTCCATCACGCGGGAGGTAGCCTGCTCCGCAAGCTGCGGCTCGACCGCCAGGCTTTCCAGCGTCCTCTCCACGGACCGCAGGGCGGATTTGAGCACCAGGCCCAGAAGGGAGAAATCCAGCTCTCGCCTCCCGAAGATCAATACCACGCTCCGCTCCAGATTGTAGACCAAACCCACCCCGTTTTCGAACTTGAGATTGAGACGGCTATGCGGCGGTAGTTTTTGGGCCAGCTTGAGAAGCCTCTCTCCGACATTCTTGATAGAGCCGGGGGTGAAGCTTTGGGGGAGGAGGTGGTATGATTCCAAAGACTCCTTGGCCAAGACCATGGTCCCGGTCACCCCGGGAACCGATTTTATGTCGCTGAGTACAGTCTCCATGCCGAACCTCAATCCCTTCGACTTCGCTCCCTTCGACTCGGCTCAGGGACGGTGAGCAAGCCGAACTGTCAAGCCAATTCTTTTATCCTGTCCACCACGCTCTTGGGATCCACCTGAGGATGGAGCCTGACTCCCAGGAAGTGTTCTCCCACCGGTAGAACCACCGAAAGGTTGACCGGCAGTTCCAGCACTCCCCCGGTGAGTTTTCCCATGGGGGTGACGGTCGAGAGCAGGGAGGAGAAATCCCTGATTTGCTCGAAACGCTCCCGGTCCTGGGGATTGGTGATCCGATGAGACAGTATCCGGCCGTCCTTGAGCATGAACGCCCATCCGCTCACCCCGTCGGTCTGAGAGAGCTCTCGATCGACCTTCAACACGGCATCCTCGCTTACCGGTCGGTCATCTCTTTCGTCCTTTCCTCTGGATTCCGGTTGGGCCTGCTTGATTTTGATCTTCTCCATCACCTTCTGATGCTGCTTTTGGAGAAACCTTTCGATGTCTTTTTTATCCTCTTCCGTCAGCGGCGATTTCTGCCACTTGGTTTCCACTTTTTCCACCACCTCTCCGTTTAGTGAGATGGTCGTCGTGACCCTGGGTTCCGGTCTGTGTGCGAACTCGGTCTGCACACAGAACCTGGCTCTTTGCACCACAGCTTCGCTGGCTAATCCATTCGGTATGATCATGTCAGTTCACCTCTATCGGGCATTCCACTCTGACGAAGCACCACCATCCGGTTGCCCCGTCGCCCCGGGAGCCGATTTCCCCGTCGGTTATGGGCCGGTTTCGGCCCGGTCCCCGAAAGGTGGGAATCTCGGATCCATATTCTTATTATCGTTCGGTTGGAGGGTGGAATTTATGATTTCATTGTCGGGGGAAGAAAGTTTTGGATTTTTCGGCGGGACGGCGACATGCCGTTTAGCTCAACATTTGAACATCGGTCCGCGAGATGGCATGGGGATGATCACCGGCCCCGGCCCATCCTGCGGATTTCACCTGCCGGAGACCGGACTTTATGCCCCGGTGCAAATCTGACCTCGGTTTTGGTTTTGATAAGTTGCTTTTTCTTCGTATATTACTTTGCGAATTATGGTCAGGAAACTCATCTTACTTGCGGCTTTTCTGCCCTTCTGTTTTTCCCAGGCGTACGGGGCCAAGTATGCCGGAGAATTCCTAAGCCTGGGGGTGGGGGCCAGGGCCTTGGGAATGGGCGGGGCCTTCGTGGGAGTGGCGGACGACGTCACCAGTTGCTTCTGGAATCCTGCCGGCCTGTGCCAGTTGAACCAGAGGGAGCTCTCGCTGATGCATGCGGAGACCTTCGGTTCGCTTCTGAATCAGGATTTCGTGGCGGTGGGCTTTCCCCTGGGGACGGAAGGCCACAGTTCCGCCCTGGCTTTCAGCCTGCAGCGTTTGGGCGGGGGCGGGGTCAAGATCACCGACCTGCAGAAGAGAGGACAGCCGATCAGCGACAGCAACCTGGTGGTGCTGCTGAGGGAGGAAAGCCATGCGGATTACGCCCTATGGGTCTCCTACTCGCAACAGGTGCGACCGGGTTTGTACGGGGGGGCGAATCTCAAGGTAATCTATCGGGACTTAGTCTCCACCACGGCTTACGGAGTGGGAGCGGATCTGGCCGTATTGGCTAAACCCTATCCCTTCCTGACCGTGGGCGCCAACCTTCAGGATCTGACCTCCAGCGTTCTGTTTTACGACAACGGCACCACCGAAACCATCAACCCCACCACCAAACTGGGTGCGGCAGTCAACCACCGGATGGGAGACTTTGCGGTTTCCTTGGCCGGGGACGCGGACTTAAGATACGAAAACAGGAAATCCGCAGCCCAGTACTGGTTGGGAGAGCTGTCCGCGGACATGCACTATGGCGCGGAGGTGTGGTACAGAGGATGGCTGGCCGGGAGGCTGGGATATGACCAGGGAAATCTGACCGCCGGCGCCGGGCTGTGGATCAATCAGTTCGGCTTGGACGCTGCATTTTTGTCTCACGAGGAGTTGGACAATACCTATCGCGTCTCCCTCCAGGTGAGATTCTGACGCTGGACGTGAGCGGATGAAATCGAGGGAAAGAACCAAAATGAAAAGATGGCTTTGCCTGTCTCTATGGTGTGTTGGGTTGGTCTTGTCGGTTGTGTCCCTGGGTTGGGCGTCATCGCCGAGAGCCAGCATCTCTCCGGACAGCCTGCTGGCTAAGGTCAACGGGGAGACCGTCAACGTGGGGCGGTTCTATGATTACCTGCGGGAATCGAAGATCACTGCCAAAGACCCGGCCCAGGATGAAAAAACCAAGCAGGAATCCCTGCACAAGCTGATCCGGGAGATGTTGATCGATCAGAGGATCGCATCGCTGGATATGGAATCCGATCCTCGCTTCGCGGCCACCAGAGACAAGCACATGACAGACTGGCTGTTGGACTACATGCACAAGAAGGATTTGGAGGAACCGGTGGAGGTGTCGGACCAGGAGGTGAGGGATCACTATCAGAAGTATCGGGACCTGGATTTTGTGATTCCGGCAGAGGTGAAGGTGAGGGACCTTTTGATTCGGGTGTGGGCGGACTCCACCCAAAAAGACTACCGGAAGAAACTGAAGAAGGCCGACCGGGAGGCCAAAAAGAAAATCGAACGACTATACAAGAAAGCCAAGCAGGGTGAGGACTTCGTGGAGCTGTGCCGGGAGAACACCCAGGCGGCGGTGCCGGATCGGACGGGCAATCTGGGCTTCGTGAAAGAGGGTCAGATGTCTCCGGAGTTCGATCAGGCGGCATTCTCTCTCAAACAGACAGGGGAGATCTCTGCGCCCTTTAGGGACCCGCAGGGCTATCACCTGGTGCAACTCCTGGATCGAAAAGAGGAAGGCCATTACGAGCTGGACAGCCTTCTCTTCGGCAGGATCGAAGAGTACCTGAGAAACGATAAGATACAACAGGCCACCGATGTCTTTGTGGACTCGCTGATGCAACAGACCCAATTCGTTTTCAACTGGGAGGTGCTGGACTCACCGCAACCCCCGGCCGACCAAAGTGTGTGGGTTTTAGCCTTCGGCCAGGGCGATACCATCCGCTACGCGGAATATGCCAAGGTGCTATCCAACTTTAAGTTCGACGCCGGACTGGACAGCGTGAGCGCCGAAGAGAAAAGATTTCTGCTGAGGAATCATCTGGCCCTGGCGCCGATTCTGCGCAAGGAGGCGGAGAAGCGGGGCTACGCGGATTTGGTGGAGTACGCAGCCGAGGAGAGATCCTTCGCCCTGGAGGAGGCCCGGAAGAAGTTCGAGAGCACCCGGGTGAAACGAGACCTTCCGCCCGCCACCAGAGAGGAGCTGGTGGAGTATTACCAAAGCCATAGAGCGGATTTCCCGCCTTTGGGAGCGGCCCTGCATGTGTATCACATGGTGTTCGACGACTCGGCTCAGGCCGCGGAGGTTCTTCAGGAAATCAAGCAGGGTCAGGATTTTGTGACCCTGGCCAAAATGTACTTCCCCGGGGAACCGGAGATGAGGGGAGTGGCCTACGATCTGGGTTTCATCAACCAGGGCGAGATGCCGGACGAATTCTACCAGGCGGCTCTGGGTTTGAAGGTAGGCCAGGTGAGCGAACCGGTGAGGACCAAGTGGGGATATCATCTCATTAAGCTGGTGGAGAGAAAGGAACAGACCACCAGTTTCCAGGACATCATACCCGCCATTCAAAGGGCCATAGACTTGGAGAAGGGAAGGCAGTCCATCGCAGAATGGGAGCAGGACCTGTTCGACCAGGCCAACGTGTGGATCGATGAAGGACTGCTGAAAAAACTGGAACTCCCCAAGCCGGAAGGCTAAAGCCGGATATGGCTGCCGACTGCTTTTCGACCGTGCGCAAAATCCTAACTTGCCGGGACAGGCCAAGATTTGGAAATCTCATTCTATAACGAGTTCAAAAGAAAAGCCATTCATCTTTTTGCCCTCAGCATTCCCGTCGGCTATTCCCTTCTGCCCAAGACGCCGTCGCTTCTGATTCTGGCTCCCTTTGTGTTGGGCTCGATTCTGATGGACGTGATCCGGCTCCGCAGGCTCCCTCTGCATGGAGTCCTGCAGCGGCTCCTGGGACCGGTACTGCGCGAACACGAAAGCCGGGATTTCGCCGGCTCCAGCTACATTCTCTCGGCCTCCTTTCTCTGCATCCTGCTGTTCGAGAAAAGCGCGGCCGTGGCGGCCATCTCCTTCATCATACTGGGCGACATCGCCGCGGCCATGATAGGCAGGAAGTTCGGAAAGACCGAGCTGAAGTTGGCCTGGCCCAGCAAAAAAGTGAAGCGGAACAGCCGCAAGTCCGTGGAGGGAAGCGCATCCTGCCTCATCGCCTGCTTATTTGTGGCGGCCGTGGTGCCCCATATGCCGCTATGGGTGGGAGTGGTGGGAGCAGTAGTGGCCACGGTGGTGGAAGGGGCCAACCTGCCTATTGACGACAACTTCTCCGCCCCACTGGTGAGCGGGATGGCCATGCACCTTTTGCTTAAGCTGGGAGGATGAAGGCTTCAGCACGGATCCGGACAGCATCCGCAGAACCTCTCCCATTGCCATCATAAAAAGCCAGACTCCGCCTGATCTATCGCATATCCCTCGCTCACTAAATGTTCGTCAACCTCCCTTTCGTTCCGGGTTGTTTACCCTTTTCCGTCCATCCGCAATTCCCTCATAATCCTCGAAAATTGACTGGTTTTCATGGGCAAATGTAACAAACCGGAACAGATGTAACTTTATTGTTACTCTGGCCTACGACGCCTAATCTACAACATGCGTTAGGCAAATGGGTTAATGGTAGTAACGAAGTTGTTACGAAATCGAGACGCTTTTTTGTGATCAAATAGATTGAACGCGCGGCAATCCGCGAAACCAAAGGGATGACAGGCACATAGGATGGGACAAAGTAATTGGCATGGACTTTGCTGTTACCACTTGTAACAAGTGTTATGGTTTGAGGTGTAACAGAGTTATGACAGAGAGCCGATCGTGCGAAGAGGCAAAAAACAAAGATGACCGTGAAGGAATTGCAGGATCAGATTCTGGAGGCGGCCCTTGAGGTTCACAAGAACATGGGTCTGGGATTTCAGGAATCCGCTTATAGTCAGGCTTTGGCAGTGGAACTGGACCTCCGAAAAATAGATTACGAAAGAAAGAAGAACATCAAGTTGTCATACAAAGGAAGCGTGGCCGGAGAATACACCTTGGAATTCGTGGTTGCGGATAAGATCATCGTGATGGTGAAGGCGGGCGAGCCCATAGACGATACCGACGAGTCCAAGATGCGCAGTTTCCTCAAGGCCACCAAACTTCCGCTGGGAATGATATTGGATTTCGGCAAGGAGACCTTGGAGCTCAAGAACGTGATGAGGTAGAAGCAAGGGCACACCTCAAAAAGTTAACCCCAACGTTTGGAAGGAGGTGAACAGAGTGCCAGCAAAGAAGAAAGCAGCCAAGAAGAAAACCGCAAAGAAGAAGACCACCAAGAAAAAGACAGCAAAGAAGAAAAAGAAATAAGCATCTGATGCACTGTGCAAGACCAGAAAACCCCGCCACGGAAGGCGGGGTTTTCTGTTGACATTTGACGACATTTGGCTACTTTTCATCTTCATGCAAACCGAGCTGATACTGGTAGCTCTGCTGGGTGGTGTGCTGGCCTTAGACAACACCGAGGCCTTTCAGACCATGTTGTCTCAGCCGCTTCTGGTCGGCCCGGCAGTCGGTCTTCTTCTTTCCGATCTGGAGGGCGGCCTGAGGATAGGGGTTCTGCTTCAACTGGCATACCTGTGGGTGATGCCCATCGGCACTGCCGATTTGCCCGATCCCACGGTGGGGTCGCTGGTGGGCTGTGCCGGCTACGTTCTTCTGAATCGATTGTTCCCGGACAAACCCTATCTGCTGCTTTTCCTGGTTCTTCTTTTCACCATCCCATTTTCCCAATTGTGCGGCTGGGGTTTGATCCAGCAGAGGCGGCTTAACCAAAGACTTCTGCCCAGGGCCGACGTTTGCGCGGAAAAAGCCGATACCCGTGGGCTTTCCTGGCTTTTGCTTTGGGGACTTGGACTATCCTTTCTGCGGGGAGTGGTGTTCTCCGTGCTGGGACTAGTTTGCATCCTGGTCCTGTTGAAACCATTGATGGACCTTTTTAACCCGGTGACCGATCTGCATCTCCCCAACCTGCAGACTGCCTTGTGGGGCTGGGGAATGGGAACCATGATTTACCTGTTCGGCAGAAAAGGTCATCTGCCTTGGAGCGCATGCGGGGTGCTTCTGGGAATCATCCTGCTTCTGATCTGAATCGGAGATTCGCGCGCGAGGAACGAAAAATATGACCAGATCGGATTTGCTTCGTTCATGTGTCAGGAGCTTTTTCATCCAGACCGGATTCACCTATGAACGCCTGATCGCTTTCGGATTCGTCTGGTCATTGGTTCCGGTTGCCAGAAAGCTCTCGGCTTCTGCAGACCGGTTGGCTGACATTCTGAAACGGCACCTTTCCAGCTTCAACGCCAACCCTTATCTGGCGGGCTATGCTCTGGGCACGGTGGCGGAACTGGAGGAGCGGAATGCTCCGGTGGAGCAGATCGCCAGATTCAAGGACTCCATGCGGGGACCGTTGGGCGCGCTGGGAGACAGCCTGATCTGGCAGAACATACGACCGGCATTGCTCATGCTGGGCGTGGGGTTGAGCGCTGGTCTGGGAATATATGGAGCGCTGGCCGTATGGTTCATATTCAACCTGTATCAGGTCTATCTGCGCGTGCGGGGGGTTCTCAAGGGCTACGCTTTGGGATTGGGAGTTTCATCCGATTTGGGCCAGGCGCATCTTCGAATGGCCATCAAGTGGAGCAGCAAGATGGGAGCCATGCTCACCGGAGTTCTCTTGGTCCTGGCCATAGGCGCGGGCGGCGACCTCGCCCGGATGGGCAGGTTCGAACCGCAGCCGCAAGTCGCCGGGCTTCTGATACTGTTTGTTGCTTTATCCGCTCTCTCATTCAGACGGAATATCAGTCCACGCTATACGCTGTTCGGTTTGGTTGTCTTGTCCTTGTTTGTGAAGTTGTTTTTAGGCATCGGCTGAAAAATCTGTAGAGGCCATCGAAGCCCGGACGGTTTTCGGAGCGGGATCGTCAGTCGAAAGGAAATGGCCTTAACCGGAAGAAGTTCTCCTGCGTATTAAACGAATTAGAGGTTCGGTCGATATTGGATGTAACAGGTTTTCAACCCGACGGATTTCAGCTTTGCCCTTCCTCAGGTCACCTGTTGAGTCGAACCATGAAACTTACCAAGCAGGCAGTTAAGACGTCGAGTAATAGCCGGAGAGGAAAAGCGCGCGGCTGGCAGGGAGTGATCCAGCCGGGTTTGGCAGCTTTCTTTCTGCTCCTCTTGAGCTGCGGGGAGATGCCGACTCTTCGAGATGAGGTTTTTTATCCCCAAATCAAGCAGCCTGCGGTTACCGTGAAACTCCTGCAGACGAGCGACAATCTGGCAATTAGCTCCAACGGAGCTTTTGTGATCAGGTGCTTTCCCCGTGAGGGCGAAAAATCCATCTACTATGCTTCGGCGGAGATGCTGGTTGAGCTCTCCGAAGGCAGGATGATCTTGAGCGAAAAGAGTCAGGGGGAAACGGAGACCGACCTGTGGAAGTTGTCGTTTGTGCCGCAAGCCGGCGACTTTTGGATTTCCGTGAACGGTCATCCCTACCGGGGCGTACTGGAGGTGATCAGAGACGAGGACGGAGCCTCGGTGCGGGTTTTGAATCTGCTGTATGTGGAGGATTACGTCAAGGGCGTGGTTCCGGCCGAGATAGGCAGGCTCGATCGCCGCGAGATCGAAGCGCTCAAAGCCCAGGCCGTTGCCGCCCGGACATACTCTCTCTCCAAGCGGGGTCAGTATACTGTTCAAGGATATGATCTGGAAGCCACGGTTGCCGACCAGGTTTACAAAGGAGTGGAAGGAGAGAATCCCTTGGCCAACCAGGCGGTGGAGGCTACACAGGAGGAGGTGTTGCTCCAGGGAGGCAGGCTGGTACAGGCATACTACCATGCCAATTCCGGCGGCAAGACGGAAGACATAAAACAGGTGTGGGGCAAGCCCAGCCGGAGCTATCTGAAGCCGGTGGAGGACGAGGAGTTCTGCTCCTGGTCCGACAACTACAACTGGAAGGAGACCTGGACCGCCGAGGCACTGAGGAACAACATAGAAGGTTTCCTCCGCAGCACGGACGTTCTGCGGTCCGGGCAGCTGGGAGATCTGCTCAACCTGCGGGTGATACGAAAAGCGCCTTCCGGAAGGGTGGAGCTGTTAGAGGTGGTCACCGACAGGGGAAGCTACCGCATCGCCGGCGACAAGATCAGATGGGCCTTAAGAAGGGGAAGCGACCCCAACTCCATTTTGCCCAGCACGCACTTCGACCTTCAAATCCAGCGGGATCAGAACGGCTCGATTCAGCGCATCACTGCCAGGGGGAAAGGCAACGGCCATGGAGTGGGCATGTGCCAGACCGGGGCCATAGGGATGGCCAGGCAGGGGTATTCCTACAAAGATATTCTCACCTTCTATTATCCCGGAACCAAGATAGTCAGGTGGAACTGAGCGCACCCGGACTCTTCAGACAGAGTGTTCACCTTGCGTTTTCTTCCGCTTAGGTCATACCCCCGGATCTCTGCGCGGAAGGATGAAGCCGCACCACCACGATTCCCGCCAGAACCAGAACCGCGCCCAACATCTGCAGGTAGGTCAGAGTTTCCCCGAAGATCGCAAACGCCAGAACCGATGCCACCACCACCTCCCAGGTAGCGGCTATTCCCGCGCGTCCGGCTTCTAAGTAGCGAAGTCCTTTGGTATAGAGAGAATAACCGACCAGGGTGGAGAGGATGGCCAGAACGAAAATCCACGCCCAGGTCACGGCCGGGTAACTTACCGAGACCAAAGTTCTGGTTCCGCGAATCAGCAAAAGGAAAAAGCTTCCGAAGCCCAGGGCATAGGTAACCACGGTGAAGGAACTGTACCGGGAAACACCCTTCTTGCCGAAGACGCTGTAAAGCCCGGCGCCCAATCCCGCTCCCAACCCATACAGCACTCCCTTGAGGTTGGGCTTGAATGCCTCAGGATCATAAACCTGAATCACCAACACGCATCCCAGAAAGGTGAAAAGCAGGGCCAGAATCTTGGCTTTGGTGAATTCCTCGTCCAGGAAAAGCCGGGACAGGATCACCACGAAGGCGGGATAAGTGTATAGCAGAATGGTGGCCGTGGCCACGCTGGTGTATTTGATGGCATACAAAAAAAGCAAAAAGCACAAGCTCACGCTGAGAAGTCCATAGACGGCAAAGAAGAGGAAATCCTTCTTGCGGATGCGAAGCCAGTTGGGATTCACCACGATGGCGGTAATCAACAGGGCCAGAAATGCGATCAAGGCCCGGTAGGTGACCACGGTGAGAGGATCGGGCTCCTGCCGGTAGATGAAGCGGGCGGCGATTCCGATGGTGCCCAGAAAGGTTGCACCCAAAACCACATACAAGTATCCTTTGGCTTCTTTTCTCATCTACTTGAAATCCCTACCGAGATTCACCGGAGTCGGGCATCGTGCAAACCATCCGAAGAACGTTGACTCCCAGGCAATATATCAGGCCGAGCAACCCAGACCAAGGCTTTTGTCTTCGAATCTCTGCCCTGCGCAGTGAAGGAGTTCAAGATAAGCCGGAAACCGCTTCTTGAATCATCGCTCCGACCTCTTTTTTCTTCATACCCCCGACCCACAGGAATATCCTCAGAACCAGGCCGGTGTATAACGGATCGCTCTCCTGGGACCAATAGGGCTCAAATCCCCCATCTTCCCTCTGTATCTCGATGATCGCCTGGAGGATTTTCTTCACTCTCTTATCCTTGACCGTATATCCTGCGTCCGCACCCCTTTTCCCGGAGATGAAGGACTGTCCCAGAAGGTGAGTCAGGTGATAGATATCGTTCTCCCTTTTCTCGCCGGTGAAGAAGTTAAAACCCTGCTCTGCATCCTTTGCCATTTGATCCAGATGCTTCTCGTACATCTCCAGCCCCCTCTTGTACAAGGTATCCTCCGGCCCCAAGAGATCCGACATCAAAAAGGTGATCTGGGCGCTGGAGTCGGGATCGATTCGCTCCTCACCCTCGAACAAAGGCCACCCCCCTTCGGGCAGTTCCATCCTCCTCAGCCAGTTGATGGCTTTCTGGCAAGCCTTGTTGCCCTCCTGTCCCATCAGCCTGAGCAGGTCCACCAGATCCGCGGTCAGATAGGTGACGCACTTTTGGTTGGACAGGTCGACGATGTCGGTGGGGATGCTCAGCTTGGTGTTTTCCCGAAAGCCTCCTTCTTCGGTCTGATTCCTCAGGAGAAACCTTGTGGCGCTGGCCAGGGCCAACCCATCTTTGGGCATTTCGCATTTCAATAGGAGGTGGGCGATTCTCTCGGTTTCCTTAACTCCGCTGCAACCAGGGTCTATCTTGCTGGGAAAACCACCATCCGGCCTCTGGATTTTGAGCAGATTCAAAAGCAATTCCTTTCCCAACGGCGTATCCCACAGTCCCACCATTTCGAGAATGAAGAGTTTAGTAGATGCATCGCCTTTCTCGAAAATGAACGGCACCGGGTTCTGTTTGAATTCCATTTAGCTCTCCTTGTCTGCTTGATCAGCGGTGATGTCCGGGATCAGGTTTTCACCAACCTGGCCACACTCTCTATGTGATAAGTATGCGGAAACATGTCCACCGGTTGAACCTCCGCGAGTTTGTAGTCGCTCTCGCAGAGAATCTTCAAATCCCTGGCCAGAGTGGTGGGATTACAAGAAACATATATGATCTTCGGCGGCCCAAGGACAAGCAGTGACTTGACGACCTTGGGATGAAGTCCCGCCCTGGGAGGATCGGTCACCACCAGGTCGAATGATCGTTTCTGTTGCTCGAATTCCCTGAGCACTTTTCTGGCCTCTCCCAGAATGAATTCACAATTGGCGACGCCGTTTAACTGGGCATTTCTCGTGGCGTTCTCCACCGTCTCCGGCACCGACTCCACTCCGGTCACGGTTTTGGCCTTAGTTGCCAGGAACATGGAGATGGTTCCGTTTCCACAGTAGAGGTCCAACACATTCTCATCTCCCTGCAATTCCGCCATTTGCAGTACGACCTGATATAATCTCTCCGCCTGTTTGGGATTGGTCTGAAAGAAGGAGTTGCTCGAAATCTCGAAAGTGAAATCCCCCAGAGTCTCGGTGATGATCTTCTCTCCCCCTAAAAGCTCTTCCTCCTCCCCGACCGCGACGTGAGCCAGCTTGGAGTTGATGTTTCTCACCACGCTTTTGACCTTGGGGAAATTCGTCATAATGGAGTCGGCAAAATGAGTCGCCTGCGGAAAGTCTTCCCGATGGGTCACCAAATTGACCATGCTCATGCCGGTGTTCTTGGCTTCTTTTATCATCAGGAATCTCAGCAGTCCTGAGCGGCTTCTGTGGTCATAGGCCGACAGGCCGTTCTCTTTGGCATACCGTCTCACGAAATCCACTATCCGATTGGCCTGCTCCGACTGCAGGAAGCACTCCGTTAGATCGAAAACCAGATCGTATCTTCTTCTCGGATGCAAGCCCAAAACGAGCTTTTTCTCCGAATGTGGCAAGAAGGCGTATTCCATTTTGTTTCTGTAGAAGAACACATCCTGGGATCCGAGAGCATCCCCAACCGGAGGTTCAGCAAAGCTTCCGATATGCCTTAGGCTTTCCCTCACCTCTTTAGTCTTGAACTTAAGTTGGTCTTCGTATCGCAGATTCTGCCAGGTACAGCCGCCACAAAGGCCAAAGTGTGAGCAGCGGGGCTCGATCCTGAGATCGGATGGCCTCACCACCTCTCGGATTTCGGCCTCGGCATAGTTGGGTTTTTTCTTGGTGATTTGCGCCTTAATCACATCGCCGGGAATCCCGCCCAAGACCAGGACCACAAATCCGCCCAGCCGGG
>CAZWAO010000053.1:11774-13614 GCA_964631815.1 uncultured Ignavibacteria bacterium | reverse complement strand
GGTCGCAGAAGACTTCGCCAAACATGACCCGTACGTGAAGAACGGCCTAATCACGGAGTGGCAGGTGCGACCGTGGACGGTGGTCATCGGTAGCTAATTGATGCGTACGACCATCTGATTTACCTACCCGAGGCATGGGAATCGGGCAGGCACAAACCCTTTGCCGAAATCCAGGATGATCCACAAAGCATACCTATTTGATTGGGGCGACACCTTGATGGTTGACATGCCCGGCCAGATGGGTCCTATGAAATCCTGGCCGGAAGTCAGGGCTGTCGAGGGCGCAAAGGAGACCCTGGAATATCTCAGCAAGGTGTCGACGTGTCATCTAGTCACCAATGCAAAAGACTCTGACGAAGATGACATCCGGGAGGCGCTACGCAGAGCGAATCTGGATGTCTATCTCTCTCGCATCTTCTGTTACAGAAACGTAGGGTTCAAAAAGCCGAGCCGGGAATTCTTCTCGAAGGTCATAGAGACCCTTGGTTTGGATCCAAAAGACATCGCTCTGGTCGGTGATTCGCTCGACACGGACGTTCTTGGCGCCGTCGACAGCGGGATATTCGGCTATTGGTATAATCCTGCCTCCGCCGAAGTTAAAGAGGGCAAAATGTATTCCACCATACACTCATTGGTGGAGCTGGTCGATATTGTGAAAAAGTCCGGAACGGTTGGGGATTCTCTGCACGATCAGGAGTAAGATCACGCGCTATTGATAGGGAAGGTGGTAAGCCATGAAAATCGGGAGTTTCTCAGAACAGGACGTGCTCAGCCTGGCAAGAAAAGCCTATAATCAGGGAGAGGCGCGGTTTGAAATCAAAACGGACAAGTGCGCCCTGCTGGTCATCGACATGCAGGATGAATTCGTGAAACCTCATTGGTCGCCCGACTGGGTGCCGGAGGCCACAAGACAGGTTCCCCGGATCAAGACGCTGATCGAGCATTGTAGGAGCAGGAACATCCCCGTGATCTATACGGTATACTCCAAGACACACAATTACCTGGATCGTCCGAAAACCGGAAAATTCATGCCTGGTCGATACCCGGAGCTGGATATAGATTTCTCGACGTTCTTCGTCAAAGGACGAGTCTGGCCCGAGCTTGCTCCCCGAGAGGGCGAGATCGTGATCGAGAAACCATCCTATGGGGCGTTCTACGATACGCCCTTGGAGACCATTCTGAAGAATATGGGCAAAGATACGGTCATAATCTGCGGGACGCTGACGAACTGCTGCTGCGGCACGACGGCGCGACAAGCATACGAGAGAAGCTTCAAGGTAGTGTTCGGAAGCGACGTCACATCGACTGATGATCCGGAAATGCAGGAGCCGGAATTGAAGGTGCTGCGGAAGGGTTTTGCCAAGGTCTTGACCGCAGAGGAAATAATCAGAGCGCTGGGTTGAATCCTTTTATGGTTCTCGGATCGGCCTCAAACCTGTGCCGCAAGCGCCCACGAACGGATGTCGGTCAGGGCACGAGAGTATTCTCCTACCAACTGTGAGAGACTCCTCGCACTTTACTCTAATCCATACATTTCTATTATGGCGTTTGCCACGTCCATGGCGACGGGGTAGTCGTAGTTGGACAGCACTATTATGGTGTAGCCGGAATTGAAGTCGCGAGCCAGAACCGTGCTCACGCCCGGTGCTCCTCCCGCGCTGCGCAAGACTCTGCCGGGAGGTTGGAGGGGGTCCTCCGGCGAACCATTCCACTGCCGAAACAGGAAGTGGGTGTAATCACGATTTAGCAGTTGGAAGTTTCTCAAGGCATTATCCAGCTTGAGCAGATCCTCGGCAGTGGAAAAACCTCCTCCCGCGGAGGATCCCTTTGGGGGCATCAT
>CAZWAO010000053.1:0-11674 GCA_964631815.1 uncultured Ignavibacteria bacterium | reverse complement strand
GGAATGTCCTTGATGAACTGCATGTAGTCCGACACCTTGCGGAGTTCGTTCTGATGGGCCAAGTAATACTCGTTACCCCAGTAATCCCCCCAGCCTGCCCGCATCTGCAGCAGTTGCCTCACCGTAACCTTGTCGGCGACCTCCTGCGGAAAGACGTCCAGATATTTCCCGATGGGGTCATCAATGGACAACTTTCCTTCCTCCATAAGCTGACCAATGGCGATGGAGGTGAACAGCTTGTTGATGGAGCCGAGGTTGAATTTGGTATCCAAAGCGTTCCTCACCTTGAACTCTTTTGAGGCATACCCATAAGCTTTGTGGAAAATCTTGTTGCCGTCTCTGGCGATCAGCACTACGCCGGAAAACTCATTGTCGTCGGCTTTCTTCGAGAGCTGGTCATCCAATCTGTCCAGATTCACCTCTTTGGGTCCTTTGACCTTTTGAGATTCACCCCCGGTGGGCTCCTCCTTCTTAGTCACCTCGGCAGTTGGAGGTTTGCTTGCGGGTAAAAATCCCAGGGATGTGATTCTGTGCGGCTCATCAGGCTCCACCACCAATTTGACCTTTAGATAAGCCTCACGGGATTCCGACTTGAGGATAGTCGTGATTTCGTCGGGATCAGATTCTGGAATTTCGAAAAGTTGCAGTTTACCGAACATACCCCGGGTCGTGGAGAAAATAGCCACATGCGATGCCATTGGGAAAGCGTCCCTGAAACCGGGGGCGTAGTTGTTCTGCACGTAGTTTTCAGGCGAATCCGGGTTGGTTCCATTCAATAGCTCGAATATCTCCTTGGCCCTGTGTCCTGCCGGCGTTTCAGGAAAATCGACGGATGCTCGCAAGGAAAAAGGGACAAGTGCAAACAGCAGCAGAAGCAGAACCATAGATAGAGGACTGCGCTTCACGATTTCCTCCTTTTGAGAATCACACAGTTCCTGCGCCCGTCCCACGCGTGATGAACCGAACCTAAAGAGCAGGCCGCCTGTCTCTATCCCGCTGGTGTGTGATACGTCGCTGCGATAGTCTATTTATCGCGCTTGTGGCTGTCGGTATGGCCGTCGTCATAATGCCCGATTATCTCATTCGCGTGCCCGGTGTCATCCATGACGAACTGAACCCGGAAGTAGTCCAGTTCTTCTATCGTGAACCAGTGGTCGCCCATGGGAATTAGCTGGTACTTTCGTCCCTCCCCGCGCTGGTAATATAACTTGCCGCCTTCCATCCAGATTTTCCTGGGTCCGTATTGCCCGACATAGGCCTGCAGTTGGCCCTGCTCCACAGTCACCGGATGCAGCTTTACCTGCAAACCGTCGATGGCCCACTTGAATTGAGCTTTGCGATCGGGATCGTCGGTTTTCTGCTCCAGCTTTTTCAGAGCTTCCAGATGCGCCACATCCAGAGCCTGCTCTTGGGGTACGACGATATCAGGAGCAACCCCAGTGCCCTCCCAATTGGTTCCGGTTACGGGATTAACCGCCCGGCCGAAGGGTAACGACATGCCGACGTTCAGATTCGGAAACGGCTTGATGTCGATGGGATGAGCACCGCCGCCGGTGGTGTCGCCTATTATCGTGGCCCGCTTCAGGTTCTTGAGATTGTAAGTAAACTCCTCAGCTCCGGAGAAAGTATAGTTGCTGGTAAGGACGTAGAGGTCGACGTTGCTCATACGCGGACCTTGTACACACGCCTGGGTCCAGAACTGCTGGGTGGAATCCGATTTACGCACATAGAAGCTGTTAAGAAAAACCGGCTCGGGAAAGAAGTAGCTGGTAATAAGCTGAATCATGCTGGGGCTTCCGCCTCCGTTCTGCCGTAGATCGAAGATGATGGCATCGGTGTAGGCTAAGAAATTCATGGCTGCGATGGCTGTAGGTCCCGCATCAATGGCATCGGAGAAACAGCGGAAATCGACGTAACCGACGTTACCCTCCAGGATCTTAAGCTCCTTGAAGCAGAAGTTATCCTGCTGCCTTTGCCGTAGCTCTTCCTGTTTCGCTGCGTCCGTTAAGGTGTCTCCCTGAAATCGCGCCAGCAGCTCGTCGGATGCAAATCTCACCCACAGATGTCTATCATGGCTTATCTCCAGCAAATCCTCGGTTAGCTTTTGGGTAAACTGATCCAGGCTGGTGATGTCTTTATACGCTTTCTTCTTGTACTGCTGGCGAAGGTACTTCTCCATCTTCTTGGCCACGTCCGGAAAGACGTAGATTTCGTTCAGCGTCTGGGTCACGCTGTCGATGACCTCCAATTGCATCTTGGCGTCGATCACCTTGTCGGGACGTTCCGTTGCAGGCGCCTGTGCCCACGCGCTGAGGGGGAGCAGCCAGATCAGCACCAGCGCTGCGGTGGGAAGCACCCATGCACCTGCTCTTGTCGGAGAGAAGCGTCTTGTTCCGGTGATAAGAAGAGATGATACCGACATAGCACCTCCTGGTTGATGGTTATGGTTTGTATTTGGACAAATCCAGGCTCATGGCTATTGACTCGCGCCTGTAGCGGGCGGCCCACTTCTGCACGCCGGATAGCTGAACAAAGCCCAGGGAGCGATAAAGGTTGCAGGCCACGGTCAACTTCGGGCTGGTGAGCAGAACCAGCCGCTGCGCGCCTTGTTTCTTCGCGCGTTGAATCGCCGCCAGTGCAAGCTTGAGGCCCACCTGCTGCCCCCGGGCTTTTCTGGTAACCGCCATCTTGGTCAATTGGTACAGACTTTGGTCGTGCTTGATCAGCGCGGTAGTGCCGACGATTTTTCCCTCAAGCCGGGCGAAGAGGACGAATCCCCCGGCTTTGATGATCCGGCCGTGAGGATCGGAGAGCAATCTTTCATCGACCTCCTCCACGGAGTGATACTGCCTCAGCCATTGGAGGTTCAACGACCTGAAGTACTTCTTGAATTGCGGCTTGTAATCGACGATCTCCACTTTTTCCAATTGGCGTTTCTTGACCCGGCCCATGACTCGCTCATACATTCCCCTTTGGGCCAGCGCATCTTCCAGCCGGGCGACCGCGGTCAGAAAATCACCTCCTGCGTCTCTCACCAGCTCGCTGGCTGCCGCCTGGATGTCGGCCCATACCGGCTCCAAAGATGACAGAGCAGCCCTCCCCTTTCTGGTCAGACGCAAAAGACGCTTGCGCTCATCCTTTTTGTCCTTGACCGATTCGAGCAATCCCCGCTTGGCCATCTGGCCGGCAATCTGGTTGATGGCCGGATGACTGAATCCCAAAGCCGATGCCGCCTCGGTCACCGGCACCGCCCCGGATTCCTTCAGGAGATAGAACAGGGGAAACCAGCGGGGCTCAAAATCGACGTGCATTTCGCGATAGATGCGGGGAGCATCCCGGTAAAGCCAGTCGGCCAACCGCCTGAACCGGCTGGCCAGGGCCAAGGGGCCAAGTTGCTTGATGACATCCATTCGGAAACCTCCTTCATCCGGACATCAGCGTCCGGAGAGGACAATTTATGTAAGTACTTACGTATTGTCAAGCGATTTGTTTCGTATTCCGAGCTTCTGAAAAAATCGATTAGTGTGACGGTTGATGGGCAAGGCGGGGAGTCAAGCGAAGGCGAAAGGGCGGTCTCCGGGGTCGTATTTTCTTGCTTTATCCGGGGATTTGATGTAAGATAACCTGACCGTTCGGGAGCCGAAAGGAGCAGAATATGAGGCCGGTAGTGAGATTTTTGAGCGATGATCTTAAGGAGAGGGTAATTGCCGAGGCGAGGGAGCTTCTGTGCAAATTGGGCGTGGAGGTGCACAACAAAAAGATACTCACCATGCTGCAGGATCACGGTGCCAGAGTGGATATGAGCCGGTTCCACGTTCTTCTTACTGATGAGATCATCGACCAGGCATTGAAGACGGCTCCCAGCCGCTTCGAGCTCTATGACGTTCTGGGCAACAAAACTCACGATTTCTCGGAAGACCGGGTTTATTTTACCCCCGGCTCGGCTGCGTTGAACGTCCTGGATTATGACACCAATCGAATTCGCAGGCCCACGACGGCGGATTACGTCAGGTACGCCAAGCTGATGAGTCGGCTGGATCATATCGGCTCACAGGCCACGGCGTTCATCCCGGCCGACGTCCATGAGAAGATATCCGATTCCTACCGGCTTTGCCTTTCGCTGCTTTTCTGCGAAAAGCCGGTGGTGACCGGTGCATTCACCATCGAGGCATTCGAAATCATGAAGAACCTGCAGGTGGCGGTGCGGGGCACCAAAGAAGAACTGGCGGCCAAGCCTCTCACCATATTCTCCTGCTGTCCCACCTCGCCTTTGAAGTGGAGCGACGTGACCTCGCAGAATCTGCTGGACTGCGCCGAATATTCCATCCCGGTGGAATTCATCGCCATGCCGTTGTCGGGATTTGTGGCACCGGTTACATTGGTGGGCACCTTGATTCAGCATACCGCGGAGACTTTAAGCGGGGTGGTAATCAGCCAGCTCGCCAAGCCGGGCACGCCGGTGCTATACGGCGGCTCGCCGGCCATATTCGACGTGCGCTACGAAACCACCCCCATGGGCGCAGTGGAGACCATGATGATAGATTGCGCATACAACGAGATCGGAAAACGGTTGGGCATGCCCACCCAGGCTTACATATCGCTCAGCGATGCCAAGCAGCTGGACGCGCAGTCCGGACTGGAATCCTCCATGGGTGCCACTCTGGCAGCCCTGTCGGGGATCAATAACGTATCCGGCCCGGGCATGCTGGACTTCGAGAGCTGTCAGAGTCTGGAGAAGCTGGTGGTGGACAATGAAATCTGCGGCATGAGCCTTCGCATGATCCAGGGTATCGAAGCCAAAGAGGATTTCCCCTCGCTCCCCAGATTCGAGGAGCTTCTGAGAGACAAACACCTGTTGATTTCAGAACACACCCTGCGCTACTTGAAGCAGGAATTCTATGTTCCGGGACCCGCCATGGATCGGGCCACCCGCACCAGATGGCAGGAGGAGGGTGGGGTGAGCCTCATCGAGCGGGCGCACCGCGAGGTGGAGAGGCTGATCGGCGAGCATGTCCCCTCGCGGCTACCGGACAGCACCAAGAAAGAATTGACTCGACTCATGGAAAGAGAGGCATCTCGTTACGGCCAAGAGCACCTGCCCCGGTTGGACCTATGAGAGAGATAATGGAAATCCCAGTAGGTCAGGTTAAGCCCGAGCGAAGCGCGGTGCTGGAGACTCAGGGCATCCCTTCCCAGGCTGAGCTGTCCGAGGAGGTGGAGCTGTTATTGAGGACGGCAGGGGAGGCGTTTACAGAATGCTCCCAGCCGGTATGCATCCTCTGCAGCATATCGGTTCCCGAGTTCGAGAGGGTGTATCGCGGCGAAGGTTTGAACGAAAAGAAGACGCCGCTGGGGGAGATACTCAAGCAGGCGGACGATTTGGCCCTGTTCGCGGTTACCTTAGGCGAGGCTATAACAGACAAAATCGATGAGCTTTTCAAGGCAAACGATTTTGCGCCGGGTAGCATGCTGGATTCTGTTTCCTCAGCCGGAGCGGACAAGGCAGCCGACATCGCGGAGCAGCGCTTTCTCGGCTTTCTCTCGGAACAAGGCAAATCCGATCCCTCAAAGGCCACTATGAGGTTCAGTCCGGGATACTGCGGCTGGCATATGAGCGGCCAGGAAAAGCTGTTCGAATTCCTGCGCCCGGAGGGTATCGGAATAGAACTTTTAGACAGCTTCCTGATGAAGCCCTTAAAGTCGATCTCCGGGGTCTTGGTTTACGGCAGCAGGGAGATATTCGACTTCGAGGATTCATACGGATTCTGCAGCGAATGCAGATCTCGCTCGTGTCGCGAAAGAACGAAGGCACTTCTCGGAAACACAAGATCGGCCAAAAAGAAAGGCACAGCATGACGGACATACTCAAGGAGATTTCTCAGCGTCTACAGGGGGGGGATGCCGCAAAGGTGGGAGAACTGACCAAGCAGGCAATCGAACAGAACCTTCCGGCAAAGCAGATTTTGAATGAAGGTCTGATTGGGGGAATGGACGTGGTTGGTCAGAGGTACAAATCGCACGAGATTTTCCTTCCCCAGGTTCTCCTGGCGGCCAAGGCCATGTATGCGGGGATGGACGTGTTAAAACCCCTGTTTCTCTCGGAGGGGATGCCAACGGCAGGGAAAGTGGTCATCGGGTCGGTGCACGGGGATCTGCACGACATCGGAAAGAACCTGGTGGCCATTATGCTCAAAGGGGCCGGCTTCGAGGTCGTCGACCTGGGCAATGACGTTCCCCCGGAGAGATTCGTGCAGGCGGCAAAGGACGAGGGTGCCGATGTGATAGGAATGTCCGCTCTTCTCACCACCACCATGCCCGCCATGCGGACGACCATGGATCTTCTGAGAAAAGAGGGTCTCGCCGGCAAGGTCAAGACAATGATCGGAGGGGCGCCGGTTTCGGAGGAGTTCGCCCGCAAGATAGGAGCGGACGCATACGGATACGACAGCGCCAAGGCGGTGGACATCGCCAAGCAGCTTACGGGAAAGGCTTAGCGTGAAAGGACTGCTGGATCGGGTCAAAGACGGTGAGATACTGGTTGCCGACGGGGCCATGGGCACCGTGCTTTGGGACTATGGGCTTAAGCCGGGTCAACCGCCGGAGTCTTTCAATCTGACACATCCTGAGATCATAGAAGAGATAGCCCGCTCCTATCTGGATGCCGGGGCGGATATCATCCAAACCAACACCTTCGGAGGCTCGCCTGCCCGCCTTTCGGTTTTTGGGATGGAAGAGAAGACGGAGGAAATAAACCGTACTGCGGTTCTGGCGGCAAGGAAGGCGGCCGGAAATCGTGCGTTGGTGGCAGCCTCCTGCGGGCCGAGCGGAAAGATCCTGAAACCTTACGGAGATACCGACCCCCAGGAGCTATACGCCGGTTTTGTCAGGCAGATCCGGGTTCTGGTCGATGCGGGCGTTGATGCCATATCGGTAGAGACCATGATCGATCTGGCCGAGGCCGCATTGGCGGTCCAGGCGGCTAAAGCTGTCTCGCCGTCGACTCCGGTTATGGCGGCCATGACCTTCGATTCCACCCCCAAGGGCTTCTACACGGTGATGGGAGTGAGCATTGCACAAGCGGCGAGCGGTTTGGAAAAAGCCGGAGCCGACATCGTAGGTTCGAATTGCGGCAACGGTATTGAGAATATGATAAAGATCGCCGGAGAATTCAAGAAATGCTCCGGGCTGCCGGTAATCGTCCAATCCAATGCGGGCATACCCGAAATGAGGGATGACAAACCCGTATATCCCGAGACCCCGGCTTTCATGGCCCAGAAGGCAAAAGAGCTGGTCGCGTTGGGCGTGTCGATCATCGGGGGCTGCTGCGGGACCACCCCGGAGCATATAAAGGCCATCAGAGCGATGGTCGATTTGCCCACCTGATTTTCCCACATGCAAGAAAATCCTTTGCTTCCCTTTGTTCTCAAGTTATAATTGCAGTGATTCTCCTCACGCGGATTACAGGCTAAACCATTCCTTTTGTAACGAATCCTAAACCGGTAGGTTTCGGACATGCTTGAAACGGAGCGTTTGATTCTGCGAAAGATGGCTTGGCAGGATGCGGACCAGCTCCTTTTGATCTTCTCCGATCCGAAGGTGATGCAATCCTTCGGCGGCATCCTGTTCGACCGGGTCATGATGGGAAAATGGGTAGAGCGGAATCTGAATCACCAGGATCGGTACGGCTATGGCATCTTCTCCGTGATTCTGAAGGAGAAAGACGAGCTGGTGGGCGACTGCGGTTTGGAGCACATGGAAGTCGACGGATCACACGAGGTGGAGCTGGGATATGATTTCCGCAGCGATTACTGGAATCGGGGCCTGGCCACCGAAGCAGCCTCTGCCGTGCGGGATTACGCCTTTGAGCAGCTCGGCTTAAAGCGGCTTATCAGCCTGATTCGACCGGATAACTTAGCATCCCAGAGGGTGGCGGAGAAGATCGGCATGAGAAAGGAAAAGGAATGTGTGCAGGGCGAAGTGTTTTACCACCTGTATTCTTTAGTCTCGCTGCGGGGAGGGCATCTAAGAGAGGCAACTTGAGAACAGGCACATACGTTTAATAAATAGGACCGGTGTAATGTCAGGGGGCCGGTAAAGGAGGTGACCAGATACTTTCAGACCATCCAGATCTGAGATCGCCGCT
Organism: uncultured Ignavibacteria bacterium; assembly: GCA_964631815.1. Taxonomy (GTDB): domain Bacteria; phylum Zixibacteria; class MSB-5A5; order MSB-5A5; family SM1-73; genus SM23-73-3. The sequence goes on along the minus strand of CAZWAO010000053.1, from coordinate 3,531 downwards.
TGGAACAGGAAGGTCAACCGGGAAAGTTCGACCGTTAGTTGAATAGTACGAACTCCAACCCCGAAAGGAGACCGACATGAAGAAACGAAATCTAACGAGTTGTGGCTTGCTGGCTGTGCTCATCGGCATTCTGCTTGTGACGGCTTGTGCCGCACCCCAAGAAAGCGGCAAGATTCCTCTCACCACCAAATCCGAAAAAGCCAAAGGATACTATGTGGAAGGCCTGAGCCTGTCGGAGAAGCTGCGCGCCCAGGAGGCCAGGGAGCTTTTCGAGAAAGCCGTCGCCGAGGACCCGGATTTTGCCATGGCCTATCTTCAGCTCGCTCTGGTTGCCACCAACACCAAGTCATTCTGGGAGAATTTGGACAAAGCAGTGGCGTTGGCCGACAAGGTGTCCGCGGGCGAGAAGCTGTGGATCATGGGGGTCCAGGCCGGAGCCAGCGGCTTTCCCATGGAACAACGGGACATGTATAAGAAGCTGGTGGCTGACTATCCTAACGACGAGTGGGCCCACAATCTGCTGGCGAACAGCTACTTCGGCCAGCAGGATTACGAAGAAGCCATAGTCGAATACAAGAAGGCCACCGAGATCAATCCCAACTTCTCGCAGCCTTACAACCAGATGGGCTATGCTTACAGATTTTTAGACGATTACACGGAAGCGGAAAAAGCCTTCCAGAAATACATCCAGTTGATTCCCAACGATCCCAACCCATACGACTCCTATGCCGAACTGCTGCTGAAAATGGGCAAGTATGAAAAGTCCATAGAAAACTACCGCAAGGCACTGGAGCAGGACCCCCACTTTGTGCCTTCACACGTGGGGATCGCCACCGACCTCAATCTTCAGGGCAAGTACCAGGAGGCCCGGGAGGAGCTTCGAAAGCTGTATGACATGGCGCGCAACGACGGAGAACGCCGGGCGGCTTTGTTTGCCATGTCGGTTTCATACGTGGACGAGGGCAACACGGATGCCGCCCTGGGAGAGCAGGATCAGGCCTATGCCCTGGCTGAGAAGATCAACGATGCGGGCTCCATGGCCGGTGATTTGGTGGTCATGGGCAACATCCTTCTGGAGGCCGGAAAGCCGGATGAGGCGCTGGAGAAATACCAAAAGGCAGTGACAGTGGTGGAGGCATCCAATCTGTCCGAGGACGTGAAGGATAACGTCCGGCGCAATTATCTGTTCAACGCAGCCAGAGTGGCCCTCAAGAAAGGGGACTCAGAGACCGCCAAGTCGGATGCAGCGGAGTACTACAAGGAAGTCAGGACGGTGAACAATCCTTTTCAGATCAAGCTGGCCCGCGAGCTGAACGGCCAGATCGCGCTGGAGGAAAAGAACTACGACAAAGCCATAGAGGAACTGCAGCAGTCCAGCTTGCAGAATCCCTACAACTGGTACCGGATGGCTTTGGCCTACCAGGGAAAAGGCGATCGGTCCAAAGCCAGGGATTTGTTCAGGAAGGCCGCCAAATGGAACGCCGTGAACAGCTTAACCTACTCGTTCGTGCGCCGCAAGGCCCAGCGGATGCTGGATGCCATTTAAGTATAAACCGCTGTTTTGAAACCGCCACTCTTAGATAAGCGGAGAACGTGAAAATGAGAAATTCCATCCTCGTCCGTATAACTCTGATTCTGCTGGCCGGTTGTCTTCTATGGATTCACTGCGGAAAGAGCAAGTCCACTCGATCGGACGACCAAGTGGACAACACAAACTTTGTGGCAAGCGAGTCCTTCCGCTTCGCCGTCGATGCGGAGAATAAGGCGGGGCTGAGAGTGGATGGAATCAGCGGCAATGTCGAAGTCATCGGCCTGGCTGAGGCCGATTCGGTGATCATCACCGGCGAGCGGCGGGTCGGCTCGGAGAGCTTGGAGGATGCTCAAAACCACCTGACGGAGCTTCAGGTCGAGGTGTCGGATCTGACCAGCGGAGTGCAGGTAAAGACAATCCAGCCGGATGAAGCTCACGGCAGGAGCTACGTTGTCGACTATAGCATCACCCTGCCGAAGAGGATGACCCCAACCGTCTACAACGTCAACGGAGGTGTGAGCATAGACTCCGTAGAAGGCAAGATCGCGGTTCAGAACGTGAATGGCTCGGTTATGCTCGATCAGATCCGGGGTATAGCATACGTGAACGTGGTGAATGGACAGATTCAAGGACACGTAGCCTTGCTGTCTTCAGGCACGAGCATCGAAATGATCACGGTGAACGGCGGCATCGATCTTGAAATACCAGAAAACGCCTCTGGGCAGTTTTCAGCCAGCGTGGTGAATGGCATAATAGGTGTTTCCGGTCTGGTGCTTACCGATCTGGTGAGCACGCCATACTCGCTGACCGGAACATTGGGAGACGGACAAGGGAGAATACTACTGAGCACGGTCAACGGTAGCATCAGCGTTGTCGGGTTCTAAGGAGACGAGAAGGCAAAAGAGAATAGCCGGTAACGTCAAATGGCTGATAAGAAACAGCGAGACAATTTCACTCTCACGCGCGTTTCTGGTGTACTGGTAGGCCATTGGACCGACCAGGCCAGAAGCACCGGCTGCACCGTGCTGCTTTTCCCTGACGGTGCGCGCTGCGGAGCAGTGCAGCTTGGCTCGGCCTCCGGCACAAGGGAGATGGGGGTTTTCGATCCCGCTCACATATCGGGCAAAGTGCACGGAATGTGTCTTTCCGGCGGCTCGGCTTTTGGCTTGAGCACTGCAGACGGTGTGGTCGAATTCTTAGAGTCGAAAGGCATCGGCTTCGATTCGGGCCACGGCAGGGTTCCCATCGTTCCGGCCGCTATAATCTTCGATCTGGCGACGGCCAAGACCAGGCCCAATGCCAAGTCCGGGCGGCTGGCAGCCGAGGCGGCCGGTTCTGCGCCGGTAGAGCAGGGCCGGGTTGGGGCCGGAGCGGGTGCGACAGTGGCAAAATGGGGTGGAGGACGGCTTCCCGGCGGTTTGGGAAGTGTGGCCCAGGATGTGGGCGAATACGTGATTGGCGCTCTGGCTGTGGTTAATGCCGTAGGCTCAATCAGAGACCCGGAGACCGGAAAGTGGATTGCAGGCGACGGAAAAGCTCACCTTAAGCCTCCCAAGATTGGCGCCGACTGGGCAGGCAACACCACTCTGGTTTGCATAGTAACCAACGCCCCTCTCGACAGCGTGCAGCTAACCGTTCTTGCCCGCATGGCCGGCGCCGGCATTGCTAGAACCATTTACCCGGCTTTCACGCCGTTTGACGGGGATGGGGTTTTTGCATTCTCCACTGGGAATGAAGGGGAAGTGGGCACGGGGATACTCGCACATAAGGGAAGCCGGGCCGCATACCTTGTCGCTCAGTCAATCATGCGTCCTTTACGGACCTAATGGGACGACTCGCATGCATAGCCGCGAGGCTACCGGAATAGGCGAAAGTAATCCGACCCGAGAATTAAGCTTGACTTTTTGGTTTTTCTGGTTATAATTTTTTGAAATTAGTAGATGAAAAGGAGAGGGTCACTGGAGTGTTACGTATGCATATCCTTGGCAGGCGGGAATTCT
>CAZWAO010000052.1:0-13706 GCA_964631815.1 uncultured Ignavibacteria bacterium | reverse complement strand
TGCCCCCAGCTGGATGTTGTAGGCCGGCTCGAACAGCGAAAGCTCTCCTTTCCACTTCAAACCCTTCTTCCGGCTCAGCGCATGTCCCACCGAGGGCTTTACCTGCATCAAGCCCATGGCCCCCATCTCCGATACCTGCCCCTTGCGCATGGAGCTTTCGGTCAAGATCAGGGCTAAGAGCAAAAGCGGATCATAGCCGTACCTCTTGCTCTCATCGTAGATCACCTGAGTGAGGGTCATCACCTCATCCTCCTTGAACCCCACCTGGAAATCCTCGATGATGTCCAGTATCTTCAGCTTCTCCTCCATTTCGTTGATCTTCTCCTGTTGGTCTCTCAGAATACAGCGAAGCTCATACCTCTCCCGGACCAGGTAGATGATCACCGCCCCCTGCCCCAGATACAGCAGAACCAGAAGGACGCTGATGAATTTGGAGAGCAGGATTCCGCTTTTTCTTATGACTTTGACTCCCAGGGTCATACCGACTCCCTTTCCTAAGCTTCAAATCAGAAAAGAGTCTGCGACTCGAAACCGAAATCTTTTAAGGCCGACTCCAGGTTGCCTCTCAGCCAGTCGGTGTAACTCTCCTCGTCGGCCAGTACCCGTTCATAGAAACGCACCGCCTTAGGATGCCTTCGGCTTATCGCCGGTTTGATCCTTCTCCATTTGCTCTTAAGATAATTCATCTTATCTAAATATACCCATGAAATCTTCCTTTTTTCCAATTCCCGGAAAAGCGACCTCAAAGCAGCCGGGTTGTCGGAAAAGAACGGAAGAATGGGCCCCACAAAGGCAAAGGTCGAAATTCCGTTCCGCGCAAGCTCATCCAAAGCATCCAGTCTTTTTTGCAGACTCGCGGCCCTCGGCTCGAAGCTTCTCATCACTTCCGGGTCCGGGCAGGTGATGGTGATGCCCACCTCCTTGTCTTTCATTTTCCGCAGAACGTCTAAGTCCCTGAGCACCACATCGGATTTGGTCTGGATGGACACGGGGAAATCCGAAACCGCCAAAGCCTCCAGACACCTGCGAGTAAGACCCAGTTTCCTCTCGATAGGTTGGTAAGCATCGGTCACCGTGCCCAGCATAACGGTTCCCGGTTTGGCTTTCCGGGTTTGAGCCTTGAGACGGTCAACTACGTTTATCTTTATATCCACGAATTCGCCCCAAGGCTCCTGATGGTTTGTGTATTTCTTCATGAATTCCGCGTAGCAATACAGGCAGCCGTGTTCACAACCCCGGTAAGGGTTGAGCGCATACGCCATCCCCTGGATTCTCGACTTCACCAAGGCGCTCTTACACTCCACTTCTGCGACCTTGACCTCGGACGAACCCACGTCTTCAATGCCGCCGCGCCGGCATGCGGATGACGCTGTCATAGACTTTCCGGTCACCATTTGTTCCCTAACCGATCATTCCTGATATGCTGTCCGGAACCCCCCGCCAACGGCGGGGGGATTCCAGACCTACGAATTATCCGCTACTTCAAAAAGCCAAGGCGGGGCCGTCGTACTTGGAGCGCTATCCGGCAACGTTCCCAGGCACAATTAGAAAGCCATCTCCGGCTTCCATTCCTCCCACACCTTGCCTACCAGGGCAGGCCCGGGCTTAAGCGTCACTCTGCCCGGCTGCCAACCGGATGGAGTGGCCTCCCCGGTCTTTCGCACGTGCTGGAATGCCTTGATCTGCCGGATCAGCTCCGACACGTTGCGTCCCACCGAAGGCGTGAGAATCTCCATGGCCTGGACCACGCCGTCCGGGTCGATGATAAACCGGCCCCGGATGTTCACGCCTGCGTCCTCATCGTATACGCCGTATACCGTCCCGATGCGACCACCTCCGTCGGACAGCATGGGGAAGGATACGCCTCCTTTCACCATCTTGGAGAGCTCCTGCTCCTGCCAGATTTTATGAATGAAACGACTGTCCACGCTCACCGACAACACTTCTGCTCCCAGGGACTTTAGCTCATCGTATTTGACAGCAACTGCTGACAATTCCGTCGGTCAAACAAAGGTGAAATCACCCGGGTAGAAACACAACACCACCCATTTGCCCTTATAATCGGAGAGCTTCACGTTCTTGAAACCGCCCTCCACAAAAGCGCTGGCCTCGAAATCCGGCGCCGGCTTCCCGACTTTGGCCATCATCCTGGTTGCCTCCTTTTGAACTTGCATCATTTGGGGTTCTTTTGCCTCCGGCATCACAATGGGACCTTTTGCCGGCTTAACGCACGAGTCTTTGGGTTCAGCCATGCTTCCCCTCCTTCTGGATTTCGGCCGTCAGATCGTAGTCCTCGAAGCCTGTGACTTTCGCCCGAACCAACCGGCCTGGTTTCAGTCGACCATCTCTTATCAGAATCACTCCATCCACTTCCGGTGCCTCCGCCTGGCTTCTGCCCACAAACCGGTGATCGTCTGCCGGCGACCGGCCTTCGATCAGGACGGAAATAGTCTTTCCTATTTTGTCGCGGTTCTTCCTGAAGGCGATGCTCTGTTGAGCCAGCATCAGCCTGTCCAATCGATCCTGTTTGATCTTTGGCGAAACTTGTCCCTTGAGGTTATACGCTTTGGTTTCCTCTTCTCTCGAATATGAGAAAGCACCCAGCTTGTCGAATTCGACCTGCTCCACAAATCGAAGTAACTCCTGAAAATGCTTGTCTTTCTCTCCCGGGAATCCGACGATGAATGACGTTCGCAAGCTCAGGCCCGGAATCTCCTCTCTTAATCTGAGGACAAGTTGCTCCACCTTCTTTCTGGTCACCTTTCTGTTCATCTTCTTCAGAATCTCATCCGAGATATGCTGCAGCGGCAGATCCACGTACTTGCACACTTTGGGATTTACGGCTATCTGGTCTATCAACTCCTCTGTGAAATGCGCCGGATGAGCATAAAGCAGCCTGACCCAAGCCAGTTCGGGTATCCGGGACAGAGATGCCAGCAACTCCGGCAGCTTTGGTCGTCCGTATAGATCGACACCGTAAGTCGTGGTATCCTGCGCCACCAAGTTGATTTCCTTCACCCCTTGTTCGGCCAGTTGTCGTGCCTCTTCCAATATGCATTCCGGCTTCTTGCTCCTGAAACTTCCCCTGATCGCAGGAATGGCGCAGTAGCTGCACCGATTATCGCAGCCGTCGGCGATCTTGATATATGCAAACGGACGACCCTGGGGATTCCTTCTCGACCCTTTTATACCATCGCCGCTGTCCGGGGTTCCCACCCGGAGAACTCTCTCTCCATTCAGAACCGACCTGCAAACTGCACCCGCGGAAGCGATCTCGCCGATCCCTAAGATGCCGTCTATTTCGGGTATTCTCTTCCACAGCTCATTCGGATATCGCTGCGCCAGGCACCCGCAGACTATGATCTTCTTGCCTGCATTCTGTGCTTTCAGTCGGACCAGATCAAAAATCTCCTGTATCGCCTCCTCTTTGGCCGACTGGATGAATCCGCAGGTGTTCAGGATAAGCACGTCCGCTTTGGCTTTGTCCTCTGCTGTCCGGTATCCGCAGTCGAGGAGGCTGCCTTTTATCATCTCGCCATCCACCTCGTTTTTGGGACAACCCAGATTCTCTATCCAGAAAGTTTTGATCATGAGGCTCTACTATTGTCCAGAAAAGAGCAAGGCGAATCTCCGGCCAGACCGGGCAAGTCGAGTTCAAGCCATCACCAGACGGCCGGACCTACTGGCTCAGATCGACTTCCTCCACGCCGGGAGGGGCTTGATACACAAATTCCGAGTCTTTGATTTTGCGGTTGGGTTTGATATGCTGGAAGGTCAGGGTGACTTGATTGCCGTTTAGATCCTGGTAGATGAGTCTTTGGGCCAGAAGGCTCTTTTGATCCACCCACACCGTCATATTTATGATGAAGGTATCCTTTTCTTTGGGAGTCAGAACCAGCTTAAAGCAGCGGGTGCCGTCGACTTTCTCCTCTCCCTCGAGTTTGGGAACGTACCGGGACCTGAAGTCCGAAAGATACTGGTAGGGTTTGAAGAAATCCTCCGAGCTGTCGGCTAAATTCTTAATCACCTGCTCGTTTTCCGCCGAATAGGTCCAGACGAATTTCCCGTCGGAGGTGACGGTTTCATCTTTGGTATCGAATCTGAATTTATCCGGATTCTTGAAGATCATATTTCCCTGGACCGTGGTCTTGGTCTCGAATACCTTGGATCGAACCACTTTGACAAAGTCCATGGACAGGGTCTCGAAGGAACGGTACTTGTCCTCCACCTGCCGGGCCAGCTCGTCTGCCGTGATACACCTGCCTCTGGGGACCAGAACCCCGAAAGCCAGGATCAATGTCGCCAGACATGCAGCCGGTCGGGACTTATTCATTTATATTCGCTCCCGGTTTTGTCGTTGTTTCCACTCCGGGCTTTCCAGAAAGGCGGCGTCCACCAAAACCTCCCTGGCCTTGCTTCCGTCGTAGGGCCCCACGATCCCCTCCTCCTCCAACTGGTCGATAAGCCGGGCGGCCCGCTGGTAGCCCACGGCCAGCCGCCTCTGCAGAAGGGAAACCGAACCCTGCTTGTGCCGGACCACCAGCTCTGCGGCCTTGCGCAAAAGATCGTCTTCCTGCTCCGCGCTCTCCTGGATGATCACCTCTTCCGGCTGGGTGGAGATGACGTCGATGGGCTCGACGGTGTGGCCCTGTTCCTTTATGAATTCTACGATGCGGGAGGTCTCCTCGCTGGAAATATAGGCGCCGTGAAGCCGCCGAGGCTCGGGATGACCGGGCTGTATGAACAGCATGTCGCCGGAGCCCAAGAGCTTCTCCGCCCCGTTGGTATCCAGTATGGTGCGAGAGTCGATCTTGGAGGCCACCTGAAAGGCAATGCGGGCGGAGAAATTGGCCTTGATCAGGCCGGTGATCACGTCCACCGAGGGCCTTTGGGTGGCCAGGATGAGATGAATGCCCACCGCCCGCGCCATCTGCGCCAGCCTGGTTATCAGATTCTCCACCCGGGTGGAAGAGGACATCATCAGATCCGCCAGCTCGTCCACGATGATCACGATATAGGGGAGTATCTCTGCCTTCTTCTGCTTGCGGTTGTAATCCTCTATGTTGCGCACCCCGAACTTGGCCAGCTTCCTGTACCTCTGTTCCATCTCCACCACGATCTCGGAGAGCACGTGCTCCGCCACCTTGGGATTGGTGATCACCTTCCGCTCCAGGTGCGGAATCCCCTGGTAGATCGAAAGCTCCAGCATCTTGGGATCGATCATCACAAACCGGACTTCCTCCGGCGGCAGCCGGTAGAGCAGACTGGTGGTGATGGCGTTTATGGAAACGGATTTGCCCGAGCCGGTGGATCCGGCGATCAAAAGGTGGGGCATCTTTCCCAGATCGGTCACAAAAGGCTCACCGGAGGAGGTCTTCCCCAAAGCCAGGCTCAGCTTGCCCCCCGACTGCTGGAAGGCGGACGAAACCAAAACCTCCTTCAGGTACACCGTCTGAGAGTGCCGGTTGGGAATCTCCACCCCCACGGCCGCCTTCCCCGGAACCGGAGCCACAATCCTCACCTTCCTGGCCCGCATGGCCAGCGCCAGATCGTCGGAGAGGTTCACGATTTGGTTGACCTTGATGCCGGCTGCCGGCTTGAACTCGTAGCGGGTTATCACCGGGCCGGGATATATCTCTATCTTCTCGTCCTCTATCTCCACCCCAAAGGTGGACAAAGTCTCCCTGAGAACCCGGGCGGTTTCGTTTAGCTCCTCCTCGGAGACCGAAGGCTCGGTGCCTTTGGGATCGTTCAGAAGGTTCAGAGGCGGGAATTTGTATTTCCCTTCGGTTCTGGTCTCGTCTCCCCTCACTAAAGTAAGGGAGGTTTTCTCCCGACCGACAGCCGTTCCTTTTACCGTGATCTTCTCCTCCGGGCGATCCGAAGCCACAGGTTGCTCCGCTATCGGCTCCGGCTCCTTTTCTTTCTTCTTGGCCCGCTTCTGCACCTTCACCCTCTGCCGGTTGATTCTCTTAAGCTCTCTCCACTTCTTCCCCTTGCTCAACAATCTTTCCAGCATGCGTTTGATAAGCAGCACGAAATCGCTGGGTTTGAACGGTGTGATCAGGGCCGCCAGCACGATCAGCGAGGTCATCAGCACCACATAGACGCCGGCGGCTCCCACGAAACTCAAAAGAGCCTGCGCCAAGCCGGCGGAGAGCCATCCTCCCACCGTCACCCTGGAGAATTCTATGGCCTCGCGGCTTCGCACTGCCGGCACGCTTAAGAAGACGCCCAAAACGAAAACGAAGGCGAATACGAACAGGACTTTTTTGAAGGCCAGGCTCAACCGGACTCCGGGGAAACAGCTCAAGCCCAGAAGAATGAGAAACAGAGGGACCAAGAATCCCGAATAACCGAGGACGTACAGCGCCGCATAGGAAACCGCGGCTCCCACCGGTCCACACTGGTTGCTGAAGTCATGGGAAAACGTCTGGCCCAGGCTCTTGCTTCCTGCAACAAACTGCCCCAACATGGCATTGTCCTCCGTCCGGTCGTAGCTGAAAAGCGAAAGCCAGACGAAAAGAGCTAGGGCGATAAGCAGGATGCCCAGGATTTCCTTTTTTCGCTCGTCCGATATGGCGGTTGAGATTTTCATGGGACGCCGGTCCGGGATATTGCCGGAAATAGATTGGCTATTCGAATGGTAATTTAAGGCCGCAATCGCCCAAGTCAATAAAAATGTACTCGTCTGGGTCTACGCCCGCGGACGGGAAAAAGTTGTGATCGACATGTTCCTTTGCGGCAAACGAAAAGGCAGGTCCCACTCACTTTTAAGTGCGGCCTGCCCTTTACAACGCTCATTCAGCAGCCAGGTTCTACTTCACCGCATCCCTCAGCTGCTTGCCGGCTTTGAATTTCGGAACCTTGGAGGCGGCAATCCGAATGGGGGCGCCGGTCTGGGGATTCCTTCCCATCCGCGCCTTTCTCCTGGCCACGGAGAAAGTTCCAAATCCCACGAAGCTGACCTTCTTGCCCTTCTTCAGGGAATTGGCAACTCCGTCAAAGAAGCTGTTGATCGCCTTGTTGGCCTGAACCTTGGTGACCTTCGCCTCTTTGGCTATCTTACCAATCAATTCCTCCTTCGTCATACACTCACCCCCTTCGCGACTTTTAGAGGTTCACCACCTTCTGTTTTTTCTTGACACGCCGAGAATATGATATTTTCAAGGGTTTGTCAAGAACTTTTTTTGTTTTTCCCAAAAAAAGTGCATAACCATGCACCCTCAGAGAGTCGACCTAGAATCCCTCCGGAGCCGATCCGGTAACAAACCTGTTTCACAGGATAGTTGATGCCCGAACCAAAGCCGGTCGCCGGAACCAGGAGCATCCGGGCAGACGGAGACGGCCCCCACTATCCGGCTGGGACAATTGGCGTACGGCCGGCGCATCGATTCAGGTCGGCCGGATTGGATTTGACAATCCGGACCGCAAGGGTTATTTTGCCCGGCGGGCGATGGCAGGTGAAAACTTACGCCGCTCGGCAAACCCAAGGAGGAACGCGATGGAGAAAGAAATTACGAATATTCTGGCTCTTCTGAAAACCTGGGCTTATGCTCACGGCCCCAGAATCATACTGATCGTGGTGGGTGCCTGGATTCTCACCCGAATCACCAAGGTGGCTGGTAAAAAGATAATTCAATACACCGAGGACGATGATCCCACCACCAAAAGCGAAAGGGAAAAAAGAGCGGAGACTTTGGTCCATATCGTGAGGAACGGGGTCAAAATCTTCGTCTACATCGTGGCCTCGTTCATGGTGCTGAAAGAGGTGGGCGTGGACATCGCGCCGCTTCTGGCCGGCGCCGGAATAGCCGGTTTGGCCATCGGTTTCGGAGCACAGACTTTAGTCAAGGACTTTCTCACCGGCTTTTTCATCCTGCTGGAGAACCAATATCGGGTGGGCGACGTGGTGCAGATCGGAGATCACGCCGGTCTGGTGGAAAAGATCAAGCTGCGGACCACCGTGCTGCGGGACTTGGCGGGGATAGTCCACATCATCCCCAATGGAGAGGTGCAGTCGGTCAACAACATGACCTACGAATGGTCGCGGGTGAACTTGGACATCGGGGTGGCCTACAAGGAGGACGTGAACAAGGTGATTTCCGTTCTTCAGGACGTGGGGAACAAGATGAGGCAGGATGAGTACTTCGGACCGATGATGCTGGAGGATCCCCAGATTCTGGGGGTGGACGATTTCGGAGATTCGCAGGTGACCATCAAGATGCTGGCCAAAACCAGCCCGCTCAAACAGTGGGAGGTAGCCCGCGAGCTGAGAAAGCGCATAAAGTATGCCTTCGACAGCCAGGGAATCGAGATACCCTTCCCCCACCGCACCGTATTCATGCGGAAGGAGTAACGACGTGGTGGAAAGCTGCCTCGACTCGGTCCGGCACCACTCACCCAAATGGTGAGTCCGACTCTGTGGCTATGGTTTATACCGTGTGGTACAGACCAGTGGCGGTCTTCGATTTTACAGGAGCGGCGACATTTAGCTTTCGTGTCGGATTTGAAACAGATGCCAATTTTGCTTGACTTTGGCTTAACGGAACGGTTTATTCAGGGCAAACATGGAGGATAGAATCTCAGATTCTGCCGGGCGATGAACAAATTTCAGCGCACCATAAAGAAAACCGCCACCTATTCCGGCACCGGATTGCATACCGGCAACCGGACCACGGTCAGCTTCCAGCCGGCCCCGGTGGGCCACGGCATCGTGTTCGTCAGAACCGACCTGCCGGGTGCGCCGGAGATTCCGGCGGACATCGATCACGTCACGGACATAACCCGGGGAACCACTCTGAAAAAAGGAGAGGCCAAGGTCCAGACCGTGGAACACGTGCTGGCCGCCTTAGCCGGTTTGGAGCTGGACAACCTCCGGGTGGAGTTGGATTCCGGCGAGCCGCCGGTGGGCGACGGAAGCGCCCTGCCCTTTGTCCAGGCCATACTGCAAGCCGGAATCCAGGAGCAGGACTCTCCCAAGGACTTCCTGGAAATCGACACGCCGTTGTTCTACTCCGAAAAGGACAAGGGCATAGACTTGGTGGTGGTGCCGTCGGATGATTTGAGGATCACCTTCATGGTCGACTACCGGAATCCGGCTTTGGGCACACAGTATACCTCGTTGGTTTCTTTGGAGAAGGAATTCGTGGAGGAGTTCGCCCCGGCCCGCACCTTCTGCTTTTTCCACGAATTGGAGCAGCTTTATCAGGAGGGACTGGCTAAAGGAGGCAGCATCCATAACGCCCTGGTGATCTGCGACGAGGATCACTGCGATGCCAAGATCGAAAAGCTCAAAAGCATGTATGGGGTCAAGGAGAACATATTCGTAGGCAAAACCGGCATACTGAACGACGTGCCCTTGAGGTTTCCCAACGAGCCCTGCCGGCACAAGGCGCTGGACCTTCTGGGCGATCTGTATCTCTTGGGCGTGCCATTGAAGGGGCACGTTCTGGCTGCCAGGTCTGGGCACGCGGCCAACGTGGCCCTGGTGAAGAAGCTGCGGGAGCAGTACGAGAAAAAACAGATTACCACCAGATATCAGAAGAAGTCCGCCGGCGACTATCTTTTGGATATCAACGCCATACTTGAGATCATGCCCCACCGCTATCCTTTCCTGTTGGTCGATCGGGTCTTGGATCTTCAGCCCCGAAAGAAAGTGGTGGCCATCAAGAACGTCACCATAAACGAGCCTTTTTTCGCCGGCCACTTCCCCGGACATCCCATCATGCCGGGCGTGCTCATCGTGGAAGCCATGGCCCAGGCTGGGGGGATTTTGCTTCTCAACACGGTGGACAATCCGGAGAACAAGCTGGTCTATTTTCTGGGCATTGACGGCGTGCGGTTCCGCAAACCCATCCTGCCGGGCGATCAGATTCGATTCGAGTTGGACATGGTCCAGTTTCGCCGGGGAACCTGCAAGATGCAGGGAAGAGCTCTGGTGGACGGGGTGGTGGCGACCGAGGCCACTCTCATGGCGACTATAGTGGACCGTTAGAACGGAATCTGATGTCTTGATTTGAAACTCCCGTAAGCCGAACCTCATAACCGATTGTTCACCAAGTGCTGCCTCGATTATCCACACATGATTCGTGATGCGACCATGGATATCCATCCCACTGCCATAATTCACAAAGATGCCAGGTTGGCCCAGGACGTGCAGGTCGGGCCATACAGCATAATAAACCAGAATGCAGAGATCGGTCCCGGAACCGAAATCGGCTCTCACGTCCTGATAGACGCGGGGACTATAATAGGAAAGGACTGCCGCATCCATCACGGGGCCGTGCTGGGCACGCTTCCCCAGGATTTGAAGTTCAAAGGGGAAAAAACCCATGTGACCATCGGCGACGGCACCGTGATCCGGGAGTATGCCACCATCAACCGGGGCACCGAATATCGCGGCAAGACCATCGTGGGCAAAAACTGCTTCATCATGATCTATGCCCACTTAGCTCACGACTGCCTGTTAGGCGACAATGTGATCCTGGCCAATTCGGTCAACGTGGGCGGGCACGTGGAGATCGGCGATTGGGCCATCATCGGAGGCGTGGTGCCGGTGCACCAGTTCGTGAAGATCGGCGCGCACTGCATCATCGGTGGAGGATTCAGGGTTCAGCAGGACGTATGCCCGTACAGCATGGCTGCTGGCTATCCTTTGAAGATCATGGGACTGAACAAAATCGGCTTGAAAAGACGGGGATTTCCAGAAGAAACCCTGCGGACTTTGGAGAGGACCTTCCGCATACTTTTCAAGTCGGGTTTGAACACCACCCAGGCAGTGGAAAAAGTCAAAGCCGAGGTGGAACCCATACCAGAAGTTCAGAACATACTGAGTTTCATAGCTGCCAGCGAAAGAGGCATCATCAAGTAATCAGCAAATAAAGCGAGTTTCAGGTCAACAAACCAGGACCTGGCTTAAGCCAGGTCCTGGTTTTCACATAGCCTTTCCAACTCGTCTCTAACACTGACGTTCTCTTATTGACTATAGCCCGGCGGTCGCTTATATTCCGACCAACCTGGAAGCTCGGACTTTTCCGGCATTGTCTCATGCGAATGCCGACAGCCGTCTTACGAGTCGATAGCGTGGAGCGAAACATGAGCAAGATCAGAATTGGCGTTGTGGGGGTGGGGCATCTGGGAGAACACCATACCCGCATCCTTTCGCAGATGCCGGGAGCCGAGCTGGTCGGAATAAACGACATCGACATTGAGAAAGGCAGGGTCAAGGCGGAAAAATACGGCACCCGACACTACGATGATTTAGGTCAATTGCTCAAGGAGACGGATGCCATCAGTCTGGTGGTCCCCACCACTGCCCACCATCAAGTGGCAAGCAGGGTACTGGTGGAGGGAAAAGACCTCCTCATAGAGAAACCCATAACCGAGACCGTGGAGCAGGCGGAGGATCTGATCGATCTTGCCCAAAAGAAGAACCTGATGCTTCAGGTGGGACACATCGAGAGGTTTAACCCGGCCTTTTTGGCCATCCGGGAGTACCAACCCGATCCCAAGTTCATCGAATCGCACCGGCTGGCCCAGTTTAACCCCAGAGGAACGGACGTGGCCGTGATTCTGGATTTGATGATTCACGACATCGATCTGATACTGAGTTTGGTCAAAGCCCCGCTGAAGGATATCGAGGCCGCAGGGGTGCCGGTCATCGCCGAGAGCCAGGACATCTGCAACGCCCGGCTGACCTTCCAAAATGGCTGTGTGGCTAACGTCACCGCCAGCCGCATCTCGGCCCGGCCCTTGAGGAAAATGAGGCTGTTTGAGAAGGACTCCTACATATCGCTGGACTTCCAAGGCAAGTCGGTGGAGGTATACCGTCTGGTGGAAGTCGATAAAATGCCTCAGGCCGAACAGAAGAAGACCGTGGTGGGAAACATCCCGGTCGAGCAGGTGGGAAAGACCATAGTCTACGAAAGGCCCATCGTATCCGATCACGACATGCTGACCACCGAGATCAAATCGTTTCTGGGCTCGGTTCGCAGCCGGACCAAGCCGCAGGTCACGGGAGAAGACGGGAAGAAGGCTTTGGAGGTGGCATTGAAGATCAAGCAGAAGGCGGAGGAGCATCAAAGCTGGAGCGCCTCGCGTTGAACCAATCAAGCAACTGTCGGCTCCGATGTTCTCTGCCGACATGGGTTTGAGCTATCCGGTGCAGACTGTCGCATACTAAATTCTCGTGGCAACCAACCAATCCCATAGAATCTTGATTATTGCCGGCGAGGCATCCGGAGACCTGCACGGCTCCAATCTGATCCGCGAGCTGAGAAACATGGAACCCGGCTTGAAGTTCTTCGGCATCGGCGGCAATCGGATGAAAAAGGAGGGAACCGAGCTTGTCTTTCACATAGACAAGCTCTCCTTTATGGGATTCTTCGAGGTCCTCAAGAATCTGGGCTTCGTCAGGAGGGTGATGAAGGCCATAGTGGCGGAAGCGGAAAGAAAAAAGCCCCATCTGGCTATCTTAATCGACTATCCCGGCTTCAATCTAAGGCTGGCGAGAAGGCTCAAGGATTTGGGAATACCGGTGGTCTACTACATCAGTCCCCAGGTATGGGCCTGGGGCGGCAACCGGGTCAAGAAGATGCAGGACCTGATAGACATGATGATAGTGGTGTTTCCTTTCGAGAAGGCCATCTATGACCGGTTTGACATCCAGTGTCAGTTCGTGGGACATCCTTTCCTGGACACGGTAAGGCCGATCCTCTCTTCGGACGATTTCCGTGGGAAATTCGACATAAGAAAAAACGACGTGGTGGTGGGATTGCTTCCCGGTTCCAGATGGCAGGAGGTGGAGAAGATTCTGCCTGTCATGCTCGAATCCACCGATCTTCTGAGCAAACGGATCAGAAATCTGCGATTGCTCCTGGGCTTAGCTCCCACCATAGAAAAGGATAAAATCGAGGAGATGCTGAAAGCAGCTCCCTTAAAGGTGACGATAGCGGAGAACCTGACCCACGACCTGATGAAACATTCCCACCTCTTGCTCGTCGCTTCCGGATCGGCCACACTCGAATGCGCCATTCTGGGAACCCCTTTTCTGGTCTTGTACAAAACCAGCCTGTGGACCTATCTCGTGGCAAAGAGCTTGGTCAGCATACCGAACATAGCCTTAGCCAACGTGGTAGCCGGAAAGAAAATCGTTCCCGAGTTCATTCAGAACAACGCCCGGCCGGTCAAAGTCGCGGATGAGATGTATGATCTCTTAAACGACAGGGAGAGATACAAAACCATGCAGCACGATCTGGCTCAGGTCAGAGGAAAGCTGGGAGAGCCTGGCGCATCTGCCAGGGCCGCCCGGATCGTGGCAGGTATGCTTTCCGACAAACCGTCCTTACCGAACGAAGGGTAAATGAGAGGTCCGCTCAAGAGATTCGGCGACCAGCTGGCCTTGTTTCTGGCATTCTGGATCGGCCCTCTTCTGATCCGCGCGCTGGGAGCAACGTTGAGAGTCGACTTTGCGAATCGGGGCAAACTCGCCGGGATCAGAAGGAGCGGCCAATCGATAATCTATGCCTTCTGGCACGGGCGCATGCTCATTTTAGCCCACACGCACCGTCAAAGGAGAATCCACATTTTAATAAGCCAGCACCGTGACGGCGAGTTTATCGCCCGGATAATCGAAAGATTGGGATTCGTTACCGTGCGGGGCTCCACCACCCGGGGGGGCACCAAGGCCATCTTCGAGATGTGCG
>CAZWAO010000051.1:0-13749 GCA_964631815.1 uncultured Ignavibacteria bacterium | reverse complement strand
GAAACGGACAGCCACGCGGTTCGACAGGCTCACCGTCTCTTCGAGCCTGAGCCTCAGAGCCGAAGGCCTGACCGAAGTCGAAGGAAGGGCTGTCCCTACGATCATACATATCAGGGCGGGTTTGAACCTCCGCCGGTTCGGTACGCAGTGAGTTCTTCGGAACTGTCACGTCACATCCCACAGGCTGTGCCCGCAGGGTGAAGCCTGACGGAACGATGAATAAAAAAAGCCCTCTGGTTTGGGTAACCAGAGGGCCTTTTATTGGCTGCTGTCTGACTTTAGGATACTACTTCATCAGGGTCATCTTCTTGGTTTCCTGGAAGGTGCCCGCCTGCATCCTGTAGAAGTAAATGCCGCTGGGAAGCTGCATGCCGTCGTCGCTTCTGCCGTCCCAGCTCAGGGAGTGGGTTCCCGCTTCCTGGTAGCCGTCGAACAGCGTTCGGACCTTCTGTCCCAGCACGTTGTAAATGCTTATGTTGACGGGACTGCCGACGGACAGGAAGTAGCTGATCCTGGTCTCCGGGTTGAAGGGATTGGGCTGATTCTGGAACAGGGCGAACTCCTGCGGCCGGCTAAAGTCATCCGTCCAATCGTCCACGTCGGAAGCTTCCTCGACGGACAGGATCAAGTCCAGGGTGTGCTCCACCACCGGAGCGGTCTTTCCGCCCGGCTGGCTCTGTGCCGTCACCGTGAAAACGTATCGCCCGACCGGAGTCAGATCATTGGTATAAATGCTCAGGAGAGAGCTTCCTGATGGTTGTGGGAGCTTCCACGGATCGAACACCGCGCTGTCAACCGTGGGCAGACCAGATACCATAAGCGTGCAGGGATCGCTGAATCCAGACAGCGACTCAAACTCCAAATTGTACGTAGCTGCCTGGCCCTGGGTGACGTGCACTGAGTCCGGATCGGCGGCGAAGCTGTAGTCCTGAACCAACAGGACGGCCATGACGAAAGAGACGACCTGGTCTTGTTTGGGATTGGCCACGCCTCTGACCGTGATGTAATGGGGGCCTTCGGGAGTCCCGCCAGAGGTTGTTATGGTAAGCGTGGAGTGCTCGTCCGGCAAGATCACCGTATCGGAGAACTCCGCAGTGGCTCCCAGAGGCAGCCCGGCGTCCACCGACAAGGTGCAGGGCGCGGAGAAGCCCACGTCCGGAACCATGGTGATCTCATACTGGGCCGAAGCGCCCACAACCACATCCTGGCTGTCGGGAGAGGCCTCGAGATCGAATCCCCAGGTGGGCAGCACCAGCCACAGGGTAACCGTGTCCTCGTGCTCGATGAGCTTGGCGCCGCTCATCTCCGTGGCGGTCACTACCAGATCATAGTAACCCTCAGGTACACTGTCATCAGCAAACGGGGTCAGAGTGGCCGAGTCGGTCGGCGTCACCGTGGCCGGATCAAAGTCCGCTGTGGCTGTGCCCGGCAGCCCGCTCACCTTGAGGGTGCAGGGTTCGCTGAATCCGTTTATGGATGTCAACTTAACAGTGAAGAAGGTGTCGTCAACCACGGTCCTCATCACGCGAAGCGTATCGGGCGAAACCAACAGTGAGAAATCTTCGGCCACAATGGAGAAGACTGCGTTGCTGACATCATTGGGAGAACCGTCGTCTGCATCGCTGACTCTCACCAGGCACTCATCCGAGGGCTCGTTGGGTATGGTCCAGGAGTAAGTTCCCGGGCCTGCGGCAGTGCTGGCGATCTCCACGGTCCAGTTGGAGCCGTTGTTTGTGCTGTATTCTATCTTGACGTTATCCAGGCACTGGGAGGTCCAGGTGATGTTGTGGGAGGAGCCCACACTCCAGGTCTGGCCGCCGTTGGGCGCGGTGACCGTAACCATCTCGGCCAACGCGGTACCATAGTCACAGCACTCACCGGATTCGCCGCACTCGTTTACGGCAGTCACACAATACTCGTACTCGGTTCCGGGCGTGCCGGACAGATCGTCGTAGCAGTTGATGTCGGCATCCACGCTGTCCAGCAGAGCGGCGTCCCGGTAGATGTAGAACTTGGTTTCGTTATCCGAGTTGTCGCTCCAGCAGAAGTGCACGCTGCCGCAAAGATCGCTGCTGGCCGCACAGTCCGTGGGGGCGTCCGGTATGGCCTTTCTGGTGCCGTCGTCGCAGGATTGGCCGGACTCGCCACAGGCTTTGTAGGCGCTGACGCAGTACTCATAGGTGGTTCCGGGAGTTGCGGTCAGGTCGTCATAGCTTTCCACGTCGGCCGCCACGCTGTCGATCTTGGTTCCCTCACGACGGATATAGAACCCTTCCTCATCATCCGAGTTGTCCGTCCAGGTAATCTGAACCTTATCGCACAAATCGTCGGTAGCAGCGCAAGCGGTAGGAGCATCCGGCGGAGCCTGCCTGGTGCCGTCGTCACAACACGAGTCGGACACGCCACAGGCATTGAAGGCACTCACGCAGTAGCGATAGGTGGCTCCGGGAGAAGCCGTAAGGTCGTCATAGGACTCCACATCTGCGGCCAAGGTGTCGAACTCCACACCGTCCCGAAAGATGTAGAAGCCTGCCTCGTTGTCCGAGTTGTCCGTCCAGGTAAACTGTACTTTGTCACACAGATTGTCGGTTGCCGCGCAGTCTGTGGGCGCGGCCGGCGGAGTTTGCCTGCTACCGTCATCACAGCAGGAGTCGGAAACGCCGCATTCGTTTAAGGCGGCTACGCAGTACCGATAGGTGACTCCGGGAGAAGCGGTGGGATCGTCATAGGTTTCGATGTCCGCATCCACGCTGTCGAACAGGGCGGCATCCCGGTAAATGTAAAACTTGGTTTCGTTATCCGAGTTATCCGTCCAGGTGAACTGCACCTTGTCGCACAAATCGTCGCTGGCCAGGCAATCGGTGGGGCTGGTAGGCGGAGCCAATCTGGCGCCGTCGTCACAGCATTGATTCGACTCGCCGCATTCGTTGTAAGCGCTCACGCAATACTCGTAGGTGATGCCGGGGGTGGCTCCGTAGTCGATGTACGAGCTGACGTTGCTTCCCACGCTGTCGATCTTGGTGTCGTCCCGGTAAATGTAAAAGCCGGTTTCGTTATCGGCGTTGTCCTGCCAGAAGAACTGTACCATATCACACAGGCTCTCGCTGGCTGTGCAGGCGGTGGGAGCATCAGGTGTAGCCTTTCGGGTGCCGTTCTCGCAGCACTGGCCGGACTCGCCGCAATCGTTGTAGGCGCTCACGCAATACTCATAAGTGGTTCCGGGAGACGCGTTGACATCGTCGTAGCAGCCGACGTCGGCTCCCACGCTGTCCAGCAGCGCGGCATCTCGATAGATGTAGAATTTGGTCTCATTGTTCGAGTTATCGGTCCAGCAGAATTGAACCTTGTCACAGAGATCGTCGCTGGCCACGCAGCCCGAAGGAGCGGTCGGCACATCGTCGATAGTGAAAGCCGCGTTGCTTTGATCGCAGGGATCGCTATCCCGGGAGTCGCATATCCTGACCAAGCTGTTGGCGGACGGTGTGCTGGGCACGGTCCAAGGATAGCTTCCGGCTGAGGCCTGGTATTGATCGACCACCGTGATCCAGCCGGAACCTCCATCGGTGGAATACTCGATTTTCACCGAGTCCAGGGCGGTGGAAGTCCAGGTTATGTCATGCGCGCTTCCCACACACCATTTCTCTCCACCGTTGGGAGAGGTTACTTCGACGCTCTGCGGGAGGACCACGTTCAAAATCACCTGGGTGCTATGCTGCACCTTGGTAAGCTCGGTGCCGGTCACGGTGATGGTCGAGGGTCCGGCAGGAGTGGTAACCGCCGTATTGATGGTCATGACCGAGGCGCCCGTGGGAACCACCGTGTCCGGGGCGAAGCTGACCGTGGCGTCGGTGGGCAGTCCGCTGGCGCTCAACTCAACCTCGGAAGAGAAGCCGTTGAGGGATGTCAGCGTCACATCGTAAGTCACCGAGTTTCCGGCCGTAACATCCTGAGAGTCCGGAGAGGCCGCTATTTCGAAATCACCGGGCAGAGGAGGTCCCACAAAGAAGCAAATGGGCATGTTGTCCCGGGGTACGAAGGTAGAGGCGTCCGACTTGGCGAAGCTTATATTGGTGGCCGGCGGCCAGAAGGTGCTGTCCATGCAGATGTGCATGGTGTCCGACACCCTCATGGTCATGGTGGCCAGCAGAGTTCTATCGCCTTCCCACCATCTCTGATCCGCAGTGCCGGTGGGTACTACCGTGAACCAGAAGTGGGAGATGCCGTCCAAATCCAAAACCGTGAAGTCCCATCCGCTCACGAAATCATGATTTAGCCACCCCATTCGGTTGCGATACAGTATGCCCGAAGTATCGGGATAATCAGTCTCAAACATGTCCCGGTATACGCTGCGGCTGAAATTAGGAACAACGGAGATCATGATTGGGTCGTTCCAGTACGTGGTAACACTACAGTAGGCGGAAGGGTTAGTGTGAGTGTAGGCCAAGGGTATGGCAAACCCGCTTAGGCTGTCAGCGGGGCTGGTCTGGTCGTGAGTGACCAGAAGGGGGAACCTTATGGACCAAGGCCCGGATTCTCCTTCCTGTTTCACACAATCAATACAAACCACATTCAAGCTGTCGCACTCGCCGGGGTCCAGGGGCTCCTCGGGGCACGCTGCCCAAGAGGTGCCGACCAAAGCCACGACGGACAATGCACAAACCAGCAATGCCAGGAAAGCCTTTCTCATCTGTAGCTCCTTTGTTTGGGTTCGGGTTTTAGTTCGATCGATAAACTTTCTGGCTCGAATAGTCAACTCCTGCAACATAATGTCTACCCACACGGGTTAGACGGAACTTGTCGAATCGGTTTAGAACTCACCCCCTCGGGAAAGATGACCAAAGGTTCGAACAGGTTTTAGCCTCAATCTACGTTTCGCTGGCGAGGAAGTGCAAAAAATGTGCCGCAGAATCCGACTAGCTGTCGGTTTTGTCATGCAGACATTTGTTTGGCCTAAATCTCTGTGAGACCTGCTCATGCACCACTTTCGCTTCGGCACTGGACGGCTTCTTCCGGTTTCCGAAGCCCTCCTACCTTCCACTTTTTAGGGCGTGTGCACCGGGCTTTTCAATTGTTGCAAACTGCTGCCCGGTATCCGGAGCACGCAAAAAGACGCACCGGCCCCTTTTGTACCAATTCAAAGTTAACCAAAATCCCGCTTTTGTCAAGCGAAAAACCATGCCCCCACGGCGGGCGGATGCGCTCTGGGCGCCGTTTTGTTTTCCAGTCATCTCTCCCCCGGCTGCCGGTCAAGCACCATATTCGCAACCTCTGTCTCCCAGCGCGAGCGAACAGGTATGGTGTCGGGGTAAACTACAAACGGCTCCATCGGTAAGAACGGCCGGGGATTTCCCAAAGAGAAGAGGCCGTCGCGGTTTGAATCGAGATACGCCGCCAGCAGATACTTCCCGGGCAGCACTCCGTCAAACCTGAAGGAGCCTGGTTCGGCCAGGCTCAGCCGGTAGAGAATTTTGTCGGCCGCCAACTGCCACAGGATCAAAGACGCGGGAGATGTGATGGTGCCATCCTCGAGGTTCAGTTTTCCCGAAACCGAGCCTAATGTCTCGGGATTGACCGTGGTAAAGACGGATGTGAAGACCGAGTCCAGCGGGGGGAAGTTTCCTGCAAGATCTCGAATCTGTCGCGCCGCGAGGCTCACGCGAAATCTCGTGTTGCCCGACAAAGGAGACTTCGGCTTGAACAGGTATACGTTGGCGGCAGGCCACTCTCCAGAGCCGGCGACGGGAACGTTGTCGGGGTTCAGAAGAGAAAAAGAGGACTCGATTCTCTCACGATCGACAGGTTGACTGAAAGTAATGGTAACCCTGGTGTCCGGCGATAAATTGGTTTCTCCGTCGGCCGGTTTCAACACCGTTATCTCCGGTCCGACCGTGTCCGGCAATCCGGATGCCTTGAAGCGGCAGCTGTCGGCAGCCGTGTCCACCGGATTTCCCGCCAAATCGGTCACCCTCACCGGATATAGGTCGTACTCCTGCTCCGGGATCATCTCTTCGGTAAACAGGGTGATCTGCCTGGTGTCGGCATCCGGGAAGAAGGCCCAACGTACGTTGGCCCTCTCACCGCTCCGGGTGGATCTCAGTCGGTAATTGGCCGAGTCCGAGGCAGACTGCGGATTCATTTTCTCGTCGAAATCCAATCGAACCATGAACCGATTGATCCCACTGCAGGAAAGAAGACGAGGATTTGCCTTGTCTCTCAACTGGAGAACCAAGTCCGCCCGACCGACCGCAATCCGCCGGTCGTTCAGCTCCACATCCCCGGTGGTCACGCCGATAGGCTCGTTTTCCCAGTCCCACAGCAGATTGCGGTTCAAATCCTGCACGGCGAAAAGCCTGTAGGAGCCCAGGCTGAGATTCTTGAAAACAAAAGCCCCCAGGTCGTCCGTCTGGGTAACGTAGTACGGCTTGTCGACGGAAGGGTCCGGCTCCGGTCCCGCCTGCCGGAGCAGGTAGGCCCAAACGCTGGCCCCCAACTGCCTGGCAAGACCCACCTCCTGCATGGCCCAGACTTGCCCGGAGATGGTGCCGAAGTCCAGTTGACTGCCGGTGGAGAAAGCCAGGGTATAGGTTTGACCCAGCCGGTTTCTGCGCAGGTCCTGGGCATCCGCGCCCACCGATACGACGTAAGTCCGGTCCGGATCAAGAGGCTCTTGAGGGGAAAGTATCAGCTTCTTTCCTTTCCACCGGAACCGAAACGGTTCCTTGGCCAGGGGAGAGACGAATATCGACTGCTCGGTGATATCCGGCGTCATCCTTTCGCTGAAGGTGATTTGAATTTCGGAATCCAGGGAGACGTCGGTGGCGCCGGCCGAGGGAGATACGGCCACTACTTCGGGAGGAGTGGTATCCTCCGGACCGCCGGGAGGCATTCCCTCCTTGGCGCATGAGAGAAAACAACATCCTGCGGACAGAAGCAGAAGGGACCAGCCGGTTACTATCCTTCCGTTCATGGCAAATGGAGGTCTCGACTTAGGAATAATAGTTGTGCCGGGTCCGGAGGTCGGCAAATGGCAGAGTCGGCGGGATGCATGTCATTCCGAGATTCCCAGCTTCTCCTTGAGGCTTCGGTTCTCCGGGTTCAGCTTCAAAGCTTCCTGCCACTCCTGTTTGGCCTTCGCGCCATCTCCCATGGCGTGGTAAACGTCCCCCAAATGCTCGTGAACAATAGGGTCCGTGTCCATGCTCGCCAGGGCCTTCTTCAGCTGAGTTTCCGCTTCCTGAAAACGGCCCAGCCGGTACAGAGCCCAACCGTAGCTGTCGAGATAGGCGCCGTTTTCAGGCTCCTGTTCCAAAGCCTTCCGGATCATGTCCAGAGACTCGTCCAAACGGATTCCCTTGTCGGCCAGCATGTACCCCAGGTAATTTAAGGCGGTGGCGTTCTCCGGATCGATCCTCAGCAGCCTTTCGAATGTGGCCACGGCCCGGTCGAAATCGCCGCTCTGCTCATAGGTGGAACCTAAGGCGAAGAGTATGTTGGGATCGTGGGGGCTTCTGTCGGAAGCGTTTCTTAACACGGCCAGCGCCGTATCGTATTGCTTCTGTTCAGCATAGAGCGATCCCAACCGGAAAAGCAGCTCCGCTTTACCGTAAGACTTAGCGATTCCATCCTCATAGGTACGGATGGCTTGCTGGGTGCTGTCCTGCAGCAGATATACGTATGCCAAGTTGATCCACCCGTCGGGAACCGTGTCCTCCCATGCCACAGCCGCTTTGAATTCGACCTTGGCCTTCTCTAAGTTCTCCCGCGACAAAGCGATTTTTCCCAGATGAAAATGGGACTCGGCATCGCCGGGATCTTCTTTGACACACTCGACGAACAGGCTCTCCGCTCTCTCCAAGTCACCCTGCACTAGATATAGGATGGCCAGTCGCTTGCGCGTGCTCTGTCCCGCAGGCCCCAAGCTGGGGGATTTCTCGGCTTCCTTCACCGCCTGGTCTATCCTGTCCGTGCGGTAGTAAAGGGCAATCAACTTTTCTCTCAGCGGCTGGTTGTCCGGCTCCGATTCCAGCAGAGTTTCGTACCAATGAATGGCCTGATCCAGATTACCCTGGGTCTCGTAGGTCTGCCCCAAACCAAACAGGGCTTTTCCCTCCCCCGGTGATATTTCCAAAACCCGCCGGTACTCGGCTATGGCCTGATCGTACTCCTTGGCCCAAAAAAGCTGCGACGCTAACTGCAGATGGATGGGAACCGAAAGGCTTTGAAGGGAAGCCAGCTTTCGCATGTAAAAAAGCACCTTGTCCGGATTCCTCTTGATCTGCCATCCCTCCGCCAGACGCCATAGCGCGTCCAGGTTGGTGGAATCGAGTTCCACTGCCCGGTCATAGGCCCATAGTGCGCTGTCGACCTGATCCGAGGCCCGGTAGCAATCCCCCAGCAGGGAATATATCCGGGCATCCTTGGGTTCGACCAGCAAAAGCTCCGCCTTGGCCGGTTCCCATTCCTTCATTCTCAGGTAGGCCTCGGCCAGCGTGATTCTGATCTCCGGGGCATCCGGCTGGAGTGATTTGGCTTTCTGATATTCGGCTACGGCGCGCTGCAGGTCACCGGAAAGCTCGAAAAGATGCCCGTTCACGAAGTGTTCGAAAGCGCCCGGGCTCATGTCCTGTTCCGACCATTGGCCGAGTTGAGCGGATGTGGACGTACCGGCAAAAAGCAGCGCGCAAGACGCAACGGACAATAGGAACGGATTGATGAATCGGCGCATGGAAAGCAGTTTGGGGATGCAGTGCAAAACGGAAAAGGTAATGTGAGTTCTCAACCGGTCAGACTCCCTGACAACCAAGTTTTCTCTTGACACACTCATTTATACATGTTAGTATTAGCGAAAGTTTGCGCGAACCAAGGACCTGTAAGTGAGCGGAACGTATTGCCTGCGTTGTGCTTCAATCGACGCGCCGTTTTACGGTATCCTCCCGGAGTTGACGCTTAGCCAAAGGAGGTAGAGGTTGGATAAGCAGAAAGCGAACCACTCAACTTCCCCGGACGCCTTTGAGCCCTACGTGAAGCCCAGCCAGAGCATGGCCGAGGTGACGGTCAAGGCCGTGGTTCTGGGGATCATCCTGTCGGTGGTTTTTGGAATAGCCAACGCCTATCTGGGCCTGAAGGTGGGAATGACCGTTTCCGCGTCCATTCCGGCCGCGGTCATCTCCATGGCCGTTCTGCGCGGTATCTTCAGGAGGGGGACGGTTCTGGAGAACAACATAGTCCAGACCATCGGGTCCACCGGAGAGTCGCTGGCCGCCGGCGTCATCTTCACCATCCCCGCGTTTTTCATCTGGAACCAGACCCTGCCCGGTTTCTTTCACAAGATGTCCAACTTAGACATCATCTTCCTGTCGCTTTTGGGCGGGGCTTTGGGAATACTCTTCATGATTCCGCTGAGAAGATACTTAGTGGAGCGGGAGCACGGCCGGCTGAAGTTTCCGGAAGGGACCGCCTGCGCCGAGATCATCAAGGCGGGAGACGAGGGAGGGGGGAAAGCCAAGACGGTGTTCACCGCCTTGGGGCTGTCGGCCCTGTATAAGATCCTGATGGGAGGTATTCGCCTGTGGCCGGAGGTGCCCAACACCGACATCCGGTTCTACAAAGGAGCCAACGTGGGAATCGACGCCACTCCCGCTCTTCTGGGGGTGGGATATATAATCGGACCCAAGATATCCGCCCTGATGTTGGGAGGGGCGGTCTTAGGCTACCTGGGAATCGCTCCGCTGATCGCCTACATCGGCACCTACATCCCCCAAACGGTGATTCCGCCGGCGAACATACCCATTCCGGATATGAGCGCGGCCGACCTCCGGAATTTCTACATAAAGTACCTGGGAGTGGGGGCCGTGGCGCTGGGCGGATTCGTGAGCCTGGCGAAATCGATTCCGGTGATATTTCATTCGTTCGCCGTGGGAATCCGGCAGATGCTCGGAACCAAGACCGCCCAGGAGATCGAAAGGTCCGGCTGGAGAACGGAACAGGAGCTTCCCATGAAGACGGTGATCATCGGATCGCTTTTGGTGATCCTGCTGATATGGCTTTACCCCGGTACCGAGCTTCACATCCTGGGGGCGGCACTGGTGGTGGTATTCGGGTTTTTCTTCGTGGTGGTGGCGGCCCGGATCGTGGGAATAGTGGGAAGCTCCTCGTCGCCGGTTTCGGGAATGACCATCGCCACGCTTTTGGTTACCAGCGTGATTCTTCTGGCTTTTGGAGTATCCGGTTTCCGGGGAATGATAACGGTGATGTCCATCGGGGCAGTGGTGTGCATCGCCGTCTGTCTGTCCGGTGACATCGCCCAGGACTTAAAGACCGGCTATCTTTTGGGAGCCACGCCCCGACAGCAGCAGGTGATGGAATTCGTGGGGCTCATTTTTCCCGCGCTGGCCATGGGCTTTACCGTGTTTCTTTTAAGCGACGCTTTCGGGTTCGTGCGGGATGCCACCCATCCATCGCCTCTTCTGGCGCCCCAGGCCAACGTGATGGCGGTGATCGTGCAAGGGGTGATGACCGGGAACCTGCCCTGGATACCCATTATCGTAGGCGGGATGTTGGCCGCCGCCATCGAGTTGGTGGGCATCTCCTCTCTTCCTTTCGCCATCGGCCTTTACCTTCCTTTGGATCTTTCCACGCCCATCATGGCCGGTGGTTTGATAGCCCTGATCGTGAGAAAGGTCTCCAAAGGCGACCTGGCCAAAAAGCGGGAAGAGCGCGGCATCCTCTTTGGTTCCGGGTTGGTAGCCGGGGATGCGCTGCTGGGTGTGATCATAGCCTTCATCATCGCGTTCTCCTCCGGTTACCGGGCGTTCTACGAGGCCCACGAGGGGCTGTCGCTTACCCGCGAGCTGGGGCCCTGGGTGTCGCTGGTGGCTTTTGCGCTGATGTGCTACCTGCTCTATCGATCCACCAAGCTCGGGCGGAACAAGGCATAAGTTGAGGTGAATGTCGGGGGACGGGTTGTAGAACGACCCGGATACAGCCTTCCAAGAAATCTCGAGGAGTTGTTCGATCCTGTCGGGATCGTTATCATCTTTCGAAATCAGGAGGAGAAAATGGACAAGCTGTTCAAAGCGGCGCAGGTGGCGTTGGGCAACTGCCTGGCGGTCAAGAAGGGTGAATCGGTTCTGGTGATCACCGATGCCCCGGAAAGAAAAGTGGGCTATGCTTTTTGGGAGGCGGCACGCGAAGCCGGAGCCGAGGCTATGCTGCTGGAGATTCTGCCCCGCTCCAGCAACGGCGAGGAGCCGCCCCAGGCCGTGGCCAAGCTGATGAAGGATTTCGACGTTCTGATCATTCCCACCAGCAAGTCCATGTCTCACACCAAGGCCAGGAGAGAGGCCTGCGAGGCGGGGGCCAGATGCGTGACCCTGCCGGGAATAATCGAAGACACCATGGAGAGAACCCTGAATGCCGATTACAACGAGATCGCCCAACGCAGCCTCAAGTTGGCGGAGATGGTCACCGGCGGCAAGACCGCCAGGGTGACCACCCCGGCGGGAACCGACATAACCATGGTCATCGAGGGAAGGGAGTGTCACGCCGATACCGGATTGGTGCATAATCCCGGAGATTTCTCCAATCTTCCCGCCGGCGAGGCCTACCTGGCCCCGGTGGAGGGGACGGCCAACGGAGTGATCGTGGTGGACGGCGCTATGGTGGGAAAGGTAAAGGAGCCGATCAAAATCACGGTGAAAGACGGTTTTGCCACGCAGATCGCCGGGGGCAAGTCGGCCAAAGAATTGGAGGAGCTGCTGGAGCCTTTCGGCCAGCCCGGAAGGAACGTGGCGGAACTGGGAATCGGGACCAACCACAAGGCCAAAATCGTGGGAAGCGTGTTGGAGGATGAAAAGGTGATGGGCACGGTGCATATGGCCTTAGGAGACAACCAATCCATGGGGGGAGTGGTTTCCGTGCAAAGCCATTTGGACGGCATTCTGCTTGCGCCTACTCTGTGGATCGACGATCGGAAGATCATGGAAAAAGGGGCTTTGAAGATATAGGGCCGGTTGTCCGCCGCCATCCGAAACGCGACTCAGACAACAGGCGAAAAACCGTCCGGACGACTTGATGTGCAATCGGGCGGGGGGGCTGAGCGTCGACAGCCAACGTGGATCGGGACTCGCCCGTAGCAAATAGGGCAACAGCGAGGCAAAGCATGAAGAGGGTTCTGATCGCCATAATGATTGTGCTGGTCGGGTTTCTGGTCTTCCAGGGCTGCGACAACAAAAAACCCCCCAAGCCGGATTTGACCAGTCCCGGCTATTACTTCCCCATCAACTTCCAGTACAAATGGACCTATGTCCGTCTTAACGCCCAGTGTGAGGTGAGCGACGACAGCTTCTCCGTCACCGCCGTGGACAGAAACACTCGGCCCCAGGGGTCGGGCTGGGACTTAGAATCCTCTGTGGGCGGAATCACCTTCGTGTACCAGAAAGGCGACACCATCTTCACCCTGGACGTGAATGGGACCTCCCAACCGTTCAAACAACTGGTGGGTCCGATCCAGGCCGGGACGTTTTGGAGAGACACGCTGCGAGGATGGGAGTATTACATTGCGGGCTTTGAGGACGTTTATTCCCCAGCCGCCGGCGGCACCTACCGGGGGTGCGCCAGAATCCGGCGCAGCAGCTCCGAAGACCCCAAGAAAACGGACTTTTGGTGGGCGCCGCAGATAGGTTTGGTCAAGCAGATGGAAACCGGCCAGGATGGAAATTGCGTTTACGGGCAGGAGCTGAGAAGGCTGGACAAATCCCCGGATTTCCCTTGAAGCGGAATTCAGCCCCGTTTCTTGTTCCTAGTATTTCTTCCTTCTTTCGATCACGTAATTCGAGCCGGGCAGGGTCTTGGTGTAGCATTTGAGGTCCGCGATCATGTGGGATATCTCCCCCAGATGCCGGAACATCCTCTTCTGGTTCACGATCACGGCGATGGATAGAGTCATTATGGGAAAGGCCTCTCTTTTTCCGCGCCGATTGGTGGTGACGATGTAACCCCGCAGCACGTCCTCTTTTTTGTACCGGCGGACTATCATCCGATCGAACGTTTTGAGTATCTTGTCGCAAATGCCGTGCATCTTCTCCGGCGGGACGATGAACACGAAATCGTCGCCGCCGATATGGCCCACGAAGCTCTCCTTGGAAGAGGTGTAGACCACGTCCCGGATGATCTCCGAGGTCATCTTGATGAGACTGTCGCCATAGTGATATCCGTAGTAATCGTTGTAAGCTTTGAAATTGTCCAGATCGGCGTAGCAGGCTGCGAATTTCTCTCCTTTCCTTATTCTTCGATTCATCTCCCTCTCGATGATGCTGGTGCCGGGAAGCCGGGTGGTGGGATTGACCCCCAGATCCCTTCCGCTGCGGTTGATGATCATCCTCAACTTGGAAGCGACCAGCTTATCGTTCCATCTGGAGTGGAAGAACTCGTCTGCGCCCGCGCCCAGCCCGGAAACGATGACTTTGGGCTTGGGTTGGGGATGAAACAGAACCAAGGGAGCTAAAGATAAAATGGGATGTCGCTTGACGCCGCGGGTAAGCCGGAGCTCGTTGGCGAATGAGCCCTTGCCGGCTATCACCACCAGATCCAGAATGTGCTGGTGAATCAGGTTTTCCAGCCCGATGAAATCCGAAAAGGGAAGGAATCTTATCTCCCTTTTCCTCAGTGACCGGCGCAGTCTTCCCTTGATGTCCACCCCGTTTTGATGAAGCGCACAGCAGAACATAGACTCCTTCGCTTCTCTCCTTC
>CAZWAO010000050.1:0-14263 GCA_964631815.1 uncultured Ignavibacteria bacterium | reverse complement strand
GACAAAACCCAAAAACCCTCGTTGGTTGTTACCAATAGTCGAAACCTTCACTTCATAACTTTGTGAATCTATCTCTCTCTGCCTGACCACCATATCCAGCGTGCCCTTCTCCCACACTTTTCTCAGGTCGGCAAAACTGATCCCCAGGCTGCTTTCAATGGTCGGCAGGTCCGCAGGTTGTGTGCCGAGGATGCTCTGGGCAGTCTTGTTCATCAGCAACAGGTTGAGGTTCTCGTCGGTCATTATCACACCCTCCGACACGATCTCGGCCAGCTTTGCGGCCCTCTGAATCTCCACCGCCCGGACGCCTTCCAGCCTCTGGATGACGGAAGGCAACTGGCTGACCACGGCATAGATTAAGCTGATGACGTCCGGGGTGAATACATTGTCCCGGTGGCTGCTGACGTTGACCATGCCTATCATGGTTCCGCTTATGATCAGAGGAACGTTCAAGAACGAATTCAGCGTCTCCGCGATCCGGAAGTGGGCATGCTCTTTGGCAGCCCGGAGACTTGACGTGCCCGCGGGGGATTTCGCTCCCGAGGGTATGATATTCTCCTGTCCGATGATCTGATCGAAATCTATCTCTTCCGATAGATTCGAGTGGGTGGCGGAGTTGAAGGCGTCAATCAAATTGCATCTGGCTTGATCCACGAAGTCACGCGTGCTTGGGTTTGTCACCTGCAGGGTCATCTTGGTTTTCCCCGACCCGGTTGCCAGCAGGGCTATAGCCAGGTCACAGTCGATTATTCTCCTCAGCGACTCCAGAAGCTGGACCACGATAGTGCGGAGGTCGGTACCGGATGCGATCAGGCGATTTATGCTGCAGAGAAGCTTGAGCTCATGTATTCTTCTCTCCAGGCTGCTTCTTGCGCTTCTTCTCTCCAGGCAGGGTTTTCTTCTTTCCCAGGCGTGGCGAACGGCATCCACCACTCGGTCCAACTTGTCAAAGGGCTTCCGTATGTAGTCAAACGCACCGTACTTCAGAGATTCCACAGCGGAGTCGAGGCTGGCGTAACCGGTAATCATCACCACTTCGATATCCGGATCCTGCTTTTTGATCTCCTTGAGCACCTGAATGCCGTTCATCCCCGGCATGTGGATATCGAGCAAAGCCACGTCCGGTGTCGTCTTTTCAATCAGATCCATAGCCTCCCGGCCGTTGTTGGTCAGAGCCACCCGGAACCCCAGTTTACGAAATACCCGGCCCAGCAGGTCAAGCAGCGCCCGGTCATCGTCCACCACCAGGATGTGGGGACCACACTGGCGGGGTGTGGCTTCCGACGCCGTGGCCGGTTTTTTCTTCTCGATTACCGGGGTGCTCATTCAGAGACCCTCAATCGGGGCGCGACCAGCTCAGAACGGAGTCTGATGCGCTTACCTCATTTGACAAATGGCGCAGCACGAGCGATGGAAGTTTCTCATCCAATCGCGCCGGCTCAATCGGATCGAACGGTTTATTTTGAGTGGGGACTTGTTGCGAGGACGGGAATTGTGGTACGACTCTGATTTTCCCAGACATTCATATCATCGACCGATTCCCAAACGGCTTTACGAATTTGCCGGGCATAGATGATTATATGTTTCCGGCTCATTCGATAGGGCGTACCGATCTCATTCAGCCTCTTTCATGGAGAAATCCAAACCGCCTTTTTGTCCCCTGGTCGGTTTTCGCAGTAATCCGGCTGGGTTTGCCATCCGAATTCAATACGCCGGCACTGGCGCTATCCGGCGCGGCCATTGGCTGCTGTCGTCCATGCAGTTGCAGCCCAATGAGAGAGGACGGAGAGCTCAAACGTTGGGGTCAAAATCGGAGTAAGTTTTATCGTATTAGTGTGACAATATGAAACGTTAACAGAATCATATCTCATCACCCCACAAGTAACCCGCCGGGATTCCACTGGAAAAGATGAGGGGAAAAGACAGAATACTGGTAGTCGAGGATGACCGCAGGCTGAGGGAAGTTCTGAGGAAAATCCTCAACAAGAGGGGCCTCTCCACGGAGACGGCGAGCAACGGCTCGGAGGGTCTGATCAAGGCCAAGCAAGACCACTTTGATGTGGCCCTGGTAGACCTGAAAATGCCCGGGATGGACGGAATGGAGGTACTCAGGTCCCTCAAGAATCTCTCCCCCTCGACTTACGTCATAATCATGACCGCCTTCGGCACCATCGATTCGGCAGTGGAAGCCATTCAGCTCGGCGCCTTCCATTACGTGACCAAGCCCTTCAAGACCGCGGAGATACTCATCGTTATCGACCGGGCGTTGGAGAACAGGGACCTGCGAAGGAAAGTCGAAGATCTGACCAGGCAGGCTCAGCAAAGGCATAGGTTAGACGACATCCTGGGAAAAAGCGCGGCCATGCAGAGCGTTTTCGAGATGATACGGCGGGTGGCCGGCACCGACTGCACCGTGTTGATCACCGGCAAGACCGGAACCGGAAAGGAACTGGTGGCCAGGGCCATCCACAACCACAGCGAGAGAAAGGACAAACCTTTCGTGGTGGTCAATTCGAGCGCCATTCCTCACGGCCTGTTGGAAAGCGAGCTTTTCGGCTACCTCAAGGGAGCGTTTACCGGAGCACTGAAAGACAAGCCGGGGTTTTTTCACGAGGCGGAAGGGGGCACGCTTTTTTTAGACGAAATCGGCGAGGTCGAACCCTCCACGCAGGTCAAGCTCCTCCGGGCCATTGAAGACAATTATATCATTCCCGTGGGAGCCACCAAAGGGGGGAAGATAGACTTACGGCTCATCGCCGCAACCGGTCGGGATCTCCAAAAGGAGGTTGGTGACGGCTCGTTCCGTGGAGACCTGTACTATCGACTCAACGTGCTGTGCATACATCTGCCCGAGCTCACGGAACGTAGAGAGGACATTCCTCTTTTGGCGGATCACTTCCTGGCGAAGTATGCCCATTCCATGGGGAAAAAGATCCGGGGCTTTGCTGAAGATGCCATGGCTTTGCTTCTGGAACACCATTGGCCGGGAAACGTTCGGGAATTGGACCACACCATCGAGAGGGCGACGTTGGTCTGCGATTCGGAACGCATCCTGCCGGAGCACTTTCCTCATCAGATTCGATATCCGGAAGAGGCGCGCGTCAAAAATGCCCAGGGAGAAGGCAGATCTCTGAAGGATTTGGAGCGGGAATACATCGGCATGGTTTTGGAGAGGACCGGCGGAAACAAGAACAAGGCGGCCTCGATTCTGGGCATCGACAGACGAACTCTGTACCGGAAGCTCAAAGAATACGGACTGCAATAAATCGGGCCGAATCAGGACAGGCTGCTCCTCTTCCTTCTGGTTTGAAATACATCCCCTCAAGTATTCTGGGACATTTTACGACAATATGTCGCTAAATGTCCATGTGCATTTTTTGCGCATTCTGTCAACGGTTGGCACGACTATGCCATAATCCGTTGTGGCAAAATGTCCCATTCGGGATCAACGCAATGCATGGGGCGAATAGTTATCTTGTTTGTAAACAGCCAGTTACATTCCCACGAAAAATCTGCACGGAGTTTGCATACCAAGATGAAGTGTAGGGCAGTATTGCGTGGGAATGCCACAATAGTCACGATTTACGGACAACAGGGATTGGGCAAGCATTGGTCGGCGCGGCGGAATGTCGATTTCCCCGTGCGAAGAGCAGAGAGGTTTGGTTCCATGACCAAAGCAGAGAGGCTTCTTCATCTCATTACGCTTATCAGATCTTACCGTAGTCTCACTTCAAAGCAGCTGGCAGAGAAATGCAGTGTATCGGAGAGAACCATCTTCCGCGACATCAACAGCCTGGCTGCCGCGGGATTCCCCATCTACTACGACCGCGGATACAAGTTTTTAGACGGAGCCTTCCTTCCCACGCTCAACATGACCGAGGAGGAGCTCTCTGCGCTGAAACTCGCTCTGGAGTTCTCTCCCATCAGGTCGAACCCCTCCATGATGCAGCTGGGAAGGAGCATTCAGGCGAAGTTGGATGTGGCCAAGAAGAAGCCCGAATCGGAAAGGTCGGACAGGTCAAACGGCGCAGCAGCCGGGGAACTCGCATCCAGCGACGGGGCCGGAGCTTTGCTTGGAATATGCAGGTTCTTGGCCGGAGCCATCGACCAGAGAAGGGCAGTCAGAATCAGGCGCAGAGCCAACGGCAGTCATATCCAGGAAACTCTGGTCGAGCCTCTGGCTTTAATGCAGGGCAACCCGAAATGGCATGTTCTTTGTTTTTGTCAGGATTGCGGCAGGAGGGTTTGCTACGATCTATCGAAAATAGAAAGCGTTTCGCCGACTTCTCAACTCTTCAGATCCAAGTCAAGCTTGGACGAGATATTCCCCCTTCACGAATAGCGAGCATTTCCAAGGTCTTTTCCTGCCCCCTTGGCGCCCATCCGCTCCCCGTCAGAGAGAGGATGGGTCCCCCCTTCTCCGCTAATCATCGGAGGCCAGCACCCGGTTCATGGTTCTCAGCAAATCTTCCTTCTTGAAGGGTTTGATTAATATCTGATCCGCTCCGGCCTTTTTGGCAGCGGCGAGCTTGTCCCCCTGTATGTGTCCCGTCAGGACCACCAGTTTCACCCGTGGGTCTACACTCCTAAATGAAGATATCAGCGCGATACCATCCATATCCGGCATGGTGATATCGGAAAGGACCAGATCGAAAGCACCGGAGCGGAACAGCTCCAAGCCCTTCTTCCCGCTGGTGGTGCTCACAACCGAATGCCCGTCGGCTTCCAGGCCGTTCTTGGTGGCGGTACAGATGGGTTCCTCGTCGTCCACCAGAAGAATTCTCAAGCTCCGGGGAACGAACTTGGTCTTTTCCAATTGATCTTCGATCCCGCCCGGCGGCGTTTGGTTTTCGGATATAGGTATCCTAAGGGTAAACGTACTGCCTTTGCCTTTTCGGCTTTGCACCTCAATCTTGCCATGGTATCCGCTGATGACTCCGATAGACAAAAACAGGCCCAAACCGGTTCCCGGTATTTCACTCTGCCCCAGCGGCCCTTTGGTGGTCACGAAAGGCTCGAAAATCCTTCCCTTGATTTCATCCGGGATTCCGCAACCGGTGTCGGCGAAGGTGATCAGAAGATCTCCGCCCGTCTGGTTCATGCCTATGGTCAGCGTGCCGCCGTCTGGTCTCATGGCATCCCGGGCATTGGTGATCATGTTCAGGAAGACCTCCGAAAGCTCGCCCGGATCGCAGAATATCTCCGAAACGGGATGAAAGTCGCGTTCCACCTGGATGTTTTCCTTCTGCAACTCGCGTTCCATCAAACCCAGCACGCTTTCCATGGCATCGGCGAGGTCGCTTGCCTCCTTCTTTACCTCGCGCCGTACGGCGAATGCCAGAAGATGGTTGGTGATGCTTCTGGCCCGATCGCAGTTCTCCATTATGACCCGGAAACACTCCTCCACCTCCTGGCGGTCGTCGTTCCCCATTCCGAACTCGGCGTTGCCCAGTATTCCGGCGACTATGTTGTTGAACTCGTGGGCTATTCCGTAGGCCAAGGTTCCTACCGCTGCCAGCCTTTCCGCCTGTATCAGCTGAGCCTCCATCTTCTTGCGTCCGGAGAGGTCCCTCATGGAAGCCACCCTAACCCTGCGTGCGTGGTATTCCACCGGTCTGCCTTGAATCTCCGCCGGGAAAGTGGTCCCGTCTTTCTTGATAACCACGACTTCATAGATTTCGGTTGAACCGGAGACGATCTTGCTCCGAATGAGATCGACGGACTCGGGGGCTATCAACAGGGGAATCACGTTTCTGCCCAGAAGCTCGTCCCTTCCGTACCCGAACATCTTGAAGAACTGGTCATTGGCCTGAAGCAGTGTTCCATCTTCGTGAATCATGATGGCTTCGAAGGAGGCGTCGGCCAAGGTGCGTATCCGCTTCTCGCTTTCTCTCAAAGCCTCCTCCGCGGCTTTTCGTTCGGTGATGTCTTCGACCACTCCCTGGTAATGGGTAATCCTTCCATCTTCATCTCTCCGGATGTGCGTCCGGTCGTCGATCCATTTGACCTCTCCGCCTTTGGTGACGATTCGGTACGGCCGGTGAACGAAATCCTCTCTTCCTTCCTCCCGGCTGTAATCGTCAACCTCGCCCGCCACTCTCGCCAAGTCGTCCGGATGAACCAGGCTTGTATAAGATACCCCACCGGAGATGAATTCCTCCGTCGTGTAGCCGAATAACTCTTTCACGTTGTTCGAGACGAACTCCACGCTCCATTTTTCATCGTTTCTCCAAAGGAAGGCTACGGTGGGACTGCGGTTGATAATATCGTATGCCTCTTTCAGGTTCTCCTCGGCCCGTCTGCGCTCGGTGATGTCTTTCCCCACACCGAAGATCACCCGTCTGTCTCGCCAGCGGGCGGGCGTGATGGTCAGCTCCAGGATTTTGACGGCTTCCCTTACGTAATAATCTGTCTCAATGACTCCGCCGTTTTCCCATAATGAGAGGTGCGCGTCCAGAGTTTGTCGTTCCCTACCAGGAGGGATGG
Source organism: uncultured Ignavibacteria bacterium (assembly GCA_964631815.1). Lineage (GTDB taxonomy): Bacteria > Zixibacteria > MSB-5A5 > MSB-5A5 > SM1-73 > SM23-73-3. The sequence goes on along the minus strand of CAZWAO010000050.1, from coordinate 7,777 downwards.
TGTCGCGAATGTTTCTTGACAGGAGTTCATCACGAGTCCATTCCAGGAAGTCCAAAGCAGCCTGATTGCCGTCTATATAATTCCCACCGTCGTCGATGACCAGAATAGGATTGGCCGTTTTTTCGAAGAGGGTACGATATCTTTCCTGGCTCTCTCGCAGTGCTTCCTCCGCCTGTTTGCGCTCGGTGATATCGGAACAGAACGCCATATATCGCCCGTCCGACAGCGCCACCGCATCCAGTGAAGCATACATAAGGGAACCGTCTTTTCTCCGAATGACTATCTCGGAATGCGCCCGGCCGTTTTTTTTGAGTTCCTCGAATGATTCGGGGGAAGCACCCGACGAGCCCAGCTGCATGATGCTCATATCGAGCAATTCGTCCCTGGAATAGCCTGTCATCCGGCAGGCCGCCCGGTTGGCGTCGATGTACCGGGCATCCGAGTCGGTGATGAAGATGCCGTCCGGGGCGTTTTCCACGTAGGTTCGGTATCTCTCCTCGCCCTCTCGCAGCGCCTCTTCCGCCCGCTTACGTCCGGTGATGTCCTGATTCGCGCCGTAAGTCTTGACCGTACGACCCTGATCGTCCCTTTCAACGAAATAGCGAACGGTGATGTATCCCGTCTGGCCATCGGCATAGATAATGCGGTGCTCCAATTGACGACTGTAGCGGGGATCGGTGGTCTCCAGGGCTTTTTGGATTTCCTGGCCGACCATCCATTGGTCATCGGGATGTACGAAGAGTTCAGCATAACGGGCCGACGTCATGGTATAACCGCCGACTCTGTCGGCCGATGTGCGAAAGATGGCGTAGAAGTGATCGTTGAAAGTAAATAGGTCTTTGGCTACGTCATACTCCCAATACCCCAGTTGGGCGATTTGCATGGCGTTGGATAGTTGGGCTTCGCTGGTACGAAGCAAGTCCTCCGCTCGCTTGCGTTCGGTGATGTCGATGGAGGTGCCCTGAATAGCGGGAATTTCTGCTCCCTCTGTCTCTACCAGACTGACGTTCTCCAGAATCCACACGGGTTTGCCGTCTCTTCGCCTGAGTCGATACTCGAAGTCGGTCAAGGACCCTTTCTTCTGCAAGCGCGACAAGAACTCCTGTCGATCGGTCTGAGAAAAGTAAAACTCGGAGGCGTTTTTGGTCAGCACCTGTTCGACCGACTCATAACCCAAGAGTCGGGCGAAGGATGGATTGCAGTCGGCGATCGTTCCATCGAGTGTGGTTTGATAGACGGCTGCCAGGTTCTGCTGAAATAACTGCCGGTAGCGATGTTCCGATGATCTCAGCGCCTCCGCCGCCCGCCTGCGCTCGGTGATGTCGCGTGAGATCACCTGTATTCCTGTGATCTTGCCGTCTTCTCTCAGGAGACTGATGTGTGTCTCCAATTGACGGATGATTCCATCCTTGCGCAGGACCGCCACCTCCACCGGCTCCGGCACCTTGCCCCGAATTATGGAGCCGAATAACTTAAGAAACCGGGGCAGGTCCTTGGCTCGGACCACCCCCAGTTTGGTGAAATGCTTGCCTACAAGTTCCCTCGGGGAATAGCCCGCCAATCTTTCGGTGGCGACGTTACAGGAGACAATGAAACCCAGGGTATCGAGAGTGGTGATGCTGTCGGGTGCCGTTTCAAAGAGATTTCGATACCTTTCCTTTTCCTTCTCCAACACGTCTTCCGCCTGCTTGCGCTCGGTAACGTCACGGTTGATGCTGAGGATGACCCGCTGGCCCATATAATCCACCACCGATGCATTGACCTCCAGGAGCATCCGGCTTCCGTCCTTTCGATACTGCACCGTCTGGAAACGGTGATAGCTTCCCTTTTCTAAAGTGAGTTGGATGTGCTTCTTACCTTTGGGGACGTCCTGTGAGATTCTCTCCAGGGACATTCCCACGAACTCCAATCGCTCAAATCCGTAAACTTCGCAAGCCCGGCGGTTCACGTCCAAAACCGTTTCCGTTTCCGGCTCGAAGATCAATATGGCATCGTGGGCACCTTCAAAGAGTCCCCGGTAATCCCTCTCGGACCGTTTGAGCGCTTCCTCTGCCTGCTTGCGTCGTATGGCCACCGCTATCTGTTCGGAGGCGAACTGCAGAATCTCCAACTCTTTGGTGCCATACGCAGAAGGATCACTGTAACTCTGCACTCCCAGGACACCTATGGTCTCCGAGTCAACTTTAAGCGGCACCCCCAGCCAGGCCACAGACAATGCTCCGGTTGGCTCGATTTCTCCCGCTTCCAGCAGCCGCTTTCTCACCTCCGGTGTGCACAAAAGCGGCGAGTCGTTTCTCAGTATCCAGGCGGTCAGGGTTCTCCCCGGCGGGAAGGAAGAGAATTTGTCCTTCTGATCAACATGATAAGGAAGCGATAGAGAGCCGGTCTCGCGATCATAGAGAGCCACGAAGAAATTGGTTGTGTCCAAAACCGACATGAGCTCTTTTCGAATGATCCGGAAAAGCTCCTCCAAGTCGCGGGCTGTGCTGGCTGCGTTAGCAATCCGGTAAAGCACGGTTTGCAGTATCTCATTCTGTTTCCGCTCGGTTATGGGAACTACCGCTTCCAGTGCTGCAGTCAGGTTCCCTTGGGTATCCCGGACGGGAGTGACGATGATCTGTGACCAGATGGTTTTGCCTTCCTTGTCCTTCCCCACCTGCTCATGCACCACCTTATCCTTGCCCGTCTGGAACAGCTCCCTTACCCCGCACTCCGGGCAGACTTCCGCGCGCTGGTTGTAAGTCAGGTAGCAGGATTTGCCCTCCACGTCGCCGAACATCCGTTTAAGCACTTGGTTGGCCCACAGGGTACGGTAATCCTTAGAGATTATGGCCAAGCCCACGCCTGAGTTTTCGGTGGCCAACTCCAGTTTCTCGCGCTCCCTTTGCAATGCCTCCTCCGCCTGACGGCGCTGAAGTGCGACTCCGGCCTGACGGATGAAGGTCTCTATGACGGTCTGGTTCGTGAGCTGAACGCCCCGTCGTAAAACGATGGCGGCGCTGCCGTAGACTTCTCCTTTTTTGGCGAAGCCCATGACATAAATGTCACCGAGGTTGGCCAGTTTCTCAATGGCACTGCACGCGGCTTTGGGAATCTGACTAAACGCCAGCTCGTGAATCCCCCCCGGGATTTTGACCAGCCGGCCCCCGGCCAAACCTTGCCAGGCCTCGTCGTGAACGTCGAAGGACATGCCGGCTGGATCGCGACCAATCGCTTTCACTGCCAGGTCCACTAGCTTGCCGCCGCCCAGAACGCAGCGCACCTGAAGCTTCCTTTGCTGTCGGTCGACGGAGTTGACCACGATGTAGGCGGCCTCACTGACCAACTGCTTCAGTCTCTCTCCCATGTAGTGATGGACATCATCCTGTGGAGAAAGCTCCAAAAACCCCTCGGCCGTTTCCGACAAGAACTCCAGGTCTTGGGTGGGCTGAGGCAGGTGCTCCGACGCCAATCTGCGGTCAGTGACATCCATTCCCGCGAACAGAGCGCCCGGATATTCTTTGTCCGAATACTTCGCGCTGCACCGGCAAAAAAGAAATGTGCGGACCCCGCTGCCCGTCGCAGACAAATCCACCTTTGCCTTTCCAGGCGATCCCTGGTCAGACTCCTGCAACAGCTGCGTCAGCCTGGCCTTGTGTTCCGGGGTCACCAGATCCAGAATCGGCCTGCCGATCAATTGGCTTCTCTCCGCGTAACCCAAAGCTGCCGACCCCGATTTGTTCAATTCCTTTATGATGCCGTCCGAGCCGAGTATTATGTTGGCAGAGGGGTTTTCCTCGAAAAAGCATCTGTAAACATCCGTAAATTCTACCCCGCTTTCACCTTTTCCTTTGCCCGGGCCAAACACAAACAGAGCCAGCAGGCCGGATGCTATCATCAGCCCCCATACCTTTACTCCCATCGGACCGTTAGGCAGGCGGTCGGCTGCCGTTTGCAGGACTTTGACGCAGGGTAGATGCGCCGCTGAGTCGACGGCAACGCACCCGAGCAAGAGCAGCACCGCCGCCAGAAGGGCTATCCTGGCGAATCGGGCCTTCTTGCGGATTCTCGAGACAGTTCTTCTTGTTCTCATGTGGATATCCTTTATAGGAGTTTGAGCCTGTCGCCTCTGTCGAGGTCGGCACGGCCACAAATTGCCGCAGCCGGGAAGAATCGGACCGGACGAGGAAGATATGCAATTGGATTGTTCGTGGTAGTATAACCTTCAGAGATTATGTCACAATGATCTTGAAGACTTTAACCGGTAAGATAATTTCAGCATCCTCGGCAGTCAATCGAAATGTGCTTGGATTCTTGTGGACCGCCGATTTATGATCTGATACAGGGTAAGGTGTTTCCGGCGGGAGATGAGCGGTTTTCAAGCTTTCACGATGACCCTTCCTTATCTTCTGGGAATGAGCGAAAACCTGGTCAGCCACCGGATAGAAATAAAGCAGCCAGCCTCCCGTCCCCTTAAAGGCTGGCTGATTGGGCGCTCAAGCTTGGTTGTTACGTCGGCCTGAGGTTTTTTCGCCCATGATCGTCTCATTATCAGTTATCGCCAGGCAGGTGACAATCCGTGTCACTCGTCGCGAGCTTTTTGCGCGGCTCCGTAAAGAGGCCGATCCGGGACAGTTGCAGGAGGCGAAAAGAGGCGCCCGGATAGTCTTCGCTTGCCCCGCCCAGGTTAACTTGATTTCGTCTCCGAAAGCCGGTTGGATGGGAACCATCTTATATGGTTGACAAATCCGAGACGTATGTTATATTGTGAATAAAATGACCAAAACGGTCTTGTTTCGTTCAGTCATTAGGTGAAATCTCTGATGCGTGTCTTCGTCAGGTGGTTGAGAATCGCTGTCCTGCTGATCCTGCTGGGGCTGTTTGCATATGGCGTGAAGCTGGGGGACTTCTCGGAAATCCGCTACAACGGATCCATACTGTGCATCTCGTGCATAGGGATTAAGTAGGCAAGCCCAGGGAAGTTCCCCAGGTCGTGGTGCCGGCCTTTTTGATTCCGGAGGAGCATGAAACGGCGGCTGTTTCAGATAGGAACACTGGTGGTATCCAATTCCTATGTGGGATCGGTGTTCTTCAGCAACATCTATCAGGGCTGGTTCAAGGGGGTGTGCATTCCGGTCATGAACTGCTACGGCTGCCCGCTGGCCATGGTCAGCTGTCCCATCGGAACCTTGCAGCACTTCGTTATCATCAAGGCCTTTCCCTTAATGCTGGTCGGCATTCTGGGGATCATCGGTCTTACCGTGGGAAGGATGACCTGCGGCTGGCTTTGCCCTTTCGGATTCTTTCAGGAGATGCTGTATAAGGTCAACACCAGGAAATTCTTCCCGGGCAAAGCATGGAGTTACAGCAAGTATTTAGTCCTTTTGGGCCTGACCCTTCTGGTGGCGTTTTGGGTGGGGGAGCCCTGGTTCTGCAAGCTCTGTCCGGTGGGAACCTTAGAAGCCGGCATACCTATCGTGGCCTGGAATCCGGGAGGCGACATCTTCACCCAGGGAGGAAGCATCATCTCGCGGGTGGGAGTGCTCTTTTACGTGAAGCTCTCCATCCTTTTCACCCTGGTGGCGGCCGCGGTAATGATACACCAGCCTTTCTGCCGCTATGTCTGTCCCCTGGGGGCCATCTGGTCGCTTTTCAACAAGCTCAGCCTATTCCGGCTGAAGGTGAACGCAGGGGCCTGCGCCTTCTTCGAGGATTGTCACCAGGGATGCCCTATGGACATCAACGTGCACCAGGATGCCAACGACGGCGACTGCATCCGCTGCCTGGAATGCACCAAATGGAAGTGCAAGATGGTGAAATTCAAACCGGTTTGGTCGGAGAAGCAACCCGATTCCAAGCATCAGCCCCTGGATCCGGAGATCGTGCGGGCCTTGGAGGAGTTGAAGGAAAGCGAACGCCAGGGTCACGATCACCGGCATTAGAGGTTGTGCTGTCAAGAGATGGGATTATGAGATCAAGCGCGGATTTAGAGCAGGTTAAGCTGGAGCACAACAGCCCTCAGGTTAGACCCCGCCCCGAGTTTCGCAATAGTCTTGGGCGCGGCAGGGCTCCGGGGAAAAACCGCGTTGAAAGTTGTGCAATAGATTCACAGGATATAATGCGCATCACCTGTTATCTTATGCTTGAAGGCAAAATCGGACCTGTGCGGCCAAGGGAAGGCGGTCGGGTCTGAGTCAATCGTTCAAACGAGGAGCGAATGTCGAGAAAGCGCATGCTCTTTTTTATCCTGCCTGGGCTGCTCGTGCTTGCCAGCGCCGGCACTTGGGCCCAGTCGGTTGACGACCGAACGGAGTGCGTGTCGGAGCAGCCTTCGCTGATGCAGGCGGGGACAGCCGGAAAAGACTATACCGTCCCGCGCAAGCAGGCGTTGTTGGAGTTGTTCGGACGTCCCACCTGACCCAGTTGTCCCTATGCGGCAGTTGCCGCGGATTCGTTGAAAAAGCTGAAAGGCGACGCTCTGGGCGTAATCGAGTATCATACCAGTGGCAGCTTCAGCAATGCGGAGTCGGTGGACAGGGTAATCCAGTATGGAGTGGCTTACGTTCCCACCGCCATTTTCAACGGCCGGGTATGGGTGGTGGGCGGAGGAAGCGGGACCTTCAACACCTATAATACCAGATACAACCAACAGATGGCGATCAACACCCCCGGCGTCTTATCATTGCAGGTGGATTACGATCCGGTCCAGCGAACCGGGACGATCATAACCCGGTTCAGCTCGGTGGATCAAATTTCCTCCTCCGACCTTTTCCTCAGATACGCCCTCACCGAGAGCCACAAGTTCTACCAGTGGCAGGGGCTGGACAGCCTGCAGTTCATCCTCAGGGACATGCTTCCCGACTATCAGGGAACCGGCTTCTGGGTGAACCAGGGAGGGTCTTTCGTGGACAGCCAGAGCTTCTATCTCGACCCCTCCTGGGTGGATCACAATTGCGAGCTGGCGGTGTTTATCCAGAGCGACAAGGATACCACGGTTTTGATATCCAATCTGATTCCCCTGTACCCGACTCACCTCTTCGGAGACGCCAACGGAGACGGAGCGGTGACCGTCTCGGACGCGGTGTTTTTGACCAACTACGTGCTCTATTCCGGTCCGGAGCCCGAGCCGTCGGCTTCCGGCGATGGTAATGAAGATTGCGTCATAGATGTGCAGGATGTAGTTCTTTTGATCGATTATCTTTATCAGGGCGGTCCGCCGCCGCTGCGAGGATGGGAGATAGACTAAGTCAACCCACAGTTTTATTTACTGATGAAAGGAGGTTGGAAATGCACCGTGGACAAAGGGCGTGGGTGGTTCCGCTGGTGCTGACGCTGTTCATAGCAGCCGTCGGCACGGCCGGTTCCGGATTGGGAAATAGCGAACTGCCCTCCATGCAAGCCGTGGGGTCGGACGCCCAGGGCGGTGAGCATGTCTTCACCGGGGAGAAGGGAGTTCACCGGGATTGCGTGCTGCTGGAGGTTTTCATGCGTCCCACTTGATCGTACTGTCCCTACGCGGCAGTTGCCGCGGATTCGCTGGAGAAGTTGAAAGGTGACAGCCTGGCCGTGCTGGATTACCATACCAGCGGTTCCTTCACTAATTCGGACGCATCGGGTAGGATTAGCTATTACGACATCACCTCGGTTCCCCGTTCCAAGATAGACGGCAGGAAAACCTGTTCTGGGGGTAGCTCGAGCACCTTCGGGTGTTTTCTGAGTGCCTATAACTGGGAAGCGAATCTTTACTACTCCGCCTGCACGCTTCAGGTGGCCGTGAACTACGATTCCACCAGCCGGC
>CAZWAO010000049.1:0-14459 GCA_964631815.1 uncultured Ignavibacteria bacterium | reverse complement strand
AGCATCGGAGACTACGGCGGGGAGATAGACAACTGGATGTGGCCCAGGCACGCCGGCGATTTTTCGTTCTTCCGGGCCTATGTGGCCCCGGACGGCAGCCCTGCCGATTATTCGGATCGGAACGTGCCGTACCGCGCTGACGTGCACTTGAAGCTGTCCTCCGCCGGAGTGAGAAACGGTGATTTCGTCATGCTGTTGGGGTATCCCGGAAAAACCGAACGATACGAGAGCTCTTACGCGATTGCCAAGATGGTCAATCATGATTACCCCTGGGACATTCGCACTCGTGAGGATTTGATAGGCATCTTAGACAGCGCCTCGGCAGAAGATTCGTCAATTGCCATCAGATTATCTTCAAGGATAAAGGGCCTAAACAATTACCTGAAAAAGAATCAAGGGATGTTGGAGGGTTTCGAAAGGTCCGACATTCTTCAGCAGAAGCAGAAGGAGGAGAAATCACTTCAGGCAGGATTAAGCAAGAATCCACAACTGATGAGCGAATATGGGAGCGTTCTGCCTGAGCTGGACAGTTTGTTCAAAGAATACCGCAAGTTGGAGGACAAGGATCTGATGGTCAGGTGGATGACCTCCCAGTGCGAGTTTTTGGATTTCGCCAACACCATCTATAAGTGGAGCTTGGAGAGGGAAAAGGAAGATTCAGACAGGGAGCCGGGTTATCAGGACCGGGACAGCGCAGATACCAGGCGGAGCCTGGAGGATGCGCAGGTGAATCTGGTTCCGTCGGTGGACAAGAGAATTTTGGTGTACTTCCTGGATAGAGCTCTGCAGCTTCCCGAAGGACAGAAGATCAACGCAGTGGAGAAGATAGTGGAAGGCATCGCCGATAGGGATAAAAAGGACATACTCCGAGAATTCGCCGAGGATCTTTATCGCGACACCCGGTTGGGTTCGAAAGGGGAAAGGCTGAGGATGTTCGGCTTAAGCCGGCAGGAGCTGGAAAGGCTCAACGATCCTTTCATCGATTTCGCCATACAAATGGAGCCTGAGAGGGAAGAGTTGAAAAACAGGCAAAACGAATTCTCCGGCGCCCTGACCCGATTGCAGCCCAAATTTATCATGGCCCAAGCCGAGTACACCGGGAAGAAGCTGTACCCGGACGCCAACGGAACCATGCGCTTCAACTACGGCGAGGTCAAGGGCTATTCTCCCCGCGATGCCGTGTTCTATGAGCCAGTAACCACCCTCAGCGGCGTTATCCAGAAGGACACCGGCGAGGAACCTTTCGACGCTCCGCCCGAACTCGAGAAGGTTTACCGGGATAAGGATTTCGGCTCATACAGGGATTCGTCTTTGGGGGACGTGCCGGTGGATTTCCTTACCACCTGTGACGTGACCAACGGCAACTCCGGCAGCCCGGTTATGAATGGCAAGGGGGAGCTGCTAGGCTTGGTTTTTGACGGAAACTACGAGAGCATCAGCGCCGATTTCGTGTTTGAGCCTGATCTGACCCGAACCATCAACGTGGACATTCAATACGTGCTGTTTCTTTTAGATAGAGTATATCACACCGAAAGCCTGTTGAAGGAACTCACCATCAAATAGCCCACAAACCGCTTCCGGTATCGTGATAATAGGCTTCATCGTTTACGCCGGCATGGCCGCCCCGATCGATCTGAACTTCATCTCTGCGCTCGGCCGGCAGGTCGTCCGGCTGAACAGCTGATCCGGCAGCAGACGGACTATCCGTATCCCTGTGAATCAGCCTGCTCATAGGTGATTCACCTGATTTCTGCCTTTCTCGCCCCCGTCTTGTTCTGTGACCTATCAAGTTTGAAGCCCATTCGTCGATACAATTGATAGGAGCCCAGTCGCACAGGCTCAACGCAGGACAGCAGTCGGAGGGAATTCATTGCGAACTCCCTTGTGCGACAAGAAGGTAGGATGGATCAAGACTGCATGTGTTTCCAATGAGTTATCGGGAGCGAAAACCATGACTTGTCAGGGTGAGCCCAGAGAAGAAATAAACGCCGAGGGTGCGTTCCATGCACTGGGAAAGGGAGGGGGAAGAAAGGGAGCCGGACCCAACACCCCAGGACCGGGACGTGCACCGCGGACGCAAAGGGATGGTTCACCCGATTTGAAGGGCAAGCCTTCGGACAAAATGCCTCCCGTTCGAAAGGACAAGGTGGAGAAGGCGAAAAAGCGAAAGTCGAACGGGGACTATGACAGCCAGGAAGTTTATCGCAAGATAGCGGAAAGGTTGATGGATTCCTTCGGCATCTGATGGCCGAAATATCGAATTCCTTGGGGATCAGGGGGTGCGGCGGGGATCCTTCGTAAGGCGGTGGTACAAAGACTCGAGTGCTTGCCAACGTAATCTTCGAAAGTCATGGGATGACCAGACTCAAAACTCCGTTTTCGAGAATCGCTGTTTGAAGCCGTAAAGCACAAAACCCGTGAAGAAATCAACGGCCGGGCATCTTGATTCCGATTGCCTCACGTCACCTCATCGGTCGAGGCTAATCCCCGGGTTTTGGGTTTCGAATCGACGTACAATAAAGACTTGACAAAGGCAAGGGCGGCGGATATATTTGGGGCGACGCCGGGTGGCCCAACGGCTTCATTGTCAAATGGCTGTTTCTTTCCGACTGGGCACCGGACAGGCGGTTTTCGCGGGCGATTAGCTCAGTTGGTTAGAGTGCTTGCTTGACATGCAAGAGGTCACTGGTTCGATTCCAGTATCGCCCACCATCCAAGTTTACAAGGCAGATAAAATTGATGTTCAGTCTTCTTCAATAGTAGTCGTTGACCAGAGTCAGACTGACGGGACCTGTGCACCCCGAAGGGCGAGGGGTGATTTTTTTGTTGGAGCGCAAAAGATGGCAGACCAGGTGAAAGTGACTTTGCCGGATGGATCCAGCAGGCAATTTGCTCTGGGAACCACCGTCTTTCAAATCCTGAAGGATTTCGACCCCTCGTTGGCCAAAGCGGCTTTGGCCGCTTTGGTGGACGGCATCCCGGTCGATCTCTCGCGGAAGATAGAGGAAAATACCAGCAAGATTGAAGCCGTCACCTTCGACTCCGATTTGGGGAAGGAAGTCTTCTGGCACAGTACTTCGCACGTCATGGCCCAGGCGGTCAAGGACCTTCTCCCGGACGTGAAGCTGGCCATCGGGCCTTCGATCAGGGAGGGTTTCTATTATGATTTCGACACCCGGCAACCTTTTTCACCGGAGGATTTGGGCAGAATAGAACAGAGGATGAAAGAAATCGTAAAGGGCAACCATCGCTTTCAGAGAAAGGAACTGCCCAAATCCGAGGCCGAGAGGATCTTTCGGGAGAAGCAGGAAAAGTACAAATTGGAGATACTCTCCGAGTTGACAGACGAAAAAGTGATACTCTATGAGCACGATGGTTTCGTGGACCTGTGCCGGGGTCCCCATCTTCCCTCAACCGGCTTGATCAAGAACTTCAAGCTTCTCAGCACCTCAGGGGCCTATTGGAGGGGATCGGAGAAGAACCCTATGCTGCAGCGCATCTACGGCATCTCCTTTCCCAAGAAGGAGGATCTGGATGCGTATCTGGAGACGCTGGAGGAACAGAAGAGGCGGGATCACCGGGTGTTAGGAAAGGAGCTGGAGCTTTTCTCCATCTCGGAGGAGATAGGGCCGGGTTTGGTGCTGTGGCATCCCAAGGGCGCCCAGATCAGGAAGATCATCGAGGACTACTGGATCGACGAACATCAGAAACACGGCTACCAGTTGATCTATACTCCTCACGTGGCCCGGCTGCACCTTTGGGAGAAAAGCGGACACACCGGATTCTACCAGGAGAACATGTACTCCACCATGAAGGTGGAGGACGAGGAATACCAGCTTAAGCCCATGAACTGCCCGTTTCACATTCTGATCTACAAGTCCAAGCTCAGAAGCTACCGGGACCTGCCGTTGCGGCTGGCGGAATTGGGCGCCTGCTATCGGTACGAGCGTTCCGGCGTGCTGCAGGGACTTTTCCGGGTGCGCGGATTCACCATGGATGATGCCCACATCTTCTGCAAGCGGGAGCAGCTGGAGGAGGAGGTGCGTAAGCTTCTGGAATTCTCGTTGTCCATGCTGCGGACCCTGGGCTTCGAGAAATACCAGATATTTCTCTCCACCCGACCGGAGAAGGCCATCGGCGAGCAGGAAAACTGGGATAAGGCCGAGGCGGCTCTGAGAACGGCTCTGGAGAAGCAGCATCTGAAATTCGACGTGGACCAGGGAGGAGGAGCCTTCTATGGCCCCAAGATCGATCTGAAAATAAGAGACGTTATGGGCCGGCCGCATCAGTGTACCACCATCCAGTTCGATTTCAACATTCCGGAGAGATTCGACTTGACCTACGTAGACTCCGACGGCAACCCCCATCGACCCATAATGATCCATCGGGCGCTTCTGGGTTCGCTGGAGCGGTTCTTCGGGGTGCTGATCGAGCACTACGGAGGTGCATTCCCGCTGTGGCTGGCTCCGGTGCAGATAAAGGTGATGCCCATCACCGATGAGCAGAACGCCTATTGCGAAAACCTGCGGGATAAGTTGCGGCAGGAGGGTTTTCGGGTGGAGCTGGACGATAGGAACGAGAAAATAGGCTATAAGATCAGAGAGGCGGAAAAGGAGAAAATTCCGTACATGTTTGTAGTGGGAAAGAAAGAGGTCCAAAACGGGACCGTGTCGGTAAGAAGACATAAGCAAGGAGACTTAGGCAGTTTCGAACTGGATAAGATCGTTCGGAAACTGAAGGAGGAGGCAGAAAGCAAGGCTTCAGGACCGGCGTAGCCCGCCGGCGGCAGCGGAACCGCGGCTTGGTATGTGCGGGACTTGCGTGATTGAATGCCGGTGAGCGGGTCGACACAAGATCAGAACGAAGAACCCATAGAGGAGGTGACGTCCGATAAGAGAAAAGGAAATCAGGGTCAATCGGCGAATCCGGTTTCCGCAGGTGAGGGTCATCGGAGAGAACGGCGAGCAGGTGGGTATCATGGCCACCAGAGACGCCATTCGGCTGGCACAGGAGAAGGGTTTCGACCTGGTGGAGGTTTCTCCCCAGGCCAGACCGCCCGTGTGCAAGATCATGGATTATGGGAAATACAAGTACGAACTGGCCAAGAAGGCCAAAGACGCCAAGAAAAAGCAGCGCTACCTGCAGCTGAAGGAGATGCGCTTCCGGCCCAAGACCGAGGAGCACGATTACTCGTTCAAGATGAGACACGTGCGGGAGTTCCTGATGCAGGGGAGCAAGGTGAAGGTGATGGTGGTGTTCCGGGGAAGGGAAAGAAGCCATATGGAGTTCGGCGAGAGGATACTGGACAAGCTGAAGACGGACTTGGCGGATGTGGGTGAAGCTGAACCCCGGGCCAGGATGGAAGGCAGAAGCCTGACTTTGAACTTTATGCCCAAGTCCCCGGACAAAAGCTCGGCCCAACCGTCGTCTGCCGCCGGAAAGTCAACGTAAGTATTGTTATGCCAACAAATTAATGCATTCAAATAACGTATGACGTTAAGACGGGCAAGCGATTTGGAGGAGGAGTAATTGCCGAAGAAAAAAACCAATAGGGCCGCCGCCAAGAGGTTCAAGAGAACGGGCGGAGGCAAGTACAAGCGGAGCAAGGCCTACAAAGGGCATCTGTTAAGCAGCAAGAGCAGCAAGCGGAAGAGAAATCTCAGGAAGTCGGGCCTGGTGGATAAGGCCGATGAAAAAAAGGTTAAAAGACTGTTGGCCAACTGAGGAGGAACTTGGATGCCAAGGGCAAAGAACACAGTCGCTTCACGAGCCAGAAGAAAAAAGGTAATGAAGAGCGCCAGAGGATACTACGGAGGCAGGCGCAAGCTATACCGCACGGCCAAGGAGTCGGTGCAGCGGGGTCTGGCCTATGCCTACGCCCACAGGAGAAGGCGGAAAAGGGATTTCCGCCGCTTGTGGATAACCCGCATCAACGCCGCCGCCAGGACCTATGGACTTTCTTACAGTGTCTTTATGAGCCGTTTGAAAGGGGCGGGAATAATCCTGGATCGCAAGATTCTGGCGGACATGGCGGTTCGGGACAAGGACGGTTTTGCCAAGCTGGCCGAGTTGGCGTCCGGGGCTAACTGAGCGCCCAAACCGGTGGAATTCCAAGGCAGCCGCTCTGCGTTTATCTTGTGGAAGGGACTGTGTCGGGCGGGTACGGTCCTTTCGCGATCCCCTGTAATCTCAAAAAAGCGACCGGACCGGAATTCATGATAGGGCGGAGCAATATGATTGATCTGAGCCCTCACAGTTGATTTGTAATTATGCCAGATAAAGATCAATTCCAGCAAGAACTGCAGCAGATTTTTCAGGAGGCTTCCCGGAGCGTCGAGCAGGCCGACGGCCTCGATGCGTTGGAGCAGCTGCGGGTCAAATTTCTGGGAAGGAAGGGAGTGCTCACTTCCCTTCTCAAAAGAGTAAAGGAATTCCCGGACAGCGAGCGTCCCTCCTTAGGAAAACTCTGCAACCAGGTGAAGAGTCAGACCGAGGAGGCTTTCCTCAAGAGGATCGACCAGTTGAAACAGCAGCCGGCCGGTCAGGTAGGAGGTTTCTTCGACTATACCCTGCCGGGAAGAAAGGGATGGCGGGGAGGACTCCATCCCATAACCCAGGTGGAAGAGAGGATAATACAGATTCTGCACGGAATGGGCTTTGAGGTGGCCAAAGGCCCGGACGTGGAGACGGACTATTACAACTTCGCGGCCCTGAACTTCCCGGAAGACCATCCGGCCAGGGACATGCAGGATACCTTCTATATCAAAAAGGACGTGCTGCTTCGCACTCATACCTCGCCGGTGCAGGTGAGGGAGTTCGAAAAAAGGAAGCCGCCGGTAAAGATCATAGCCCCGGGCAGGTGCTACCGGAATGAGGCCATCAACGCCCGCGCCTTCTGCACCTTCCATCAGGTGGAGGGATTCTACGTGGACACGGACGTTACCTTCGCCGATCTGAAAGGGGTGCTTTCCGCGTTCGTTTGGGAGATGTTCGGCAAGGACGTGGGTTTGAGATTCAGGGCCAGCTTCTTTCCCTTCACCGAGCCTTCAGCCGAAGTGGACATCTCCTGCGTGATCTGTGGGGGGAAAGGTTGCAGCGTATGCAAGCGCACGGGCTGGGTGGAGATTCTGGGAGCGGGAATGATAGATCCGGCAGTCTTCGAGGCCGTGGGATACGACCCGGAGAAATACTCCGGATATGCTTTCGGGATGGGAATAGAGAGAATCGCCATGCTCAAGCACCGCATCGACGACATCCGCTTGTTTTACGAAAACGATCTAAGATTCTTGAGGCAGTTCTAATATGAAGGTCAGCTTAAAATGGGTCAAGGAATTCGTGGACTTCGATCTGCCGGTGGATCAATTGGCCACCCGGCTCACCGACGCGGGATTGGAGGTGGGAGGCATCTCCCACCCGGGAGGCGATCTGGAAGGCGTGGTGGTGGGGCAGATCAAAGAAGTCGCCCGACATCCGAAAGCGGATAAACTGTCGGTCTGCCGGGTGAACGTGGGATCGGACCAGCTGCAGATCGTATGCGGCGCACCCAATGTAATCCCCAAGGCCAAGGTGCCGGTGGCCTTAGTCGGTGCCCGGCTTCCGGGGGGAATCGAGATCCGGAAAACCGCGCTCAGAGGGGTGGAATCGTGGGGGATGATCTGCTCGGAGAAGGAGCTGGACCTGGGGGAGGTGGAGGACGGGATAATGATTTTAGAGGGGGACTTGCAGGTGGGCCAGGCGCTTTCATCGGCTCTGGAATTGGATGATTGGATTCTGGATGTGGACCTTACGCCCAACCGGCCCGATTGTCTTTCCATTCGGGGGGTGGCCAGAGAGGTGGCCGCTTTGTGCGGCTCTCGGCTGAAGAGAGAGAAAACCAAGTTGCAGGAGAGGGGCAGCCAGCCGGCAAAGGAGTCGGTGCAGATTGAGATTGACGATCCGGAAGCCTGTCCCAGATATGCGGCCAGGGTGATAAAGGGAGTCAAGATCAAAGAATCACCGTTCCCGGTGAAAAGGAAACTCTACTCCGCCGGCATGCGGCCCATAAATAACGTGGTGGATGCCACCAATCTGGTGATGCTCGAATTGGGACATCCGCTGCACGCCTTCGACTATCGGCTCTTCGCCGGTCACGGGAAAAGCGGACAGAAGAAGGTGGTGATCAGGAGAGCAAAAAAGAGTGAGAAGTTCACCACCTTGGATCAGGTGGAACGCACCCTTAACCCGGAAGTACTGCTGATAACGGACGGGAACGAGCCGGTGGCCATCGGCGGGATCATGGGCGGACTGAAAAGCGAGGTCAGCCCGGATACCGACACGGTTCTGCTGGAAAGCGCCTATTTCGATCCCCGGGTGATTCGCCGGGGAAGGATGTTCTTGGGACTCTCCACCGAATCCTCCCAAAGGTTCGAGCGAGGGGCCGACCCCGACGGAGTGCCGGAAGCAGCCGACCGCGCGGCCCAGCTTCTGGAGGAGTTAGCCGGGGGTGAGGTGGCCCGGGGTTTGGTGGACAGCTATCCTCGGAAAATCCATCCGGTTCAGATAAACTTGCGGCCCAAGAGAGTCAATCGGCTTTTGAGCACCGATCTCTCCACCACGCAGATGAAGAACATTCTCACCAGCCTGGGTTTGGAGGTAAAGGAGAACCAGGAATTCGAGGTTCAGATTCCCACCTTCAGGCCCGACCTAACCAGGGAGATCGATCTGGTGGAGGAGATAGCCCGTATTCACGGCTACGCCAACATAAAAACGTCGCTGCGGGCGTCGGGAAGCTTAGTTACGCACGTGCTCCCGGAAGATGAGCTGATACGTCAGACCAAGCATTTTCTGTCGGGAAAAGGATGCTTCGAGGTGATCACCAACAACCTGGTTGATCCGAAAATCCTGGCCAGGCTGAGACCGGATCAGACCCAGGTGACCATACAAAACCCACTTAGCCAGGAGCTCTCCGTTCTCTCCAATACTCTGGCTTACGGACTCTTGGGCGTGGTCTCCCGAAACAAGAACCGCTTGGAGAAGAATGTGAGGATATTCGAGTTGTCCAAGGTGTTCTACACAGGGAAGGGCAAATTGCCGGAGGAAAGGCTTCATCTGGGTGTCGCGATATCCGGAGAGAGGCGGCCCCGGCACTGGGAGTGGGAGGAAGCGGAAGCGGATTTATATGACTTGAAAGGCATATTAGAGGAGCTGTTCGACAATCTTCGACTTTCCTTCGAGATGAAGCCGGAAGAGGATGCCCTCTTTCTAAAACAGATAAGCCTGGCCGTGCTCATGCCCGAAGGAAAAGTGGGAGTTGCCGGCGAGGTTTGCGAGGAGGTGCGGAAGATCTTCGGAATAAAAGACCGGGTTTTTCTGGCCGAATTGGACTTCCGGAAGATAGGGGCCAGGGTCTCACAGGAAATAGGGCTTTCCCCTCTGCCCAAATTCCCTCCGGCGGACAGAGACATAGCCGTGGTGGCGGATGAGGGGTTGACCTCGGGTGCCATAAAGGCGAAGATCGAAGAGGTGGGTGCCGACTTAATCGAAGAGGTTACTTTGTTTGACGTTTATCATGGCAAGCAGGTTCCGCCGGGCAAGAAGAGCTTGGCATATTCCATTCGCTATCGCTCGCGGGAAAGAACGTTAACTGACGATGAGGTGGACAACATCCACCGGAAGGTTGTCTCGGAATTGGAAAAAGCAATGGGGATCACCCTGAGAAAATGACCGCACCCGGGCGGAAGCAGACGGCAGGGACGATAGATCCGGGGGACCCTCGTCGCTGAATCATGTTGATAGCAAGGCTGGAAAAACCAACGGTTTGACTATGGAACTGGAGAATTTCGAAAAGCTGGAAGAGAAGATCAGGCAGACGGTGGATCTGATCGACAAGCTGAAACATGAGAATCAAGAGATCACCTCTTCCTTCAAGAAGCTGGAAGACCAGGTGGGCAGCTTCGAAAAAAGCGGCAAGAACCTGGGCCTGGAAGCCGAAAGGCTGAAGAACGAGCTGTCTCGCAAGGAAAGGGAATTCGTGGAGAAAAGGGAGGAAGTCAGGAGACGGCTGCAGAAGCTGCTGGACAAACTGGTGCCTCTGGATTTCCAGTGAGCCGTGTGTTCCGGGATGGCCCGGAAATCGTCCCGTCGGATGTGGGTCGAGGTAAGACCGCCACCTACCCGGGAACAGGACACCTGGTCGACCGCACGGGCCGGATCACATGCTCCGGTTGAATTTGCTTGACAAACCCGTTTCGGGTTTCGTAATATATGGTTGTTGAGTATTGTTCATAGAGTTAGGAGTGGGGAAAGAGAGCAGAAGAGCTTTTGGAAATCACATTTCCGGTTTACCGGGCATAATGGAAGAGCGAAAACAATCAGTTAAAGTCAATATCTTTGGTGAGGATTACCCGATTAAGGGGGATGGAGACGCTCACTACATCCAGAGGGTTGCCGAATACGTGGATTTGAAGATGAAGGAGGTGGCAGACAAGCTTTCCAACAAACTGCCTCTCCGGGTAGCGGTTCTGGCAGCCATGAACATCACAGGTGAGCTGCTCAAGGAGAGAGAAGAGAAGGATAAGCAACTGCTCTTAGTCGAGGAGAAGTCGCAGTCCCTATTGGAACAGTTGGACAGCAGGATCGCTCAAAAAGATTTCTAAAAGCAGCTTTTGTTTTTCTCCCCACGTTGATTGCTTGATTCTTGCCCGAAGGGAATTCGCCGGCGCTTATGTGCGGCGGTCGGGGAAGAGTCAAGATGGCAAGTGGGGTTTTTTAATATAGGACCCACCCGAAGGGTGGGCAAGGAGAGGCACTATGAGCAACGTGATGATTGCAGCCATTGCCTCGGCGGCGGCGGTGGTAGCCTTCTTTTTGGGCTGGTTGATCAGCCGCAGAATAGGCGAGATCAAAGTGGGCAAAGCCGAGGAGCTGGCCAGGAAGATCATAGACGAAGCGGAGAAGGAAGCCAAGATCAAGAAGAAGGAAGCCCTCTTGGAGGCCAAGGACGAATGGTACAAGGCCAAGGTCAATTTCGAAAAAGAGCTGCAGATCAAAAAATCCGAGTTGGGCCGGATGGAAAAGAAGCTGGTGGAGAGGGAGATCAGCTTAGACCGCAAGGTGGACATCCTGACCAAGAAGGAGAGGGACCTGCAGAACCGGGATAAGGTTCTGTTCGCCAAGGAAAAGGGCGTCCGGACCAAGAACGACGAGCTCAATCGCAAGATCGCCGACCAAAACAAGCAACTGGAGAGAATAGCCCAGATGAGCTCGGAGGAGGCCAAAAGGCTCTTGATGGAAAACCTGGAAAGCCAGGCCCGTCAGGAGGCGGCCCAGCTGATAAAAGAGATCAAAGACAATGCGGAGCAGACCGCGGAGAAGGAGGCCAAGAACATCATCATTTCGGCCATCCAGAGATGCGCCGCCGACCACACGGTGGAATCCACCGTGTCGGTGGTGAATCTCCCCAACGACGAAATGAAGGGCCGGATCATAGGAAGGGAGGGGCGGAACATCCGCTCCTTCGAGACGGCCACCGGCATCGACGTGATCGTGGACGATACGCCGGAGGCGGTGATACTTTCGGGCTATGATCCCATAAGAAGGGAAGTGGCCCGCATGGCTTTGGAGAAGCTGATCGTGGACGGCAGAATACATCCGGCGCGCATAGAAGAGGTGGTGACCAAGGCGGAGAAGGAAATGGAGGTCATCGTGCGCGAGACCGGTGAGCAGACCTGCTTCGACGTGGGCATTCACGGAATACATCCCGAGCTGGTGAAGCTTCTGGGCAAGCTCCAGTATCGTACCAGCTACGGCCAGAACGTTCTTCAGCACAGCAAGGAAGTGGCCTTCTTAGCCGGGCTGATGGCCGCCGAACTGGGTCTGGATGCCAACCTGGCCAAGAGAGCGGGTCTTCTGCACGACGTGGGCAAAGCGGTGGATCGGGAGACCGAGGGCACTCACACTCAAATCGGGTACAACGTGGCCCAGAAATACGGCGAGAATCCCTTAGTGCTGAATGCCATCGCCTCTCACCACGAGGACGTTACCTCCGAATCGCCCTATTCGGTCCTGATCCAGGCGGCGGATGCCATCTCCGGAGCAAGACCGGGCGCCCGGCGAGAGACCCTGGAAGGTTATATCAAACGATTAGACAAGCTGGAGGAGTTGGCCGACTCCTTCAAGGGCGTGGCTAAGTCATACGCCATACAGGCGGGACGGGAGATAAGAGTTATCGTGGAGCACGAACGCATAGATGACCACGGCGCAGCAGAACTGGCCAACGAGATGGCCAAGAAAATCGAAGCCGAGCTGGAATATCCGGGTCAGATCAAAGTCACCGTGATCCGCGAGACCAGGGCGGTGGAGTACGCCAAGTAGACATGGGCGGCCGTCTTGACTGAGAATGGCCGACGGCTAAAAGATATGCATCTTGCAGTGTGATCGGGCGGTAACCGACCCCCGATCTGAAGAGTGTAGACGCCATGGACTTTGGGGGGGCTTAGATAGGAATTCGCGCTTGAACATATTATTCATCGCTGACCTGGTGGGCAGGCCGGGGAGATGGGCGGTTTCCCAGCTTTTGCCGGATCTGAGGAGAACTCACCAGATCGATTTCACCATCGCCAACGTGGAGAACGCTGCCGGAGGCTTCGGTCTCACCAGGGAGATCGCCAAGAAGATTCATACCTACGGCGTGGATTGCCTCACCAGCGGCAATCACATTTGGGATCGGAGAGACATCTATTCCTATCTGGAGGAGGATCACCGAATCTTACGGCCGGCCAATTACCCGCCCGGCGTCCCGGGCAGAGGGGCGTCTGTGTTCGACGCGCACGACGGAAACAAAGTAGGTGTCTTAAACCTCCAGGGCAGGATCTACATCAAAGAGATCGACTGTCCCTTCCGAGCGGCGGATAGGGAAATCGAGAGATTGAGGGAGGAAACCAATATCCTCATCGTGGACATGCACGCCGAGGCCACCTCCGAGAAGATAGCCTTAGGCTGGTATCTGGACGGGAAAGTCTCGGCCGTGTTGGGCAGCCATACCCACGTGCAGACGGCCGACGAAGCCGTCCTGCCGCGGGGAACCGCTTACATCACCGACGCCGGAATGACCGGTTCGCACGATTCGGTGATCGGATTCAATAAGGAGGATGCCCTGTCCCGCTTCCTGCTGCAAATACCCCGCCGCTTCGCCCTGGGCACAAGCGACATCAGATTCTGTGGGGTCTTATTAAAGGTGGATCCCCAGACCGGAAAGGCTACGGACATCGAACGGATCAGGATCAACGTGCCCCAACCGGAAGAAGACGACCGGGACAACCGTAGAGATCTGTAATCCAACCCTATCACCTTTCCATCACAGGAGCCACGATGCCAGCGAAGTTGATCGACGGCAAAGCCGTCTCCTCGGAGATCAAGGAACAACTCAAGACCAGGATCGAGCAACTTGGGGAAAAAGGAAAGGTTCCGGGACTGGCTGCCGTTTTGGTAGGAGACAACCCGGCCTCCCAGGTGTACGTGAACATGAAGGTCAAGGCATGCGAAAAGGTGGGCATCCACTCGGAGGTCTACCGCTATCCCCAGGACTTGCCGGAAACGGAGCTTCTGAAGAAAATCGACGAGTTAAACAAGAAAGACGACATCCACGGAATACTGGTGCAGTTCCCCACGCCTCCCCAGATAAGCGAGGAGAAGGTCATTTTAGCTATCCATCCCGGAAAAGACGTGGACGGATTCCATCCCTTCAACGTGGGAATGATGCTGGCCGGCAAACCCACCTTTCTTCCCTGCACCCCTTTTGGGGTTCAGGAGCTTCTGGTGAGGTCCGGAAACGATCCTTCCGGAAAGCACGTGGTCATATTGGGCCGGGGGAGCCTGGTGGGAAGGCCGCTGGCTCCCATGTTGTACCAGAAGGCCAAGGGAGCCAATGCCACGGTGACCATCTGTCACACCGCCACAAAGGATCTGCCGGACATCACCCGGCAGGCGGACATACTGGTGGCTGCCATGGGCAAGGCCCGGTTCGTGACCGCGGATATGGTCAAGCCGGGGGTGGTGGTGATAGACGTGGGGACCAACAGAATCGAAGATCCTTCGACCAAATCCGGCTATCGGCTGGTGGGGGACGTAGACTTCGATTCGGTCAGTCAGGTGGCGGGCGCAATCACGCCGGTTCCGGGCGGAGTGGGTCCCATGACCATAGCCATGCTGCTATCGAACACGGTCAAGGCTTGTGAGACGATGAATGGCGTGTCAACGGATTAAAGGGACGCAACGGATGCGAACCGGGGAGTCGGTAGTTTACGGGTTCAATGACCGGGTCCCCCTGAAGTAATCTGAATTCTTCCTATTCGAGACAAATCACGATGAAAAGAAAAGGGAGTCCGTTTGCGGACTCCCTTCTTCGTTTTCTCTGTTAAACTCCAATTTACTTCATCATAACCATCTTTTCGGTTGCGCTGTTGCCGGCAGCAGTCAGCTTG
>CAZWAO010000048.1:0-14547 GCA_964631815.1 uncultured Ignavibacteria bacterium | reverse complement strand
TCAAGGCCAGGGGATTCGATCCGGCGCTGGAGCCGGACCTTCATCTGAAGATCGGAGAAGGTTTGGCCGGGTGGGCGGCCAAGGACCACACCAGTCTGATCGTTTCGGACGTGAATAATGATCCGCGTTACATCCAGGCCCGGGTGGAGACCCGATCCGAAATGGTGGTGCCCATATCCTCCCAGGATCGGATCATCGGGGTCTTCAATCTGGAAAATAACCGGCTCAATGCTTATCACCAGGACGATTTGGAGCTGGCTGAGGCCTTTGCCAGTCTGGCGGCCGTTTCGTTGGAGAGGGCCCGCCAGTACGAGGAGATTCTGGGCAAGAGGAAGCTGGAGGAGGAGATATCCATCGCCAAGAGAATCCAACAGAGCTTTCTGCCGAGAAAAAAACCGCAGCTTTCCGGCTTCGACATTTCAGGCGTCAACCTGCCCTCCGAGCAGGTAGGGGGAGACTACTACGATTTCATTCCCATCATCGAGAATCAAATGGGCATCGCCATCGCCGACGTCTCGGGGAAGGGAATTCCGGCCGCTCTGATCATGGCCTCCTACCGGGCCAGCCTGATTGCCGAAATCAGAAACAACTACGCCATCAGAAGCATCATGTTCAAGGTGAACAACCTGCTTTACGAGTCCACCGAGCCGGAGAATTACGTCACCGCCTTGTACGGGGTATTGGATACCAAGAATCACATCTTCACCTTCTCCAATGCGGGCCACAATCCCCCTATCTTAAGACATGCCAACGGAGAGATGGAGGAGCTGACCCAGGGAGGAGTGGCCCTGGGGGTTTTCGAGAATTCCAAGTACGAGGAGAGGCCGCTGGGACTGGCAGGGGGAGACGTCATGGTATTCTATACCGACGGAGTGACCGAGGCAGAAAACCGGCAGGAGGAGGAATTCGGAATCGAGAGGCTGAAACAGGTGATAGAGAATTCCTGTCAGTCAAACGCAAGGAGGATTCGGGATGAGATCTACGACGCAGTGAGGGATTTCGCCGACGGGCTTCCCCAGTCCGACGACATCACCCTGATAGTGATCAAGGCTTTGTGATCCCTCAGTCGTCCGAACACTTAAGAACCCACAGATGGAGGATGGTCGCAAAATGCACAAAAACCTCTTGGCTGCAGCAGTTCTGAGCCTTCTGGTTTTCAGCGCCTGCGGCTCCAAACCCAGGTTCGCGCCGGAACCGGTGCCGGAGAGGGAGAACCAAGCCCAACCGGAGTATGGATCGGAGAAAAGCCAGAGCAAAATCGACAAGGACAAGATGGGGAGGATAATCGACTCCTTCCTGGGAACGCCTTATGAATACGGCGGTGAAAGCAAATCCGGGATGGATTGCTCGGGTTTGGTTAGGCAGGTGTACAGGCAATACGCCGGCTTCGACCTTCCCCACGACACCAAAAAGCTCTACAAGCTGGTCAAAGACGTGGACCGAGACGATCTGGTGTACGGCGATTTGGTTTTCTTCTCCGACGGCTGGTTCTCCGTATCTCACGTAGGGATTTATCTGGGAGATGGCAAATTCGTACATGCTTCCGAGACCTCGGGCGTCACAGTATCTTCCCTGGAGGAAGATCACTTCCGGAAGAGATACCGAGGTGCCAGAAGGGTCATCCCCTGAGCGGATCAGGACAGGACAGCCTGTCTCCGCTGCCGGTCGCACTATGAATTTCCCCTCCTATTGATAATGTCATGGATCTGAAGACCAAACTGCGCAATCTTCCGGCCAAACCGGGCGTCTACCTGATGAAAGACGTCCGGAGCAGGATAATCTACGTAGGCAAGGCCAAGTCGCTCCGGTCCAGGGTCAGAGCCTATTTTCAGGACTCTCCGCCTCCCGATTCCAAGACCTCCGCTTTGATCTCCAAGATAACGGATTTCGACGTTCTGGTTACGGATTCGGAAATGGAGGCGCTGATTCTGGAAGCCAACCTGATAAAGAAACACCGGCCCAGATACAACGTCAATTTAAGAGACGACAAGCGTTATCCATACGTGAAGGTGACGGATGAGCCTTTCCCCCGGGTTCTGGTGGTAAGGAGAGTGGGAAAAGACAAGGCCCATTACTTTGGCCCCTACACCAACGTCAAGGCCATGCGGAATACGCTCAAAATACTGAGAAGGGTTTTTGCCGTTCGCAGCTGCAACTATCCTCTTCCCTCCAACAAAAGGGTCAGGCTGTGCCTGGATTATCACATCAAGAGATGTCCCGGCCCCTGCGAGGGGAAGATATCTGCGGAAGAATACGGCGAAACGGTGAGGGACATCCTACTGTTTCTGTCGGGCAAGAACAGCCTGTTAGTTAAGAACCTCGAAGGGAAAATGAATGACTATTCCTCCCGGGAGGAATACGAAAAGGCGGCCGCGGTGCGGGACCAGATCCACGCCTTAGAAAGCGTCACTGAAAAGCAGAAGGTGGCGGAGATGGATCAGGTGGATCGGGATATCCTGGCTTTCGCCAGAGAGGGTCGGGACATAGCCTTGGTTGCCCTTCAAATCAGGGAAGGGGTGCTTATCGGCAGGCAGACCTTTCATCTCACCGCCACTCGGGAAAGCACCGATCAGGAAATCCTGTCGACTTTCATCCGGCAGTACTACATGCACTCGGCCACAGTACCGCAGGAGGTGATCCTGCCCGGCCAGATAGACGATCAGGCCATGATCGATGAGTGGCTCTCGTCCAAACGAGGCAGCGGCGTGAAGATCGTCCACCCCCAGAGAGGGCAAAAGGTCCGGCTTTTGGCTATGGCTCTTTCT
This sequence comes from uncultured Ignavibacteria bacterium, assembly GCA_964631815.1. Taxonomy (GTDB): domain Bacteria; phylum Zixibacteria; class MSB-5A5; order MSB-5A5; family SM1-73; genus SM23-73-3. The sequence continues at coordinate 11,782 of CAZWAO010000048.1, read as the reverse complement.
AACGCCCGACTTTCCTTAGAGGAGGTTCTGCTTCAAAGATCCGCTGCTAGGGCAGAGGTGCCGCCGGTGGTAAAATCCCTGGAAAAGGACTTGTATCTATCCACTCCTCCCCGCAGCGTTGTGGCATTCGACATATCCAACCTGGGCCCTTCGAATGCAGTGGGCTCGCTGGTCTTCTTTCAGGACGGCAGGTCCAGAAAAAGCAATTATCGCCGGTTTAAGATCAGAGGGATAGAAGGACAGGACGATTTCGCTATGATGCGCCAAGTGGTAAGCCGCCATTTTCGCCGATTGACCCAGGAGAAACGACCTTACCCCGATCTGGTGCTGATCGACGGCGGGAAAGGCCAGCTCCAGGCGGCGCTGGAAGCGCTCAAAGAACTGGGCATACGGGATCAGAACGTGGTGGCTTTGGCCAAGAGGCTGGACGAGGTGTTCCTGCCCGCTACACCTAATTCACTGATGATCCCCAAGGGATCGGCTTCTCTGAGGCTCTTGCAGCGGATAAGAGACGAAGCCCACCGCTTCGCAGTAAGCTATCATCGCCAGCTGAGGAAAAAGGGCGTGACCCGATCGGAGCTGGATCGGATTCCGGGAATCGGGCCGGTGAGGAGGGAAGTGCTGCTCAGGCACTTCCGATCAGTGGAGCAGATCAAGCGGGCCGATCTGCAGGATCTCATCGCGACCCGGGGGCTGGGCAAGAAGGCGGCCGAGAGGGTCTACAAGCACTTTCACGAATAGATTACCTCTCCAATTCTCTACCTTGTTCGCCAAACAAAGCTATTTCGCGCGATAGCCAGATCCGCAATTGACTGTCCGACAGGCGGTTGTTGGGATCGGCTTTCGGAGAGCCAACTTGTGGGTTTATGGTCGTCTGCAAAGAAACCTATGTTCGAGCGAAGCAGGTTAACCCAGATTGTGCAGAGAGAGAAAATCAATTCGTACGATACCAAAAAAGGAAATGGAAGGGACTACAGTTTTCCACTGAAGAAAGGTCTGTACCCTAATGCCCATGCCCGGGCGACCTGAAGGGAGAAGGCGGCAACCCGCAGCAGGGTGGACGGAAAAGGCTAAGAGGTGACCTTCTTGGTTTCTTTGATTACCCCGTAAATTCCGTTGTCCAGTTGAGCGAACAGCTTCAACTGTTTGTATCTCTCCAGGACCTCCGCGTCCACCACGCTTTTGTCCACCGAAGCTAAAAGCACCCGGCCGAATATGACCATGTCCTCTCCATACTTCTTGGTCCAATCCAGCGAGCACTCCAAGTGAGCTTTACATTCGGCGATGCGCGGCGCCGAAAGCTTGACCGATCTGATGGGGGTGAACCCGGCCTGGGTCAATTCCTTCTCTCCGGCCGGCTCGGCATCTGCTATTTGCCATATCTTCTTGGCCAGGTCGGTGCCGGGGACGTTGATGATGAACTGCCCGGTGGACAAGATGTTTCTGGCCACCAGATTGGTGGTCTTGCATCCGAAGCCCACGATGGGCGGACTGGAAGAGAAAACGGAAACCGAACCTCTGACTCCCAGGCCGGGCACGTTTTCCTTGCTCACCGAGGATATCAACACGGTCTGCCCGACTAAGGGAAAACGAAGCCCGTTTAGCATGGGGAAGGTGGGAACTCCGCGCAGTCCACTGATGTCAAAATCCACTTTGTCTGTTTGTTTTTTCATTACGGCTCCCTTTGATTGGCTGGTTGTTTGGTGCTGGCTTTGGTCTGTTCTTTGAATTTTCGTCCCGGCGGCCCGCAGCCCGCCGTCGATCCTAGTCCGTTCGGCAAAGATGGGAAGCAGCGCAGTCTTTCGGAGAATCTCCGGAAAGCTGAATTCGCAAATATATGGTTTCCACTGGTCCTGTCAACATTTTTCGAGGTTCACCCTAAAATCGCTTCGGAAAGCAGGGAGTCCGGCTCCGCTCCGCATGGATGATAGGAGGAATCGGTCAAGCTGAATGCTTGCACTTTGATACGATAGTACCTCGTCCCGATATTTGAAAAAGCATGCTTAAAAAAGATATGAACCAGAAGGACGATTTGGTGGATCCCGGTGGGAAGCCTGGTCCTGATATCAAGTACGGTTTTTCTTGCCCGGCAGTTTACTTTTCTTGAGCAGTCCCTTCTCCCAGATGGTGAGAAACAGATGGGCGATCTCGGGATCGAACTGGGTGCCGGCGCAATCCTTTATCTCCTGCAGAGCCATTCGGATGGTCTTGGCTTTTCTGTAGGGCCTGTCGCTGGTCATGGCGTCGAAGGTGTCCACCACCGCCATCAGACGTCCCTGGATGGGAATCTGCGAACGGCTCAACCCGTAAGGGTATCCTTTTCCGTCGAATCTCTCGTGATGGTATAAAACGAAGGGCACGGCCGGGGCCAAAAAGGAGATGCCCTCCAGTATTCTGGCACCGCAGGCCGGATGCTGCTTCATGATTTCGAATTCTTCCTCGGTCAGCGCCTGGCCTTTGTTCAGCACGGCATCCGGCACGCCTATCTTGCCGATGTCATGCAGGATGCCGCCCATCCTCACCTCCCACAGCTGCTCTTCGTTCCAGCCCATCTCCCGGCATAAGAACTGGGCCATATAGCATACCCGCTCCGTGTGGCCGCGGGTATAGATGTCCCGCGCTTCCACGGCGTTGGCCAGAGCGGTCAGAGTCTGCAGATACGAGTCCTTCAGCTCCTCATACAACCTGGAGTTCTCCAGAGCCGAGGCGGCCTTGGAGGCGAGAATGGAAAGGGAGTGAAGCTGGCCGGTGGTGAAGGGGGACACCCGCTCTTGCAGCCTTATGAGTATCAGTATCCCGATAACCTTTCCCTTGGCCATCAGGGGATGGACCACCGCCGACCCGATGGCTTCCCGTAAGCGGGTGGGGAGATGCTGTACTCCGATATCGTCCCGGTCGAAAACCCGGGGTCGGGCGTTCTTGATTACCCATTTGCAGATTTCATCTTGTCCGGTGAGCAGCCCGCTGGTCAGCATCTGTTGAGGAACGCCCAGAGAGGCCTTGGGAGTCAAGGCGCCGTTTTTTTCGTCCGAAAGCAGGACCGTGGCCATGTCGGCGTCCAGCTCCTTGATGGCTGTCTCCAGGATCAGGTTGAGAAGAAAATCCAGCCGGATGGTGGAACCCATGGCTTCGCTGATCTTGTAAAGCGAGACGGTCTCCTTCAGATTGATGTTCTCCCGGTAGAGCCTTTGTTTCTCCAGCCCCCGCTTGACCACCGCCTTCAAGGTGTCCATGGAAAAGGGCTTGACTAAGTAATCGTAAGCCCCGGACCGGAGCACGGTCACCGCATTCTCTATGGTGGGATGTCCGGTCATGAGGACCACCACCCCGTCCGGGTGGGATATCATAGTTTGCTGCAGCACGTCCACGCCCGACTTTTTGCCCATGATCAAATCCGTCAGCACCAGGTCCACCTGGTTGGTGCGGATGAAGTCCAGGGCCTTTTCCGGGTCGCATATGGCGTGGATGCGATAGCTTTTCTCCGAGAGCATCTCCCTTATGACCTCACAGATGTATTCCTCGTCGTCCACCACCAGGATGTGAGAGATGCCCTGCCGGGAAGACCTGATTTCCTCCACCTGCTCCGGTTCCCCGTAGTTATCCTGCAAAACGGGTGTTTTCCCGCGCTTGCTTTCCCTGTTCCGGCTTGAATCGGAAGCGGGCCGGATGGTAGAGCAACAGCTGTTTTTGATCTTGCTGCTCACATGCCCCCTGTGGCTTCGAAGTGTTCCTACGAGAAGAAGCGATGGCAAGCCCAAAGGCTCAAAGCCGCTCGGCTGGCCTGTCCATACGAGCTTTATCGGCCGGAAGCGCCAGGACATTCAATTTGCCGCCTGTGTTTCTTTTGCGCACCCGGAGTTGCAGAGTTCAAACCCGCCGGAGGGAGGCATTCGTGTCTGCATGATCGACACCGAAGATGCAAGGAACACGAATCGGCTTTCTCCGACTCCCAGGATTATATAGAGGCGTGTTTCCGCTGTTAGCCTCCTGGCCGGCGCCAATCAGCATAGCCACACCTTGGCGCCCATTTCCCCCTGGTGAAGAAAAGCAATTGATCAGAATTCGAGGTTCAGATTGGGATAGAACAGATCCAGGAACTTAACCTTCGTTCCCAGGCCTTCGGAGAACAGAGACACAAAATCCGGCAAGGACAAGCCAATGCCTAAAAGCAGGTGCCTGGTGGGCCGCTCCTGCCGGTGGGTGACCCCGTATCCCAAACCGAAGCACAAGGCCTTCTGTGGCAGGAACAGCTTGGTCTTGTAGGTAAGCCAGTAGATGAAGTTGTCGAACTGGCCGTAAGTCTGGGCGAAGACCGGCTGGTTGCCGAAGATTATGTCCTTTCTCCAACTGATCTTGACGTCGAGGTTTTCCAACCGGCGACAGCGCTGTTTTAAGCATGCCAGACCGATGCCGGCATAGTCGAACGCCAAATCCGAAAGCCCCACGCCCTGCTTGGGATTGTACGCATCGATGGGGTACTCCACCGTGGTCAGAACAAAAGCGGTCTGGGAGACGGCTATCAGGCGGCTGGTTTTGGGAGAGAATCCAGCCCAACCATAGGACCACAACAGAAACTGGGTCATCTTGTAGCCCCAGACGAAATGACTGAGCTCGTCTATCTGAGCCAGGTGGTCGCCTTTCCAGTCGTTCTTGAAATGGAAGCTCCCTTGGGACTCTCCCCAGGCGCTGATTGCTTTTTTCACCCCGTAGAAAATGGCCCCGGCGTTGGCCGCGGCAAGAGGAGCGGCCCTTTTGTAGTTTATGCCCGGCTGGTGAAGCTGCAGATCAGCAAGATTCCGGGGTCTGGGGGCAGCTGTCAGACCCGGTCCGAACCGCAGGAACGGCGACATCAGAAGTGACCTATCCGACGCCGGACCAAAGAAAGAGTTGAGGCGCTGAACCCGCTCTCCCTGGAAAGTTGGGGTGGTGTCGACGACGGCATAAGCAAAGTCTAAATACCTGGGACCGGGAACTCGTTCGCCTCGGGCTGTCTCGGAAGGCGAGGAGATGGCTATCAGAACCCCCAAAGATAGAATGACCAGCCGGACAGTCTTCACATCTACATCATAACTCGAATTGAGAATTTGTCAAGAATTTTAGGTGTACAACGTGGAATGTGCTTCAAGCGCGAATGGCGGTGGATGCCGACGTACAATCGTTTCCCGAAAGAGTAAAAGGAAGGACTGGCGCCCTTCCGGAGTGCCCCACATGTGGATTTGGAGGGAGTCGGGTGTATTTCGGGATAGGAAAGACCGGGAAGAGGGCCTAAGCTTTGCGAACTGCTTCAGACCATCGGATCGATCTTCCCGGCCGCGCAAACAGGGAACTAAAGAAGGGCCGGGACCTGAAGTGAATTCGGTCCCGGCCCACACATGGCAAATCGACCGTCATGGATTTGCCCCGGAGGTCTCAGATATGGCCGGCATCAGAGTGTGTTAACCGGATGCCACTCTTGCACCTTCCGGGATCCTGCCGGAGTTGCTGCCGCCAGCCTTTTGCTATTTCTCCTTTCCTTTCTATCGCCATAGTAATGGTAGTAATAGTAGTAGTGATAAGAGCCATACGCGCTTTTGGCCTCTATCTTGTTCAAGACCGCGCCCAGTATTTTGGCATCTACGTTCTCCAAAAGGCTTTTGGCCCGGGCCAATCCCTGATGGGAAGTCTGGCCGGCGGAAGCCACCAGAACCACCCCATCCAGAAGCAAAGACAAGACCACGGCATCGGTGACGGCTATGACCGGCGGGGTGTCGAAAAGCACGGTTTGATATTTGCTCTTCAGCTGGGCCACGAACTCCTTCATCTTCTCCGAGACCAACAGCTCCGAAGGATTGGGGGGGATGATTCCGCAGGTGACCACGTCTAAGCCCTCCACGGAGCTGCTCCTGACCACGGCTTCCCAGGGTGCTTTGCCGGCCAGATAGTTGGTAACTCCCGGCTCCTTGGGCAGCCCGAATACGGAGTGCACAACCGGACGGCGGAAATCCGCATCCACCAGAACGGTTTTGCTGCCCACCTGAGAAAAGGTTATAGCCAAGTTGGCCACGGTGGTCGATTTTCCTTCTCCCGGTCCTGCGCTGGTTATCAGCATGGTTCGCGGCGGATTGTCCGGGCTGGAAAACTGGATATTGGTCCTTAGGGTTCTGTAGGCTTCGGATATGGGGGATTTGGGTGCGGAATGAGTCAACAGGTGCGATGCCACCCTAGCCCCCTCAGCGCCGACATCGACTCCTTTTCTCTTGGATTTTCGATGTTTATGTCCCTCCCGAATCCTGGGGATATGACCTAAGACCGGCAGTTTCAAGGCTTCCACGTCCTCGATGGTTTTCAGCGAAACGTCCAACGACTCTAAGAGGATGGCCAGGGAACATCCCAGAAGCAGTCCCAGCAATGCCCCCAACAACGCGTTTAATTTCTTTTTTGGTTTGATGGGGGCTTCCGGCGCCACGGCCTGGTCGATTATCCTGACGTTTCCGATCTGGCCCGCTTCTTTTATGCGGGCCTCCTCATGTTTTTCCTTGAGCATCAGGTAGATGTTTTCACCCACCTTGGTGGCCCTTTCCAGGCGCGCCAGTTCCAGGCTCTTCTCCGGCAGTTGGTTCATCCTCTGGGTGTACCGATCCACGATCTTCTGCAGGCCGTCCGCTTTGGCGGAGGAGGATTGTATCTCGATCTCCAGACTCAAAATGTCTCCCAGCAGATTCTGGGAGTAGGCCAGCGGATCCTTGATGGTAAGGTTACGCGACACCAGGTCGGAGGTCTCGGCCACCAGCTTGTTCTTGGTCTCGTGAATCCGGTTGAGTATCTGCTGCATCTTGGGATGCTCATCCTGGACCCCTTGCGAGACATACTCGGCCCGCATGGCCTCCAGCTCCGCCATCTCCTCTCTCAGCTTTTGTATCATGGGAGTGGATATCTGGGTGATCTCGTCTAGGAGCCGACCTTTTCTTTCGTCCAACCGGGCCTTCATGTAGGCCAACCGCTTCTGGTTGGATTCCAGCTCGATCTTGGCCTCGTTCAGCATCGACTCGAACTCCGCCAGCTGTTTGACCAGTTCCTTGGTCTCGTCCGGAAGAGCGGAAACCGCCTGGGTCTGCATGTACTCTTTCTGAACTTCCTCTGCCATCAGAAGACTATCTCTGACGATCTCCAACTGCTTCTGCAGGAAATTCCGCACTTCGGATATCTCTCCCCGACTGACCTGCAGGCTTTTGTCGTGATACTCCTGGGCCACGGTGTTGGCCAAAAACGCCGCCATCTCCGGATGGGGAGCGGTCATCCTCACCTCCAATATGTCCGTGTCCCGGATGGGATTCACGCTCAAGTTTCTCTGGACCGCCCGGATCAGATGATCCTCCGAGGGAAAGGCCTGGCGTGGTGCGGGGAAGGCAGCCTCGAACTTTTCCCTCCGTGGGCCGTCCAGCACCGTCTGAACCACTGCCTGGGCCAGACTGCGGCTTCTGATTATCTCCACCTGATTTCTGATCTTGCTTTCGGACCTCATCATGGCGGCGCCGGTGAAGATATAATCATCCATTCCTCCCTGTTTCTCCACCATGATGGTGGTGACCGCCTGGTAAATGGGAGGGGTCAAGAAAGAAAAGGCCACCGCCGATCCGGTGAAACACAGAAAGGTGAGAACGATCAACCATTTTCTCCTGGAGATTATCCGCAGGTAATCGTTCAGGCCGGTTTGTTTTTCCTCCGAGTTGGGCACTTGGCTCTCCTTGCGCTTGAGGGTTGATTCGCTCTTTCAGTCGGTCATGAGCTTGACCACGCTGGCTACTACCGCCACGTTGTAGATCACGCCTAAGAATTTGCCGAAGGAGATGCCGGACTTGGGCACTATAACCGTGTCTCCGGGCTTAAGCTCGGGCAGGTCTTGTAGGCTGCCCTTTTTCAGGCAACGGCTCACGTTGATTACCTGGTGGTGTTTGTCACCATTGAAGTTGCGGACTAAACTCACCTTGGAAAGTTTGGCCCCATCAGCCGGACCACCCGCCGCCGATAGAACTCCGATCAGATCGGTCCCGTCGGGAACGTACTGGGAGCCGGGCTGTTTCACCGCGCCCCAGACGTTGATCTTCATCATCATCTTGCTCTCGGTTCCTCTCTCCAGATAGTACTGAGAGGCGGACTTCATTTCCTCCCGTTGGGCCTGGTCCTTACTCTGGGCCGGACAGATGGTCGGCATCTCCAAAAACAACAGGCAGACGATCAGACACAGTGATAGAATTCTGCTGGGAACCTTCATGCTGCACCTCCTGGCATCAGTTTTTCCGCATCAACAACATCCTGCATTGCACGCTTTTGCCACCCAACTTTATCCGCACAAATTCGGTCGATCTGCCCGGAAGGGTGGACGTACTCCCGCCTTGTTTCCGTCAGATTCTCACCAGCCAGTATGCTCCCGGGATTGAGCACAAAGAGTCTTTCCGCCTGGTTGCGGCCCAGAATTCCAACGGTTTTGCGATAAGCGTCCGTCAGCACGCAGAAGGATCGATCCTGCACATCGTGCGCATCGCTGGCCACCGCGTGGGCCAGTCCAAGTTCCAGCAATCTCTCCGACATCCTGCGGGCAAGCCTGCCGAATTTCCCCAGTATGCTCCCGGCGTTGATCTGCATCAACGCTCCCTGCCGCACCAGGCCCTCCACCTGTTGCAGCTGGTCTGTCTTGACCAGGCTTCTTTCCGGGTGGGCGATCACCGGCGTGATGCCCTCCAGTCTCAAGTCGTAGATCAGCCGGTCGGTTCCCAGGGGGAATTGGCCCAGGGGCAGTTCCATCAAAACATATCTTCCGCTCCGGTCGAGGCTGAAGAAGCGGTGGTGACAAAGGGCCATTACGTCGGGACGCAAGTAGATTTCCGATCCCAGGAACAATCGGACCTTCAGGCCGACTTCCTGTGTCTGTATTTGGATAAGTTCAAATGCCCGGTTTATGGCCGCATCCAGGTCGGGCGTGACGTGGTTCAATATGTGAGGAGTGGCGCAAATGGCTTCCACGCCGGCTTCCTGCGCCTGTCTGACCATTAACAGCGAATCCCGGATGGTCTTGGGCCCGTCGTCGACTCCCGGCAATATGTGAGAGTGAATGTCTATCATGAGCGTTTCAGGCGACCGCCTCCGGCAGTTGTGCCAAAGTGAAAGAGCCGAAGAATCTCGTTCGAGAACCAGGTTTTTCTACCGAGTGAGCGTGTGACCTTCGTCCGTCGGTGCCGAAGTTTCACAGGGCATAAATCCGGTGAGATCCACGTGTGGATGCAACCTGCGTTCAAATTCCTATTTTGTGTGGTAACCTCTTGACTTAACCAAAAACTGCGGGGACGTTGAAAGAATTCGTGGAGACGTTCGCTAATTGATATCGGCAATTTGGCGAGAAATTTAACCGCAGCGAAACTGTTTTAGTTCGGATGCGGACCCAGACTGTAGAGTCCACCAGAGGTCTCAGCTATCTGAGGAGGGAGTCGATTCTCTCCAAAGCCTTGCCGATAAGATGCGGTAAGGTTCGGCACCTGACTTCCGAGGGGCCTTCTCAGACCAGAGGAGCGTAAGGAACGGCGTTTAGGTCGAGGTTCGATCTTCGACCTGAGGAAAGGTGGAATTCGCCGGCAGCTGCGATCATGGCGGCGTTGTCCGTGCACAAAACAGGGGAGGGGAAAAAGACCCGAAGCTTGTGTTTTTCGGCTTCCCTTTGGATTTTGCTTCTCAGGCGTTGGTTTCTGGCTACGCCTCCGGCCAATGCGATGGCTTGGGTTTTTCTTTGAAGGCAAGCCCTGATTCCCTTGTCCACCAGGACGTCGACCACCGCCTCCTGGAAGCTGGCTGCTATGTCTGCCCTATGTTTATCCAGCTTCTCCCGGGAAAGCCGGGATGCATATATGGCCACCGCCGTCTTCAGACCGCTGAAGGAGAAATCGAAGCTATTCTCCTCCAGGTAAGCGCGGGGGAATTTGAAGAAATCCGGTCGTCCCTTCTTCGAAGTCTCGTCTATAGCGGGTCCGCCGGGATAACCCAAATCCAGCACCTTGGCGACTTTATCGAAAGCCTCGCCCGCAGCGTCATCCCGGGTTCTTCCCAGAAGCTGGTAGTCGCCCTTGCCCGCCACATACACTAAGTTGGAGTGCCCGCCTGAGATCACCAAGCACATGTAAGGCGGCGACAAGTCGGGATGTTCTAAGAAGTTGGCGAAGATGTGTCCTTCAATATGGTTGATGCCGATTAAGGGTATCCCCAGCGAGTAAGAAAGCGACTTGGCTAGTGAGAGTCCGATCAAAAGCGAGCCCACCAGCCCGGGACCATAGGTGACGGCAATTCCCTCTATCTTGGCCAAGGTGACGGCGGCCCGATGCAGAGCCTGCTCCAACACCGGGATTATGGTGCGGATATGTTCCCGGGAGGCCAGCTCCGGTACCACCCCCCCGTATTTGTTGTGCACCATTTGGGAGTAGACCACATTGGAGAGGATGCGGTTACCATCTGCCACCACGCCGGCAGCGGTCTCATCGCACGAAGTCTCTATGCCTAATATCAACATGTCGTTTGGAAGCACGATCGGGTCGACTGTGGTTTTCCCGATCCGGGCGACAACTTGGGATGCCTGAAGTCGAGAGCGCGGAGGGTTGGGGGATCTCCGCCTGCAGGCCGACAGACCGTCGGGATCACTTGAGCACCGCCTCCACCGAGTCCGGCTGCGTCCTTACCAACCTTATGCCTGCAGGCAAATCCACCTGAATCGGAAGCTTCACGGTATCGCGTCGGCTCACCTGCGAGCAGTCGACGAAAACCCTTATGCTATCGAGCTCCAGCTGGTTAATCAGGCTCTGCGCGCCGGCAAGAATCAAAGCTACGCTGTCGGGTCGGAACTCCACCTCTGCCCTGCGAGAGACGTTAACCGGAGAGATTGCACGCGCGGGGGTCTGTCGCTCTTCGGTTTTTTCCACGTTGGCCGAGTAGTTGATTTTGTCCTGAGAAAGACTGAGATTGTATCCCTCCGGCAAAATCAGGTCCAGCTGTCCCGAAACCGACTCACTAGCGTCCTGTATCTGCTGCTTCTTCGTCTGGATTTCCTGAAGGTTTCTGAGCCACATCCTGGGCCCGGAGATGACCACCTCCTTGGGACTGTAATGAAGCCCGCCCACCTGTTCGTAACCATCCGCGGGAATTACCCTAATGTCGGGCTTGACCGACAGTTGTTTCTCCATTACGTAATCCAATCTCACCTTGAGATTTTTGGGAGGAAGAACGGCGGTTACGGTCAGCTCCAGATCCCCCGGTATGGGAATGTCCTCCGGCTTGACGGTGTAGTCCGTTTCACCTCTCTTGAACTCTCCGGCATCGATCTTCAGGCTCTTTTCGTCCGCCAGGATGAGCTTGAGCAGTTCCTTGCCCTTGCCCTCGATGGTCACATTGACGTGATCGGGCAGTTTCTCAGCCAAAAGAAGCTGCTGGGGAATGTCGGTTATCTCCAGAGGAACCCTCTCGGTGTACTGGTAGACCCGGTCGGTGGCCACGTTCAACCACAAAAGCAAAGCCATGACCACCGCCGCCAGCTTAAACCAGAAATTCTGAAATATCATCCGCCACATGAGAGGCTCCCGTCAAGAAACGGATGGACGAAGCGCCCAAGCTTGTTGGGGCCGATCTCGGAGAAAACGCCGATAAGAGACTTTTTACTTCTGTGAGAAACCGATGGGTCTCCCGAAACTGATTTCGCCGTTGTCGATGCGAATAGAGAAACCGCATTCGGGATTGGAGCACACCCAGGCCTTGTAGGTGATGGCGGCAC
>CAZWAO010000047.1:0-14684 GCA_964631815.1 uncultured Ignavibacteria bacterium | reverse complement strand
GTTCAAGGGTTCAAGAGTCGAAAGGTCAAAGGGTCGAATAGTCAAAAGGTCCAAAAGTCCGATCAGAGCGCGTGGGGTCGGTTTTCAGGCTTCGCGCTTGACATAATGAATTGTAACTTTACGCTCCTTGTGGATCAGGATATTTATCATGGCTGTGACGATGCTTATCAGGAGAGCGGCCAGCAATGCCCTCCAAAAGCCCGTTATCTCGAATCCCGGTACCAGGCCGGCCGTGGCATACAGCAGGAACCCGTTGATCACCAGTGTGAAAAGCCCCAGGCTTACTATGTTTATCGGCAGAGTGAGCACCAGCAGTATCGGCCTGACGAACGCATTAAGGATACCCAAAATCAGTGCCGCCAAAACCAGAACCGTCAGGTTCTCAACATAAATGAGTTTGAATACATTGGCCACCACGAAAATCGATACCGCGGTGACGAACCATTTCAGCAGAAAGTTTTTCATTGGTTGAAAGGTCGAATGGTCAAAGGGTCAAAGGGTCAAAGGGTCGAAAGTTCAAGGGTTCAAAGGTTCAAAGGTTCAAAGGTCAAAGGTCAAAGGTCTAAGGGTTCGAGGATTCAAGGGTTCAAGTGCTCGAGGGTTCGAGTGTTCGGTCGTTCAACTCACTATAATCCGGTAAACCTTTGACAGCCACGGTCCAGTTGGCAAACCGGTTGATGATCCTCCCCTTGGTTTCCTCCGCCCAGGCCAGAGGCCCGGGATGCAGCTTGATTCGCATGCTCAAAGGCGAATCCAGAAGATAGACGCCCTTTCTGGGTTTTGAGAATCGACCGGATTTCCCGTCTCTTCTGGAGCAGATGGTATAGGCCGACAAATAACCGGCCTCCTGCGCCTCCTCCTCTATGTCTTGATTATACCGGCCGAAGGGATAAGACAGAAGGTTCACCCTTTGGCCCAATTCCTGCTCTAAAGTCTCCTTTGATCTTCTCAACTCGTATCTGACGAATCTCTTCGAAATCCTGGTGAGGTCGGGATGGTTCACGGTGTGGGAGCCGAACTCAAATCCCGCCTGAGCCATCTCGGCTATCTGCTCCCAGGACAAATGTCTCTTCCTCTTTCCTCCTACATGGTAGTCCCAATCGTCTTCTCGTCCCACGTAGCCGGTGACCACGAACACGCAGGCGGTGAATCCGAACTTGCTTAAGATGGGGAACGCATGGCTGTAAACGTCTTCGTAACCGTCGTCAAAGGTGATCACCAGCCTCTTTGTATCACTGCCTTCCGCTGGGTCGATTTGCTCGTCCGGTCCAATCGATCGGTATCCCCGATCATGTAGAAATCGAATTCCTCTTTCGAACTGGCTGATGCTCTGTCGGGTGATGCTCCAGTCAAAACCGTCCGCCACCCGGTGATAGACCAATGCAGGTCCGGTCGTCACTCGGAACCGTCTATACCTGACGTTCCATAGGAAGCAGAAGAAAAACCACGGTGCCGCCGCCAGTATGATAAACCATATTAGCCAGGACATGATTTCGGCAAGTCACCACGCGGATTTCAGAAGCTGTCCCAGTCTATTCCATCCAGTGCACTCCTGTCCAGCGGACCCAGTGCCACGGCGGACAACCGCCCCGGCGAGAATAGCTCCTCGGCCACCTCGATCACGTCCCGGGATTTGATCTTGTTGATGGCCTTTATGGTATGATCCAGATCCACGTTGTCACCTAAAAACAGCTCGTATCTGGCCAGGCGGTTCATCCGGTTGAAGGTGCTTTCCATGGACAGAAGCAGATTTCCCTTAAGCTGGTATTTGGCGTTGGAGAGCTCTTCCGGATCTATGCTGTTGTTTTTCAGCTTCTTGACTTCCTTTAGAACCTCTACGATGACCCGCGATGCATTCTCGCGGTTGGTGCCCAAGTAAATTCCCAGGACGCTCGCATCCTCGAAGAAATCGAAAAAGGAGTAAACGCTGTACACCAAGCCCAACTTCTCTCTTATCCTCTGGAATAGCCGGGAGCTCATTCCCCCGCCCAGAATGTTGCTCAATACCAAAGCGGAGTATCTCCTTTTATTCCGATAAGGGAACGCCGGCACACCCAAGGTGATGTGAGTCTGCGCGGTTTTCTTGGGCACCACTCTCTGGTTTTCCTGCGGCTTGGGCGGGGCCTGGGTTCGGGCATCGCCGGAGCTGTTGGACCTAAACCCGAATTTCCTTTGAATCTTGGATACCAGAACCTGATGCTTGAGGTTCCCGCAGGCGGCAATCACCATGCGAGGGGAGGTATAGCTTTTCCTCATGAAGCCTACCAACTGGCTGCGGGAAAGCCCCAACACGCTTTGGGTGGTTCCGATTATGGGCCTTCCCAACGGGTTTTCCTTCCACATGGCCTCCATCAGCAGGTCGTGCACCAGATCAGCAGGCGAATCCTCCGTCTCCTTGATCTCGGAGATGATAACCTGTCTCTCTTTCTCCAGATCATGGCGATTGAACAACGGATTACGGATGAGATCGGACAAAACGTCCAAGGCTATGTCCACGTGCTCGTCCAAGGCCCGGGCGAAATAGCAGGTGTGCTCCCTTCCGGTGAATGCGTTAAGCGCCCCTCCCACCGATTCCAGGGAGGCGGCGATCTCCAGAGCGGAACGCTTTTTGGTGCCCTTGAACACCATATGCTCGATGAAGTGGGATGCTCCGGCCTGGTCCGCCGGTTCATCCCGGGAGCCGACGTCTATCCACGCCCCGATACTTAAGGAGCGGACGCTGTCCATGGTCTCGGTGACCACCCGGGCACCGTTCTCCAAAACGGTTTTTCTATAGGTTCCTTTCAACTGTGCCTTCCCTTCGGCCAGCCTGATCTGTGAACATCCGGACCGGTTCTCACCGTCCGCCTGCGATCCGTCATGGGACCGGACCGCATCTACCTTTTTTGCGTGGTCTTCGGAAGACAGGCTTTTCGGGAAAGCCTGATCTTGCCCTCAGGATCGATGTCGATTACCTTCACCTTCACTTGATCTCCCAGCTTCAAGACGTCCTCCACCCGATTCACTCTCCGGTTGTCCAACTCGGAAATGTGAACCAGCCCGTCCTGTCCCGGGAGTATCTCCACGAAGGCTCCGAAGGTGGTTATCCTCCTGACTTTGCCCATGTATTCCTTGCCGATTTCGGCCTCTTCGGTCAGTTTGAGAATAAGCTCTTGTGCCAGCTCGCCCGCCTTCTGGTCCACCGAGGCGATGAACACCGAACCGTCGTCCTCGATGTCTATCTTGGCGCCGCTTCTCTCGATAATGCTTCTTATCATCTTGCCGCCCGGACCGATGATCTCTCCGATCTTATCCGGCTTGACCTTGAGGATGATAATGCGCGGAGCGTAAGCCGAAAGCTCGGGTCGGGGCTTGGCTATGGTCTGTTCCATCTTGTCCAGAACGAAGAGTCGGGCCTCCTTGGCCTGGATCATTGCCTGGTGCATGATGTCCAAGTCCACGCCGGCGATCTTCACGTCCATCTGAAATGCGGTTATGCCGCCTCTGGTTCCGGTCACCTTGAAATCCATATCTCCCAGATGATCCTCTAAACCCAGAATGTCGGTTAAGACCACCTGCTTGTCGCCCTCTTTGATCAGCCCCATGGCAATACCCGCCACCGGCGCCTTTATGGGCACCCCGGCATCCATCAGCGAAAGGGTGCCTCCGCACACCGTGGCCATGGAAGACGAACCGTTGGACTCCAGGATATCGGAGACCAGCCGCACGGTATAGGGGAAAACGTCCTCTTTGGGAATCACCGGCTGGATGGCCCTCTCCGCCAGCGCGCCGTGGCCTATCTCCCGCCTGCCGGGACCCCGGATGGGCCTGATCTCGCCCACGCTGAAGGGCGGAAAGTTGTAGTGAAGCATGTAGCTTTTAGTGGACTCCCCCTCCAGATCATCCACCCTCTGCTCGTCGATCTTGGTCCCCAGGGTGGCCGCCACCAACGCCTGCGTCTGTCCCCGGGTGAAGATGGCCGAGCCGTGCGTCCTGGGCAGCACGCCCACCTCGCAGCTGATAGGACGGATTTGGCGCGGGTCTCTTCCGTCCACCCTCTTGTTCTCGTTGAGGATCATCTCCCGAACATCCTTTTTCTCCAGTTCCTGCAGGATGGACTTAACCTCCCTCTCCTTTTCCGGAAATCTCTCCGTCAACTCCACGGTGACCGATTCCAGAAGCTGATCCAACTTCTCGTCCCTCTCCAGCTTGTCGGGCGTTCGGTTGATTTCCTTCATTTTCTCCCAGGTTAGGCCGGTCACGGCCTCCATCAGTTGGGGGTCTCTGGCTGTGACCTGAACCTGGGGCTTGGGTTTTCCCACCTGGGCCTTGAATTCTTCCTGCAGAGCGATTATCTGCTTGATCCACTCATGTCCGAATTGCAGGGCGGAGAGGATGTCCTGCTCCGAAACCTCACGGCATTCTCCCTCCACCATGTTCACAAAATCCTTGGTTCCGGCCACCACCAGATCTAAGTCGCTTTGCTCCAAATCCGAGAAGGTGGGATTGGCTATCAACTGTCCGTTCAACCTTCCCACCCGGATCGCCGCCACCGGCTGGTAAAAGGGAATCTGGGAGATGCTCAAGGCGGCGGAGGCGCCTATCAGGCCGGGCACGTCCGCATCGTTCTCCTGATCCGAGGAGAGGACCATCACCATGATCTGCACCTCTTTGAAATATCCCTCCGGAAACAGAGGCCGCAGGGTCCGATCGATAAGCCTGGCGCTCACCGTTTCCTTCTCGCTGGGCCGCCCCTCCCTTTTGAAAAAACCTCCCGGTATCTTGCCCGCAGCATAAGCCTTCTCCCGGTAGTCTACGAAGAGAGGAAAATAATCCTGATCCTCGTCTATTTCCTTTGCCTCCACTGCCGTGGCCAAAATGACAGTGTCCGCCAAACGCACCATGGCTGCTCCGTGCGCTTGTTTGGCCACCTTGCCGGTTTCCACGACCAGGGTTTTTCCCCCCAGGTCCAATTCCCGTCTAAATTCCATGTTGAATACTCCTATCCGGGCCAAGCCGCTTGGGCGCCTCGATCAAGTTCAGGTCAGTTTCTCAAACAGGATCAAACGCCGTTACTTCCTTAAGCCCAATTGCTCGACTATCTTTCTGTAAGCGTCCAGATCGTTATCCCTCAGGTAATCCAAAAGCCGTCTTCTCTTTCCCACCAGCTTCAACAGGCCCCTTCTGGAGCTGAAATCCTTGCTGTGCGTCTTGAGGTGCACCGTGAGATCGTTGATCCTCTCGGTGAGAAGGGCGATCTGAACCTCAGCCGAACCGGTGTCTGCATCGTGCATTCGGTATTCCTGAATCAGCCTCTCCTTTTTGTCTCTGGCAAGTGACAAGAGATCCTCCTTGGGTTATTTCTGCATCCCGCTGAAGCAGTTGGTTTCAAACATCCGTCTGACTGTCTCTTCATCCGATTTCAATTGATCCATAAGCCCGTTGGCATTTGCGAATTTCCTCGGTGCCCTGACCCATCCCTCCATCCAGACCTTTACCTGCCCGGATGAGGGTATCCCCTGCAGGTCGAACAGGTGCACTTCCACCGCCCGCTCATGTTCATCGAAGGTAACGTTGGGTCCGATATACATCATCCCGCGGTACGGCTCTCCCTCCAGTTGAGCGCTGACTCCGTACACTCCGTCTTTGGGCAAAAGCTTGCCCTCGGCCAACTTCAGGTTCAGGGTAGGGTAACCCAATTTCTTGCCCCGGCCCTTTCCCCGGACCGTGGTTCCGAATATCGGGTAGGGGTGTCCCAGCCAGCTTCTGGCATTGGCGAATTCGCCCTCCCTCAACTCCCTGCGGATGCGGGTGCTGCTGATTCTGGTCCCGTCCACGCACAGAGCGGAAACCACTTCCAGATCGAAGCCATATTGGGAGGCAGCCTCCCGCAGAAAATCTATCCTCCCGGCTCTCGCCTTGCCGAAAGCATGATCGTCTCCCACCACCAGATAGCCCGGATCCAGTCTGGCCAGTAGAAGCTCTCCCAAAAACTCCTGGGGCGAGCGTTCCCTAAGCTGCCGGTCGAAGTTGATCACCACCGTCTCCTGCACCCCCAGGCTTCGCAGCAGCTCCAGCTTCTCCTCCAAAGTGGTCAGAATCTCCGGCGCATCCTGGGGAGACACCACCCGCTGAGGGTGCGGTTCATACGTGACCACCACTGCTTTGGTTTCGCGCTTTTGGGCTTTGTCCAACAGCCTGCTGATTATGGTGCGATGACCCAGATGGACGCCGTCGAAGGTCCCCAGGGTCACCACCGGTTTCTCAAACGGCCTCAAATCCACCTTCCTGATATCGAAACATACGTGCATATTACCGGTCCAAATAGCGTTCAAATCACCCGGGCGTATTCGAAGACCTTTCCCTGGTGGTTCTCGTTGAAAAACTCCCTGGAAGATGCCAGCGCTCTGCCCACGGCCAAAACCCGGTCATCGTGGTCCCTCACTGAAATCCAATCACCGCTCTGGAAATCGCCCGGCAGGGGCTTCACCCAGGTTTTATGGAGTACGGCTCCATGCCTGATCCTATCGGTGAATTCCTTCTTCACCGTCACCTGGGGAAGATGAGAGAGGGTTGCCTCTATGGGCACCATGACCGTTGATACGTCTCCCTTACGATGAGTTTCCTCCAGCTCTTCCAGTGAAAGAGCATCTTCCAGCCGGAAGGGGCCGACCCCGGTTCTGCGCAACTCCGAAAGGTGGGCGCCGCATCCCAACCTCTCCCCTATCTCCGAGGCTAAGCTCCTGATGTATGTTCCTTTGGAGCACCTGACCTTGAACCTCACGCAGGGCGGTCGGATGTCCAGCACCTGCAAATCCTTGATTTCAATCTCCCGGGGATTCACCTCCACCTTCTCCTGAGCTCGGGCGTATTGATAAAGCTTCTTGCCTTTGTGCTTTACTGCGGAATAGGGCGGGGGAGTCTGTAGCATCCTGCCCTCAAAGGAGTGAAGCACTTTTTCTATTTGATTCGCATCGGGCAGATCGCCCGAGTACTCGGCGGTCACCTTGCCCTCGCCGTCGTAAGTATCCGTGGCCAGACCCAGTTTGATCACCGCCTCGTATTCCTTATCGTAGCGGGTGAGGAATTGAACGATCTTGGTAGCCCGGCCCACGCAAGCCAAAAGCAGACCGCTGGCGCCGGGGTCTAAGGTTCCGGCATGGCCGATGCTTCTCACGTCCAACATTCTCCTCAGCCTCAGTATCACGTCATGCGAGGTGATCCCGCACGGTTTGTCAACTATCAAGACTCCTGACAGGTTCATGTTGCAGGATGGTTTGAATGTGCTCCAGAACGGTTCGTTTGGCCTGCTCTAAGGGTAAAGACAGCGTGCATCCGGCTGCGTTTCTGTGACCTCCCCCTCCGAAAGCTCTGGCTACTCGAGCCACGTCGAATTGGTTCTGGGACCTTAAGTTCACTTTAGTCCTTGCCTCGGTCTTCTCGGTGAAAAGCAGACCTATCTCCACTCCTTCCAGAAACAGCGAATAGTTCACCAACCCCTCCATCTCCTTGGTATCCACACCCAGGCTCACCAGAGTCTCCCGTCTGACGGTCATGATGCATACCCGCCGGTCCAAGGTTATCTCCGGATTGCTCAACACCGCTCCCAGAAGCTTCAGAAAAGCCAGCGAATGGTTGAAATAAATCCGGTTGGTTATCTGCCTGGGGTCAGCTCCGCCCTGTATCAATTCCGCGCAGGCCCGGAGACAAGCCGGCGTTGTGTTGCTGAACTTGAACCTGCCGGTGTCGGTCAGGATGGCCGCGAAAAGCCAGGTGGAAACCTGGGGGGTCAAGGGAACATGGGCAGCTTTGAAAAGCAAGTAGATCATCTCTCCCACGGCCGAGGCGTCAGGGTCCAGGTAATTCAGCGTGCCGAAGTTTTCGTTGTCCCCGTGGTGATCTAAGTTGACCACTACCGCCTGCTGGGGGATCATCTCTCCTACCTTCCCCATCCGGCTTTGGGAAGTGCAATCCAGCACGAAGACTAAATCCGCGTCCGACTCCCGCCGGCCGGCTTCCTCCAAAGCCTCCAAGCTCTCGATCTGTTTTTCGGGGTCCAGGAAGACGTACTTCCTCGGAAGTTCACCCTGGTTCACGATCCGATAGGATTTCCCCCGGGCCTCAACTAGATGCGCCAGCGCCAACTGGGAGCCGACGGAATCACCGTCCGGGTCACGATGGGAGGTAATCAAGACCTTAGTGCTGTCGTCGATTAAATTCAGAATCCTATTCAGTTTGTCCTTCATGGTTTTCCTCTTTGATCGAGGGGAAATCATCCCCCGACTCCGAACCGGCCTTCAGGTCGGTCTTCTCCCGGTCGGAATGCATTCTCTGTATCAGCTCCTCTATGTGCGCGCCCCTTTCCACCGAAGCGTCGAAACAGAAGGATATCTCCGGCGTATATCTGAGTCTCAGCCTCCGGCCGATTTCCCGCTGCACGAATCCGCGCGCCCTCCCCAGGGCGGCTGCGCTCCTCTCCTTGCTGTCCTGGTCTCCCAGGACGCTGTAGAAGACCCTGGCTTGTCTTAAATCCCCGGACATTTTCACTCCGGTAAGGGTAACGAAGCCTATGCCCGGGTCCTTCAACTCGTGCTCTATTATCTGGGCGATCTCCCTTTTCACCAGATCGCCCACTCGATCCTGTCGCAGGTGTGGCATGAGGGTTCCTCAAGCTCGCCGGGGAATTCTCTCTCAAAGCAGCTCTATGGTATAGTCCAGCATCTGAACGCCGTTTGTTTTGCTGACTAAATCCACCACGCCGCTTAGCACCTGATTGGCGAACTGCCTCTGGTTGGCCACCACCGACACTCCCAAAGTGGTTCTTTGCCACAGATCGTTGTAACCCACTTCGGCGATGGAAACGTTGAAGTTGTTGCGCACCCGATCCTTGATCCTTCTCAAAATCTGCCTTTTGCTTTTGAGGGATCCGCTTTCCGGAAGGTGGACATCTATGCTGGCTAAACCCACGACCATGGAAACCGAAGACATATCCGCTAAAGGCTATTTACCCGGAACGCCGCCTCGCCTCCTGCCCATTCCCCGGCTCACTCCAGCTTGCGGGCCAACTCCTGCACCTGGTAGAACTCCAGCACGTCGCCCACCTTGACGTCGTCATAATTCTCTATCTTTATTCCGCATTCCATGCCGCTGGACACCTCTCGGACGTCATCCTTGAACCTCTTCAGGGAAGATATCACCCCCTGGTAGGCCACCGTCCCGTCGCGGATCAACCGAACCTTATCGCCTTTGTGAACCGTTCCGTCCTGCACCAGGCAGCCGGCCACCTGACCCACGTTGGATATTTTGAAGACGCTCTTAACCTCCACCGTGGCCGAAATGGTTTCCGTGATCTCCGGCTCCAGAAGCCCCTCCAGCGCTTTCTTAACTTCCGACTCGATCTCATAGATGACATCGTAGAGCCTGATGTCCACGTGCTCCCTGGCGGCAACTTCCCTGGCCCTCAGATCCGGACGGACGTGAAAGCCGATGATGATGGCGTTGGAAGCCTCCGCCAATAGAACGTCGTTCTCGGTGATGGGTCCCACTCCCTTGCGGATCACCAGCACCTTGACCTCCTGGGTGGACAGCTTCTCTAAGGTGTCGGACAGAGCCTCCACCGATCCCCCCACATCCCCCTTCAATATCAGGTTCAGCTCCCTGACTTTGCCTTCCTCTATTTGCTCGTACACGTCCGTGAGAGAGGCCCTTTTCACCTGCCGGAGGTCGTGTTCCCGCTTGAGCCTGAGCCGCTGGCCGGATATCTGGCGGGATTCGGATTCGCTGGCGGTAACCACGAAGCTGTCCCCGGCCTGGGGCACTCCGGAAGAGCCCAAGACCTGTACCGGGGTGGAGGGCCCGGCCTCTATCACCGGATTTCCTCTTTCGTTGAACATGGCTCTTACCCGGCCGTGGTAGGGTCCGGCCACAAAAGGATCTCCCACTCTCAGGGTACCCTTTTCCACCAGAACCGTGGCTATCACCCCCCGTCCCTTGGACAGCTCCGACTCCACCACCACGCCGGAGGTGCGGCGGAATGGATTGGCCTTAAGCTCCATCATCTCCGCCTGCAGCAGGATCATCTCCAGAAGCTTCTCCACTCCCATTCCGGTCTTGGCCGATATCTCCACCATGATGGTCGATCCTCCCCATTCCTCGGGGACTAAATTCAGCTTGGCCAGTTGCTGCTTGACCGGATCGCTCTTCACTCCGGGCAGATCCATTTTATTGATGGCCACGATGATGGGCACGCCCGCCGCCCGGGCATGATCCACGGCTTCCACGGTTTGGGGCATGACCGCATCGTCTGCCGCTACTACCAGCACCACGATGTCCGTCACCTGGGCGCCCCTGGCCCGCATGGCGGTAAATGCGGAATGGCCCGGGGTATCCAAAAAGGTTATCATTCCGCCCCCCACCTCCACCTCGTAAGCACCGATGTGCTGGGTGATGCCGCCCGATTCCCCCGCCACTATATTGCTTTTCCGAATGTAGTCCAGAAGCGAGGTCTTGCCGTGATCCACGTGACCCATGATGGTGATGATCGGAGGCCGGGGCTTCATCTGCTCATCTAAATCCGGCTCCTCCGTCTCCTCTACTCCGATCTCCTTCACCGGCTGGACGTTGAATCCGAACTCCAGGGCGATGGTCTCAATGCTGTCCATGTCCAGTCTCTGATTTATGGTGGCCACGAAACCCAGCTCCAGACATTTGGATATGACCTGGGCGGGCTTGACCCCCATCAGATTGGCCAATTCGGCCACCGAGAGATATTCGGTGACCCGGATCAAGTTGGTTGGTTCGGCCTCTTTTTCGCCCCGCTCACCTTGGGGCCTTCTTCTGTATTTCCTGGCCTGCTTGCTCAAATCCATGGAGGCCAAGGTCTTCTTGACGCTTTGCTCTATTTCGGCCTTGTCTACCTTTCTCTCGTGTCTCCCCTTGCCGGGAAACGGCTTTTTCTTTCTGATTTCCGGTCTCTTCCACACCGGCTTTCGGGTGCGCTGACCTTGAGGGACTTTGACCTCCTTGGTCTGGGCGGTCGGGGCGGGCGGAGTAGCCTGTTGTTCCTCTTTCTTCTTTCTCTCCGTGAGCTTCCTTTTCCTCTCCGCCAAGTCCTCCGCCACCGCCTCCCTCTCCTTCTGGAATTTCCTCTCTATGGCGGCGGCCATTTTTTCATCCACCGCGCTCATGTGGCTCTTTATCTCGAATCCCAGCTCGCGGATGATGGCCAGCATGGCTTCACTGGAGATCTTGTAATCCCTGGCCAGCTGATATGCTCTTTTGTTTGCCAAAACAGGCACCTCTTGTGTCAGGACTTCATGATCAGATTACCGCCGGACATACCCGGCGCCAGCCGTCCGAGCCGGTTTATTAGCTGCTTTTCGACGGATTCAGATAATCTTTGGCTTTCTCCACCAGCGAAGCCGCCCTTTTGGGGCCCACCCCTTCGATTTCGACCAGTTCCTCGACTGTGGACTTGGCCAGCTGCTGAACGGTTTCGATTCCCTGTGCGTTCAGAAGCTCTTTTAGCTTCTTGCCCACGCCCGGCAGCTCGCTCACGTAGATCTTGAGCTGATCCTCCAGCTTCTTTTGCTCTCGATACTCGGTCTCGCTTAATATGTTGATCTTCCATCCGGTGAGCTTGGCCGCCAGCCTGGCGTTCTGTCCGGCCCGGCCGATGGCCAGCGAAAGCCTGTCGTCCTCCACCACGATGGTCATGCTGTTATCGTCATGGTAGGTCTCCACGTGCACCACCTTGGCCGGGGCCAAGGCTCGGGTGGCGAAATTCTCCGGGTTGGCGCTCCAGGGCACGATGTCGATGCGTTCGTTGGAAAGCTCCCTGACGATGCTCTGCACCCGGCTGCCCTTCACTCCCACGCAGGCGCCCACCGGATCCACCCGATCGTCGATGGAGCTTACGGCTATCTTGGACCTCTCTCCCGGCTCTCTGGCCACGGATTTGATCTCGATGATCCTCTCATAGATCTCCGGCACCTCCAGCTCGAAGAGCTTCTTGACGAACTCCGGGTTGGCCCGGGAGAGGACGATCTGGGGACCCTTGGTGCTTTTCTGCACGTCTAAGATCAGCGCGCGGATCCGGTCTCCCTGCCGGTATCTCTCCTTGGGAATCTGTTCCTTGGGAGGAAGAACCGCCTCCGCCCTTCCCAGGTTCACTATGATATGCCCTTTCTCGATCTGCTGCACGCCGCCGGTGACCACCGTGGACACCTTGTTCTTATACTCCTCGTAAATCCTCTCCCTCTCCGCGTCCCGGACCTTTTGAATCAGGGTTTGTTTGGCCACTGCAATGGCGTTTCTGCCGAACTCCTCGAACCCCACCGGCACCTCCACTTCCTCTCCCGGCTTGATTCGGGGAACCAGCTCCCGGGCCTCATCCACCGGAATCTCCGTGGCGGGATCCGCTACCTCCTTCACCACCTTCTTGGTGGCCGTGATGCTTATCTCTCCGGAGGTAGGGTCCACCTCCACCTTGATGTTCTCGGCGTTGCCGAACTTCTTCTTGGCTGCCTGGATTAAGCTGTTCTCCAGCGTCTCTATGACGAAATCCATCTCGATGTTTTTGTTCTTGGTGATCTGGCTTAACGCCTCTAAGATCTCGTAGTTCATCAGCTCACCTTCAAGCTAAAGTATGATCTTGGCCCGGGCAACCCTGTCCAATGGAATCACCCGCGTTTGTTCCTGCGAACCGGCTTTATCCGACGATTCCAGAAAAAACAGATCTTTATCCTGCACGTTTTCTATCTTTCCCACCATCTCCGTTTTTCCGTTCGTCGATTCGGTCAGGACCAGCCTTACCTTTTCTCCGATCTTCCTTTTGAAATCCGCGGCCGTGGTCAAAGGCCGGTCTAAGCCGGGTGAGGAAACCTCCAAAGTGTACCGGGTGGGAATCAGATCCTCGGTATCTAAAAAATCGCCCAGCTTTCTGCTGATTGAGGCGCACTGGCCCAAGGTCACGCCGCCTCTCCGGTCCACGAAGACGCGCAGCACGGATGCGGCACCGGCCGTCGAAAACTGAAGCTCTACCATTTCCAGGCCTTCCTCTTCCACCAGAGGCTGCACTTTTTCCCTCAACCTATCCGGCAATGAACTCATAATTTAACTTATACGCTATTACTTACGTAAAAGAGTGGGTTTCACCCACTCTTAACCGGTAAATATAATACCTGCTCTCGTGAAAATCAACACAAAAATTTCGGTTGGATCTTAGGTACCCGGTTTCAACTGGGCCGACTACATTCCCACGCTTCCTATCGGTATCTCCTTCCCATGAGGCTCGAATTGCTCCCCCCCGCGGCCCTAAAGCTCCCGCAGCAGCTCCCGGCACTTCTCCACCACCGCCTCCTTGGGCACGGCCGTGGTTTGCCTTGTCTTTCTTACATAGATTTCCACTTTGCCTTCTTTTAAGCTTCTGGCGCCCACGTTCAGCCGCAGGGGTATCCCCACTAAATCTGCGTCGTTGAATTTCACACCGGCCCTTTCGTCCCGGTCGTCGATCAGCGCCTCCAAACCCTGCTTTTCCATCTCCTGGTGGATTTGGAATGCCGTATTCTTTTGCTGTTCGTCGCTCATGTTCAACGGCACGATCTCCACGGAGAAAGGCGCGATGGCCGCAGGCCAGATTATCCCCTGATCGTCGTGAAACCTCTCCACCGCCGCCTGGGCGGTGCGGGTGATGCCGATGCCGTAGGAACCCATGATGAACGGTTTCTCCTGCCCGTCGGCATCCGAGAAGGTGGCCCCCAGGCTCTGGCTGTATTTGGTTCCCAGCATGAAGGTGTTCCCCACCTCGATGCCCCGGGAGGTGGAAAGCCTCCCCTTTCCGCATCGGGGACAGGTTTCTCCCTCCTGCGCGCATCTGATCTCGGCCACCTGATCCATCTGAAAATCACGCCCCGGATTCACGTTGACTAAGTGATGGTCGTCCTGGTTGGCTCCGGCAACGAAGTTGCGCAGTCGAGAGACCTCGGGATCCGCCACGATCTTGACCCCTTTCAAGCCCACCGGCCCGGCAAAGCCCACGGCTGCGCCCGTGGCCTTTTCCACGGCTTGGGCGTCCGCCATTTCCAGGTTGATGCATTTCAATACGTTTTTCAACTTGATCTCATTAATCTGCCTGTCTCCTCTGATCATGGCCGCCACCATGTACTCGTCCGCCTTGTACAAAAGGGTCTTGGCCAGCTTGCGGGCCGGAACCTTTAAGAAGGCGGTCACCTCCTCCACCGTCTTGGCTCCCGGCGTGGCCACCTTTTCTATGGGCTTGGCTTTGTCCTCTTCTCCGGCCGTGGTCTCCGGCTCTAAGGAGCTGGCTTTGTCCATGTTGGCCGCGTAGTCGCAATTGTCGCAGTGAAAGATCACGTTCTCTCCGCCCTCGGTGTTCACGATTACCATGAACTCGTGGGCCGCCGTGCCGCCCATGGCGCCGGTGTCCGACTCCACCGTTCTGGTTTCCAGACCGCAGCGGTCGAAGGTCCTCCGATAAGCATCCAGCATCTTTTGGTAGCTGATCTTAAGTCCCGCCTCGTCCTTGTCGAACGAGTAGGCATCCTTCATTATGAATTCCCGGCCCCGCATCAGGCCGAAACGGGGTCTGATCTCGTCCCGGAATTTGGTCTGTATCTGATACAGGTTCAGCGGCAGCTGGCGATAGGATTTGAGCTCGCCTCTGACCAGATAGGTCACTATTTCCT
>CAZWAO010000046.1:0-14707 GCA_964631815.1 uncultured Ignavibacteria bacterium | reverse complement strand
CAGCTTTTCTTCAGCGGACAGCAATACGGTGATTTCGTGATGAACGGCAAACAGTATTACGTGATCGTGCAGGCCGACCGGTCCGATCGCGACGAGCCGCTGGATTTAAGCTCCATCTACGTTCGCAACAGCCGGGGAGAGTTGATCCAACTGGACAACATAGTGAATCTCTCATATCGCAGCAACCCGCCCCAGGTGTATCATTACAACCGGTATGTGTCCGCCACGGTATCGGCCTCCACGGCCCAGGGCTATACCCTGGCCGATGGGATCAAGGAAATGGACAAAATAGCTTCCTCCACGCTGGACGAGTCGTTCTCCACCAGCCTGGCCGGGACGGCCAAGGAATACGCGGAAAGCTCGCACACTCTGGTCTTTGCGTTCCTGCTGGCGTTGGTTCTGGTATATCTGATTCTGTCGGCGCAGTTCGAGAGCTTCCGCGATCCCTTGATAATCATGTTCACCGTGCCATTGGCTCTGGCCGGCGCGGTTCTGTCGCTGTGGCTGTTCGGGCAGACGCTGAACATCTTCAGCCAGATAGGCATTATCGCCCTGGTGGGCATAGTGACCAAGAACGGCATCCTGATCGTGGAGTTCGCCAATCAGCGCCGGGCCAAAGGGCTATCCATCAAGGAAGCGGTTATCGACGCCGCAGCTCAGCGCTTTCGGCCGATCCTGATGACCAGTCTGGCCACGGCTTTCGGCGTCCTGCCCATCGCGCTGGCGCTGGGCGCGGCGGCCAAGAGTCGGCAATCGATAGGAATCGTGATTATCGGTGGGCTTTTGTTTTCTCTGGGGCTAACGCTGTTTATTATACCCGCGCTGTATACCTATCTCTCGAGCAGAAAAAGCCGTGTAGGGGTTCTGAAGGCAGAGGGGGAGCAGGTTCCCACGGTTACAAACGCGGAAGGCGGGATTTGAACCCCTTGGGGCTTTTACAAAAGTTGCGTCCTTTGCAGTGGTCTACACTCTCTTGAGCAGGAACTGATCTATATCCGCGATCTTCTTAGACCCCTGCCAACACCAGACCTCGGTGCGTCTCTCTTTTCCGTTGACAACACGTGCCAGCTCTCTTTTATTCAATACAACGACATAGGCTTCACGGGAGAAGGGCAAAATGGTTAACAGAACCATTTCTCATTACAAGATTCTGGAGAAGCTGGGTGAGGGTGGAATGGGCGTGGTCTATAAAGCTAGGGACACCAAGCTGGACCGGATGGTGGCCATCAAGTTTCTTCCCCAGCATCTGACCACTGATTCCGTCGAAAAGGAAAGATTCGTGCACGAGGCTAAAGCGGCTTCGGCTTTGAATCACACCAATGTCACCACCATCTATGAGATCGACGAGTTCGAGGGACAGACCTTCATCGTCATGGAGTATTGCGAGGGCGAGACCTTAAGACAGGTAATTCAGAAGGAGACCTTATCGATAAGGAAGGTTCTGGACATTGCGGTTCAGATATGCGAAGGTCTGGCCATCGCCCATGAGAAGGGGATTGTTCACCGGGATATCAAGTCGGACAACATCATGCTGACTCCCCGGGGTCAGGTTAAGATCATGGACTTCGGGCTAGCCAAGCTAAAAGGAGCCACCAAGCTCACCCAGAGCCGCACCACCCTGGGAACTGCTTCCTACATGTCACCGGAGCAAGCCCGGCGTGAGGATGTGGATCAGAGAAGCGACATTTTCTCCTTTGGAGTGGTTTTGTATGAGCTTTTGACCGGGCAATTGCCTTTCCAGGGAGATCATGAGGCGGCTGTGCTTCATGCCATAGTAAATGAAGAACCCCTGCCGCTAGCTCGATTCAACAATAGAGTTTCGGCTAAGTTGCAGGACTTAGTTGACAAGGCTCTGGCCAAGGAGAAGGAGGAGAGATATCAGCATATAGATGACGTTCTGGCGGATTTGAGACGAGAGAAGAAAAGCCTGGAGTATGTGAAGACGACCCAGATTCCTCCGGAAGCGATTCCCACCAAATCCAAAAAGACACTTCTGCCATTCATCGTCCCCGCGTCAATCATCTTTGTCCTAGTTTTGCTTTTTGTGATTCTCAAGCCTTTTCAGCTTCAGATAGTTCCGGAGAGGAAAGCGGTGGCGGAGGAGAATACTCTGGCCATTATGTATTTTGAGAATCTGAAAGACAAAGAAGATCAGGAGAGAATCGGCGAGATGGTTTCCGAGCTTCTGATTACTGGTCTGTCGGAATCTCAATATATGAAAGTGGTCTCCAGTCAGAGATTATATGATCTGCTGAAGATGATGGGAAGGGAGGGGGCGAGAGTCATAGATAAGACGGTCGCCTCCGAGGTGGCGCAAAAGGCAAAGGCGAAGTACATGATTCTGGGCAAGATTCTCTCCACCACACCTGATCTGGTTATCACCTCTCAGTTGGTAGACGTTAAAAGCGGAAATGTGGTTGCTTCCCAGAGGATAGCCGGTCCTAACGGAACGAACATATTCGCGTTGGTTGACAGCCTGTCATCGGAGATAAGAAGCGATTTGGAAATACCCACACTGGCTAAGCAGGGAGAAGAACGACCGGTTGCAGACATCACTACCCACTCGCCTGAAGCATTGAGGTCTTATCTGGAAGGAAAAGAGCTTACTAATAAACTGTATACCAAAGAAGCAACCGAGAAATTCGAACAGGCTGTCAAGATAGACACAACCTTCGCCAGCGCCTACCTGCAACTGGCGTTTTGCTACTTCCAGCTTGGGAATGCGGTCGGCGCAAGGAGATCCATCGAGAAGGCAGCCAGGTTTTCAGACAAGGTGTCAAGAAAAGAGAAGTTCTTAATCGATGCTTATCATCAGATGTTCCTGATGCAATCTCAGGAGGCGAAACGAATCTTAGAAGAGATGGTCAAGCTTTATCCTGACGAGAAGGTGGCTCACCAGGAACTGGCTTTAGTAAATCAAATGATGAGAAATGATGAGGAGGCTATTGTCCACTTGAAGAAAGTCATTGAATTTGACTCGCTGGATGAGGATGCGTACAACAGCTTAGCCTATGCCTACGATAATGTCGGCCGTTATGATGAGGCTATTCAGTCTATAAACAAATACATACAGTTGGCTCCGGGCGAAGCGAACCCATACGATAGCAGGGGAGACATTCACGCTCACCATGCTGAGGCTGATAAGGCTATCGAATCCTACAAAAAGGCTCTGGAGATCAAGCCTGATTTTGAGGCCAGCATCGAGAAATTGGGGTTTGTGCATCTGTACAAAAGAGAATACGAGAAGGCGGAGCGATATTTCCTTCAGTATGGTGAGCTTGGGGGGGAAATGGCCAAATCGATTTCTCGAGCCGATCTCGCCTTGATTCCCCTGTCTCAAGGCAAATACGATCTGGCGCTAAAAATATTGAATCAGGGCATCGCTGCAGATGAGCTTGACAGGCTTTACGATCAGCAGGCCGACAAGTATGACCGGGTTGCCAGGATTTATGCAGAGAAGAAGGAGTTTGATAATGCCCTGCAGTCAGGCCGTAAAACAACGAAATATGTGACCGAATTCTATCCCGAGTTCCTCCCCCTTTTCAAATGCGACTACGCCTCCCTGTTGGTGAAAGCAGGCTTGTTGGACAGCGCACAGAAGATATCAAATGAAGCTGGTGAGGAGTTGAAGGATAAAGCAGAGTTCGACAAATCCGAGTGGTATTTCCTGGAGTATGAGATCAAATACGCCAGAGGGAAGTTTGATCAAGCTTTGAAAGAAATCCTAAAGCTTACGGAGATGCAGCCAAACGATTTCAAGATGAAATACTGGTTGGCGGTAACATATTTGAAAAGCGGCATGATTGGTGAAGCAGTCCAGGAGTTCGATGGATTGTCAACCTGGGATATACTCTCCAGAACCAAGAACCCGCTCCTCTCGTCCAAGATTCCCTATTTTCTGGGTATCTGCTATGAGGAATCCGGTTGGGGGAAAAGAGCAATCGAGAAATATGAGGAATTTCTGGAGAACTGGAAAGATGCCGACCCAGGGATACCGGAGGTGGAGGATGCCAAGGAGAGGCTGGCTAGATTGAAGAGTCAATCTTAGGTTTCATTTTCTTGTTCGAACAACCAGCGAATCACTTCGAACTGCTGCTCAAGACAACCTTTCTTGCTGTCCGAAAGGGTCAATTGAGATTGGCAGGAAAAGAGGTTACTGGGAACCACTTCATTACAAATGCGGAAGGCGGGATTTGAACCCGCACGGCTTTCGCCGCCACCCCCTCAAGATGGTGTGTCTACCAGTTCCACCACTTCCGCATGGGAATTCACATCTTCTCGGATAAACGGCTGATCGCAGTCCGATCGGCCTGGCCTGTTACTTTCCCCAAGACAAGGGAAAAACTCTACTGGCCCTCTCCCGGCGGAGGAGTCTGGGGCTGCTCCGTGGGAGTCTGAGACTGTCCCTGAGTCTGGGGCTGTTCCTGAGGAGTCGTCCCGGGGACACTGGTAGCGGGAGCGCTTCCCTGACCGGCCCTTCTCTCGGCTTCCCTCTGGATGGCGCTGGATTCCTGTCTGCTGCCGCCTCCGGTGGGAGAAAGGAAGGTCAGAACTATGCAGCTTACGAAGAAAGCCACCGCCAGAATCGTAGTGGCCTTGGAGAGAAAGGAGGCCGCGCCTCTTCCTCCGAATACGGCGCCGGTAATCCCCGAGCCTCCAAAGGCTCCTGCCAGTCCTTCTCCTTTGGCGGACTGCATCAGGACCACCATGATCAAACCGATGCAGATTAACACGTGCAAGATGGTCAATAGCGTTACCAAGCAAACCTCCTAGTGATTTGACAAAAGTTCAAACCGGACTTTTTCTGTTTCCCGATGTTCGAATCGGCCCGGCCGGATCTGTCAGTTCCGCATAGCCGACTTCACTATCTTCTCAAAGGATTCGGCGTTCAAGCTCGCTCCGCCGACCAAGGCGCCGTCGATATCCGGCATCCTCAGCAGTTCTCCGGAGTTCTCCGGCTTGACCGATCCTCCATACAAAATGTTGATTTTCTCTGCCGCATCCTTGCCGAACCGCGCACCGAGCAGCTTCCTTATGAACGCATGAACGTCGTTGGCCTGCTGCGGCGTGGCCGTTTTTCCGGTTCCAATGGCCCAGATCGGTTCGTAGGCCACAACCGCGGCGGCTGCCTGCTGTGCATTCAGCCCTGTGAATGCTCCTTCCACCTGAGTTTCGACAATCTCCTCTGTTTTGTTTGCCTCTCTTTGCTCCAACTTCTCTCCCACGCATACGATCGGGGAGAGCCCGGATTTGAGAGCGGATTTGAGTTTGGCATTGACCGATTGGTCGGTCTCCGAAAAATAACCCCTCCGCTCCGAATGGCCCAAGATAACGCATTTGCAGCCCGCCGTCAACAACATGGGAGGCGATATCTCTCCGGTGAAGGCGCCCTTCTCCTCCCAATACATGTTCTGCGCTCCCAGCAGAATGGAGGAATCCCGGATGGCTTTTCTCACCGAGGAGAGGGAGGTGAACGGAGGACAAAGGATCACCGTCACACCGGTCACATTCTTCAACCGTTTTTTGATATCGGAGGCCAGAATCAGGGCCTCCTCCTCCGTTTCGTACATCTTCCAGTTGCCGGCTATTATGGGAGTTCGCATGATGTTGTCCACCGTCCGCAGTCCTTCGACTTGCTCAGGACAAATCCACAGACCGCAGCTAAAAAAGGTTAATCCGATGTGCTGATGTCAAAAGATGCGCCTTACGCATCCGTCAGTGCAGCTACACCGGGTAAAGTTCTTCCCTCCAAGAATTCCAGAGATGCTCCTCCGCCGGTGGAGATGTGCGAAAGCTTATCCTTCAGTCCGGCCTTGGACACCGCTGAAGCTGAGTCTCCACCCCCCACTATGGTGGTGGCGCCTTTCTCGGTTATCTTGGCCAGCTCGCGGGCGATACCTATAGTGCCTGCCGCGAACTTGCCGACCTCAAAGACACCCATAGGCCCGTTCCAGACCACGGTCTTGGCCTGGTCCAACTTCGAGGAAAACTCCTGGAGGGTTTTCGGGCCTATATCCAAACCCTGCATGTCGGGCGGGATGGCACCGTAGTCCACAACTTGTGTCGATGCCTCCTCCTTGGCTTCCGAGGCTACGACCACGTCCACCGGCAGGAAGAAACCCACCTGTTTTTCCCTGGCCTTGTCCAGTATCTGTTTGGCCAAGTCGATCTTGTCCGGCTCCAACAGCGATTTCCCGATCTCTTTGCCCATGGCCTTGTAAAAGGTGAAGGCCATCCCGCCGCCGATTAGGATGGAATCGACCTTGTCCATGAGGTTGGTTATCACGTCTATCTTGCCGGATATCTTGGCGCCTCCCAGCACGGCCACGAACGGCCGCTGGGGATTGGCCAACGCCAAGCCCAAATACTTCAACTCATTCTGCATCAGATAACCGGCTGCGCACTGCTTGAAGTACTTAGTCACTCCCTCGGTGGAAGCGTGCGCTCGATGAGCCGTGCCGAAAGCGTCGTTGACGTACACCTCTCCCAACTGGGCGAGTCTTTTGGCAAAGTCCGGATCGTTCTTTTCCTCCTCCGGATGGAATCTCAGGTTCTCCAACAGAAGGCACTCGCCGGGTTTGAGTCCTGATACGGCTTTCTCCACGTCAGGCCCGATGCAGTCGTTTACGAACTTGACCGGCTTGCCCAGAAGCTTCTCAAGCCTTTTGGCCACCGGCGCCAGGCTCATCTCCGGCACCCTTTTGCCCTTGGGCCTGCCCAGATGAGACATCAAGATTGCTTTTCCACCGTCGGCCATGATTTTCTTAATCGTTGGCAGCGATGCCACGATACGTTTGTCATTGGCGACTTCACCCTTTTCATCCAGGGGCACGTTGAAGTCGACTCGAACCAGGACTTTCTTGCCGTTAAGTTTCACGTCGTCAATGCTCAGTTTTTCCATATCCCCTCCTGGGATAAGAAAGCTGTGTTCGCCCGGCCATACCCCCCACCCATACTCTCTTGGGAATAGGGGTAAAAGACCTGTCCCAACATGCGTGACTAATGTGTTTGGACAGGGGTTGTGCCCCCATCCGCACCTTCAGGGCAGGAGTGCACCCCCGGCCCTAACAAGGTTTCGCTTACTTTGCCATCAACTCCAGCATCTCCACCATCCGGCAGGAAAAGCCCCACTCGTTGTCGTACCAGGAGAATACCTTAACAAGGTTCTTGCCCATGACTACGGTGGAGGGCGCATCGAAGATCGACGAGTGCGGATTCTGAATGACGTCCGCCGAAACTATGGGATCCTCCATGTACTGCAGGATGCCCTTCATGGGGCCGTCGGCCGCTTTTTTCATGGCCTGGTTTACTTCCTCGACGGTTACGTCTTTGGAGAGCTCACAGATCAAGTCGACGATCGAGCCGGTGGGAACCGGAACTCTCAGCGCGACCCCATCCAATTTTCCTGACAACTCCGGGAGAATCAAAGACAACGCTTTGGCCGCGCCGGTGCTGGTGGGGATGATGGACATGGCCGCCGCCCGGGCTCTTCTCAAGTCCTTGTGAGGGGCATCCATCAGTCTCTGATCGGCGGTATAGGCATGCACCGTGGTCATGAATCCCCGTACGATTCCGAAGCTGTCGTTCAGGACCTTGGCAACCGGCGCCAGGCAGTTGGTGGTGCAGGACCCGATGGTCAAAACCTGTGCTTTGGGATCGTACTTCTCCTGGTTTACGCCCAGAACGATGTTTGAAACCGGACCGCCTTTGCCTTTTGCCGGCGCGGAGATCAGCACCTTTTCGGCTCCGGCATCCAGATGTTTCTTGGCGTCATCCGCCGTGCGGAACCTGCCGGTGGATTCGACCACCAAATCCACCCCCAGCTTCTTCCAGGGTAGGGCAGCGGGGTCCTTCTCCGAGAGGACCTCGGTTTTTTTACCGTCCACCACAATGGCATTGCCTTGGGCTTTGACCTCGGACTTCATGACACCGTGTACTGAATCGTATTTGAGAAGATGAGCCAGAGTTGGGGCATCGGTGATGTCGTTGACGGCCACTATGTCAACATCGGGATGTCTCATGGCTGCCGTCCTGTAGACCAGTCTCCCGATTCTACCGAATCCGTTTATGCCGACCTTCACTGCCATGTCTTCCTCCTTCCTATGGCTTTGAAACAACAGATTTACTTTTTATTACCGTTGATGGTTGCCTGAAATCGAATTCTAAGGAATATACAGCACGAGCGCGCCATGCGCAACGAATTTAATGATCTCTTTTGGGATTTGGGGAACAGGCGCTGGAATTGTCTGCCCGGAGTGGAAGGGGCTTCCGGGGAGGCGGAAAAGATCAAAGTCCTTTCAGGACATAGGAGAGGCCCAAAGTGGCCTGGGGTCCGCTGAAGTCCTTGATACCACCGACCTTGTGATTAAAATGGGCGCCCCGGTACTTCATGTCCAGACCGACAACAAAGGAGGAACCGAGTATGAAATCCATGCCCAAGCCCCCGTGCCAGCCCACGGTGAGGTAGGTATTGAGCCCGCTGCCCGAGTACAACAAGGGGCCGGCGTATTCACCGAAACGTATGTCTTCCGTTCCCGAAATCAACGCGGCACCGGTGTCCAAATAGGGCTGCCATCGGGATTTTTCGGCGCGGTGGAATGGGTAATACTTCAGCTCGCCTCCGATGGGATAAATGGTGACCCTTTTCCAGTAGTAACCGTATTGATCGCTGTACCGGGTTTCCCCCCGATAGCAGCTGCCTACGGAGATCCCTGCAGCGAACCCTTTTTTCAATCCCAGGGAGATGTGAATCTCCCCATAAAGGGCGGCCACGTCGGTGAGTATCTGCTCGCCGGGAGCCGCTTGAACGTGCTTGGCGTCCTCCGCCCTCCACACTCCGAAGCGCAGTCCCACGGTCTTCAAACTGCTGAGATCCCGGGCCGAGGAGAAATCGGCAAACGTCATGCTCAACAACAGGCAGAGCAAAAACGAAATTCGTTTCATCATATCAGTATATCTCGTCTTCCTTGAAGAAAAAGACAATCCCGCCCATCTCCACGACAGCTTGGGCGACTATCATCAGAACGGTTTTTCGGCCAGCGTCGTTTGGCCCATGTGATGGATGGTGCCTCAGCCGAAGAATACCTCGGCTATTCCGTACAGGTCGTCGCCTATACTCTTGGTTTTGTAGATAACCTCTTTTAAGTCGATGGAACCGATTTCGTTGCCCCGGAGCGTGACCATCTTTCCGAACTCTCCACGCTGTACCAGATCCACTGCAGCGATGCCGAACCTGGTTCCCAGCATGCGGTCGAAAGCGGTGGGCGTTCCGCCTCTCTGAATGTATCCCAGGATGACGAAGCGGGTCTCAAACCCGGTTCGCTTCTGAATCTCCGTGGCCAGTATCCTTCCTATGCCGCCCAGCCGCACGTGTCCGAAGGCGTCTTTTTCCTCGTTCTGGACCACCATAATCTCCTCCTTCTGCTCACCCTCGCCGGCGGCGATCTTGGCTCCTTCTGCCACCACCACGATGCTGAAATCGCGTCCTCGTTGGTGACGCTGGCAGATGGCGTCGCAGACTTTCTCTAAATCCACGGGTCTCTCCGGGATGAGGATGAAGTCCGCTCCTCCGGCGATTCCCGCTTCTATGGCGATCCAGCCGGTATGCCGGCCCATCACCTCCACCACCATCACCCGGTTGTGGGACTCGGCCGTGGTGTGAACCCGATCGATGGCGTCCATGGCGATGTTGACCGCGGTATCGAAGCCGAAGGTGTAGTCGGTACCCCAGATGTCGTTGTCGATGGTCTTGGGCACCCCCACCACTTTCACCCCCTCCTCGTATAGTTTGGCCGCTACGCTGAGAGTGTCCTCGCCGCCCACGGCTATGATGGCGGAAAGACCCAGAGACTTCTTCTTCTCGATGATTCGCTTCACCCCGTCCGGCACCTTGTAGGGATTGGTGCGGGAGGTCTGCAGAATGGTGCCCCCCCGGTGGATTATCCCGGAAACCTTGTCTAAATTGAGCTCCTCGGTCAGTCCATAATCCATCAGGCCGCGCCATCCACGGCGGATGCCCAAAACCTGGTAGTCGCATTTGATTGATTTTCTCACCACCGCGCGAATAACAGCATTCAGTCCGGGACAGTCTCCTCCGCCGGTCAGTATTCCGATTTTCTTGCTCATCAACGTACCTTCCTTTTTCTCAATTGGGGATAACGGATTCGCATCCTATCCGGGCTAGGCCGGTCTCCTTACTATTGTCGTCAGTTCCCCCCGTCACTTTTGTTTCTTTTCCCTTGCCCCTGAAATGGACCGGCTGCCGAATCCGAAGCATCAATCGCTTCGCTCTTCATCAGGTCTTCAACTGGTCGAGGATCAACTTCAGCTCTTTCAGCTCTCCTATGCTGTAATCGGGTTGGATCTCTCCATTGCATTCTGGCAGGATTTCGTCGAAGAAGGCCTGGCCGGAATCCACCTGAACCGCCAGCATGCCTATGTTTTTGGCTCCCATGACGTCCACGCTCAACAAATCCCCCACGTGCAGGGAGTTCTGGGGTGTGCTGTCCAGTCGGCGTAGCGTCTGCTGGAATATCCGGGGGTCGGGTTTTCGAATCTTAAGCTCGTCTGAGAATGTGGTAACCTGAAAGAAATCAAGCAGACCGAACCTGGTCAATAGCGTTCTTAAAGTTCTGCCCGGCGTGGTGCCGGTGTTGCAGATTAAGCCGATTTTGTATCCGTCTCCGTTAAGCTCCGCCAATATTTCCTCCGCCCCCGCAATCAACTCCGGAGGATCATCCAGGATAGGGGAGGAGTACGCTTTCGCCAGGTCGGGCATTAGATTCTCAACCTTGGCCTCGAAATCGGACAAGCCCAAAAATCCCATCAAATTAGCGATCTGATCCTCCGTGGAAAGGTCCAGGTTTTTCCTCCAGGTCTCCTTGCACTTCTCGAAACCCTTAAGATAGGCCTCCAATAGTTGTGTGAAACTGATGTCGTACCCCTGCTCCCGGAGAATCCGCCGTATTCCCTCCAGTCTCCGGGTTCTGTATTTCTCCACGTCGGGCGGCAGATTGACGATCAGAGTATTCCATAGATCGAATGTGACCGTGTCAATCATCAAGAAAACCCTTCCGGATCAGTTCCCTGGCTCGATCGAAAGCCTTGTAGCGGTGGCTGATTTTGTTCTTCTCCTCCGAAGTAAGCTGAGCCAGGGTCTTTTTCAGTTCTGGTACGTAAAAGACGGGATCATAGCCAAATCCGTTTTCTCCTTTTTCCTCCAAGGCGATGAATCCCTGAAGTTCTCCTCTTAGCGTAACGATCCGGCCCGGATTTTTAGCCAAAGCCACCGTGCAAACGAACTTAGCTTGTCTCCCTTCCCAGGGAACGTCGCGGAGCAGCGCCAGGAGCTTGCGATTATTGTCGGCATAACTGCAATGCTCACCCGCGAACCGGGACGATCGCACCCCCGGCGCCCCGTCCAGGGCGTCCACCTCCAGGCCGGAGTCGTCGGCTAACGAGGGAAGCCCGCTGAACCGGGAGACGGCTTGCGCCTTGAGAATGGCGTTGTCTCTCAAAGTCTCTCCGGTCTCCTCCACTTGGGGGAACTCCCGAAAATCCTCCAGCGTGAATATGTCGGCTTCCAGTCCGACGAGGATGCTCTTGATTTCCTCTATCTTGTGCAGATTGTTGGTGGCTAATACGATCTTCATAATCCCGTGTCCCCACCACCGTGAGTCAACGCTACCCTATTGCCGGTCCAGGTCGATTTTCCTTACGTTGCGGATGGGACTCCTTAGGAATCTCTGGCCGACCTGCACGAACCTATCCGGAATGTCCGAGACAAAGAACCTATGAAAAGCCTTTCCCCCCGGGCTTCGAAGAAGTCCGTGATCTGCAAGGAAGTTCTTGACCTCCTTCGCAGTCTCCTCCGCCGAGTCGATCAGCCTGACTTTCCTTCCCATAACCTGCGAGATCACCTTCTTAAGCAGCGGATAGTGGGTGCAACCCAGAACCAGAGTGTCCACGCCCTTTCGGACCAATGGCTCCAAGTAGTCCTTTGCGATCAACAGGGTGGCCTTCTTGTCGACGTAACCTTCCTCCGCCAGGGAGACGAAAAGCGGGCAGGCCACCGAGAAAACCCTGGTCTTTTGTGACCGTCTGTGAATGGCTTTCTGGTAGGCTTGAGAAGAGATGGTGCCCACCGTGCCTATCACCCCCACGCTGTGATTCCGTGTGCTCCGGATGGCGGCAGAAGCGCCGGGCTCGATCACGCCGATCATGGGAACCTGATGGTTCCTCTTGAGCTCCGGCAGGGCCACGGCTGAGGCGGTATTACAAGCCACCACGATGAACTTCACCTTCTGTCGAAGCAAAAATTCCACGTTTTGCGCTGAGAATCTCCTGACTATCTGCGGCGACCTGGGGCCGTAAGGATACCTGCCCGTGTCTCCGAAGTAAATCACCTTTTCATGGGGCAGAAGCTCAAATATCCTCTTGGCCACGGTCAGTCCGCCCACGCCGGAATCGAAGATGCCTATGGGCCTGTCGCTTTCCTTAGCGGACCTCGGTTTTTGATTTCCGGGAGACATGGCTTTATTCCTGTGGGTTTTAAGCCTAATTCTCGACTTCGTACTTTCTCTTAAACTGCATTATGCTCCGGTAAAGTGCCTCTGCCACCTTCTGTCGAAAGGAGCCTTTCTTGAGCAGGTCCTCCTCTTTCCGGTTGGAGATGAAAGCCGTTTCCACTAAAACTGCGGGCATATAAGCCTTGTTCAGCACCACGAAACCCGCCTGGCCCACTCCCCGGCCGGGAATGGGGAGCTCGTCCGTCAGCCGTCTTTGGATCATACCGGCCAAATCCTGAGACTCTCTTAGGTACTCGCTCTGCACCAGATCCATGAGGATGTATTCCACATCGGCCGATGCCACAGACTCAGAGCCTGGCGGCTCAAAGCGGATGGAGGAGTTCTCCAAGGCCGCAGCAGCCCTGCCCTCGTCGGTCTTGGCCGCCGACAGAAAAAAGGTCTGGCTGCCGTGGGCCGACCTCTTGGGGGAGGCGTTGGTATGAATGCTGACCAGCAGATCGGCTGCGTTTCGGTTGGCGATGGCGGTCCTCTCCTCCAAGGGGATCAAAACGTCATCCGTCCTGGTCAAGATGATCTTCATCCCGTGCTCTTTTTGCAGAAGTCGCTTCAGCCTTTGGGCGATATCCAAAGTCACGTTTTTTTCGACCAGGCCCTTGCTTCCCACTGCTCCGGAATCCGGGCCGCCGTGTCCCGGATCGATGACGATCACGTCGATCAAATCCTCTTTCGCCTTTTGACCTTCGTCCCTCCCGGACATAGGCAAAATCCCGCCGGAGTCGCCGGGAGAAGGAGTTCGCAGAAGAGATATCTGAATTCTGTATGGGTCGGTTTTCAACGTCTGGGAGAGATTTAAGAAAGGTTCCTTCAGTCGCAGTGACACCTGGGCGGAGTTCTCGAACTGGTAGGCCTTGACCCAACCGACGAACCGCGGCATTTTCTTGCGGTTGAAGTATGCGGTATCAACCTTCCCCTTGTAGAAAACGATGTTCACGTCTCCGTTTTGGTCAGGGAGAACCTCGTATTCCAGCGGCCGGCTGATGAGCACCTCCACCAAGATTCCGTTGACCTTTTCCTCGACCTTCAGGTCCAGAATGCGGGCCGTTTGGGAATAGGAAACCGGAGACTCTGCGCCAGCCGGAGGCGCATGGATGAGGTCCCAAATCCTCTGAAATCCTTTGATCGGAATCCAGAGAGTGCCGTCCTTAAGTTGCGCATCGTACGACAGGTTGTAGACCCGGGAGTCATACAGCACGTAAGGGGAAAACCAGGCAAAGGACAGCTGATGGTCCTCGAACTCCAGGGTGACCTTGCGGAGCATGCGATGCCAAAAGACATGTGCGCCGATGGCCGATGAGAGATCGTTTACCGAGACGTATTCGATGCGACCGATTCGAACGGACGGAAGGTAGTGACTTTCTCCGTCCTGGGTGAGAAGTTCGGCAGCCTGGGGCCAAGCCGCCAGTCCCAAAATCAGAACAAACTGCCACAGGATAAAGGGCAAAAGACAAAACCGGATTTTCATACCTTGATCTCAGATTCCTGCTATGTCGGACAGGGGGGACGACGGGAGGGTCAACGGCTATCGCTGCCGCTCCTTCAGCGCCCGGCGCACTTCCCTCTGTACCTCCCGGTCCTTTATGGTTTTTCTTCTGTCGAACAGCTTCTTTCCGATGGCCAGGGCCAGCTCCACCTTGGCCACCCGGCCCTTGAAGTATATCCTCAGGGGCACCAGGGTGAACCCCCTCTCGGTGGTCTTGCCCAGAAGCCTGCGGATCTCCATCCTGTGCAACAGCAATTTCCTGGACCGGGTGGGATCGTGGTTGAAGCGGTTGGCCTGGTCGTACTGGCTGATATGCAGGCTGTGGAGGAAAACCTCGCCTTTGTCCACGGAGGCATAGCTGTCCTGGAAGCTCACCTTGCCCTGCCGGAGGGATTTAACCTCGGTGCCCACCAATGCGATTCCCGCCTCGTAGGTGTCCACGATGTGATAAAGGTGCTGGGCCTTGCGGTTGGTGGCGATGATGCGTATCTGTTCTTTGTCTTTGGCCATCGTTTTCGAATATATCACCGACGGATGTGCCCGGCAAGAGAAATCTAAAATTGTGCTTGCCCAGGCCAAAAGACGAACGTATATTATCTGCGGCCGAAGTGGTGAAATTGGTAGACACGCTGTGTTCAGG
>CAZWAO010000045.1:0-14768 GCA_964631815.1 uncultured Ignavibacteria bacterium | reverse complement strand
GGGTCGTGGTTTCAGGAGACAGCGCTCCGGTTCACATGGCATCGGCCATGAGAAAGCCGGTGGTGGCTATATTCGGCTCGACCGTGCCGGAATTCGGTTTCTCCCCATACCGCGTCGATCATGTGATCGTCCAGAAGAAATTGGATTGTCGCCCCTGCGGAATACATGGCAAGAGGAAGTGCCCACAGGAACACTTCAAGTGCATGAAAGAGATAACCGCGGATGAGGTTTTCAAGGCTACTCTCTCGTTGATTTAAGTGATGACTTGATCCGATCAGCGTTCTTTTTGGACGTTCGACATCTCACCTCTGCCTGCATGAATAAGTACAAAGTCGCCGTAATAGGCACCATAAATAAAGATAGCCTGATTTTTCCGGACGGTAGGAGACAGGAGAGCTTTGGCGGAGTTTTATACAGCCTGTCGGCCCTCTCCGCATTGGGCGGCAAACGGATGGAGATCTATCCGGTCTGCAATCTGGGATATGATGTTTACCGACACGTGATGGGCATACTCAGCCAATTCGACAATATCAAGCTCGCGGGAATTAGAAAGGTCAACCGGAAGAACAACCATGTGGTTCTGAATCTCGATAAGAACAACGAAAGGCAGGAGGTGCTTAGAAACCGTGTGCCGGTTTTGAGCTTCAGCCAAGCCCGACCATTTCTGGACTGTGATGCCATTTTGGTAAACTTCACCTCCGGGTTTGACGTCGGGCTGAAAACTGTGCAAAGGATTCGGCAAGATGCAGACGGGTTGATCTTCCTGGACATACACAGCCTGACTCTGGGAGTTCGCAAGAACGGAAGGAGATATTTGAGGACTCCGAAAAACTGGGAAGATTACGTGAGGCAGGCGGATGTGGTTCAATGCAACATAGTCGAGCTTAGCCTGCTTGCAGGTCACAAGATTCGTTCCACCGAAGAGCTGCGGGAGTTCGGTCGGCGGGTCCTTGATCTGGGCCCCAAAACTCTCTTGGTCACAAGGGGAGAGAAAGGGGCCGCCATGTTGCACAAGCAGGGAAGAGGATTTAAGCTCGCTAGTCGATCTGGGATCAGAGTGTCCGGCTTCAAGGATGCCACCGGCTGTGGGGACGTTTTTTCGGCGGGCTTTTTGTCCTGTTATTTGGCTACCGGAGTTTGGAGCCAATCGTTGAATTTCGCCAATCGGGCCGCGGCCGAGAAGTGCAAAGTCTCGGGAGTGGAGGAGGTTTTCAAGTTGTTGCGAAGATTCTCAACGTCCGTGGTTTGAGTCCGAAGATAGAAAAGTCGCGAAGCAGGCTCATGCCCGTCCGCAGGTGAACATTCCAGGCGACTCAAAGTGGTTGACAAGTTGCGTTCCAGACCTTAGAATGAGTTTGTAATGAACAAGCTATATCTGGTTGACATCGAAGGAACTGTGGTCAAGGACAAATCCTTCGCGCCCATTCCGGGCGCGGTGGAATGGATCAATGGCTTTCGCTCCTCTCCTCATCGCTTCGTTCTGGTGTCGAACAACACCACTCATAACCCGATGGAATTACTGGCAGTGCTTGAGGATCAGGGGTTCGATCTGGAGAAGGAGAATCTCTTGACTTGTATGGGCACGGCCGCAAACTGGCTGAAGAAAAAAGGCATTCGGAAGTGTTTCGTGATCGGCAATTCACAGCTGAAAGCATACTTAAATGAGAATGGAATAGAAACGCCGTCTGATCGTCGAGTGGAGGCGGTGCTGGTGGGTCTGGACACGTCACTTAGCTATCAAACTCTTAAGACGGCCGTGAATGCGCTGGTGAAGAACGACGCGGTATTGTTGGCGCTACATGCCAACCGGCTATATAAGGACGTGGACGGAGAATTGGCGGTCTCTGTGGGCGGGATAGTCAGAGCGCTGGAATATAGTTCCCAAAAGGAGGCCCAGGTTTTCGGCAAACCCGAGCCGGAGATATACAAGCAAGCCATGAGGCAGTTCCGTGCAAGGCCGGACCATTGTCTCATGATCAGCGACGATCCCTTTTCGGATCTGGTAGGGGCCAAAAGCCTGGGCATGAGAACCATCTTCGTCACCTCCGGCAAGTACAAGGACCAAGCGGTACTGGATGGGTTGGAGAAATGGCTCCGTCCCGACTGGATACACAAAAGCGTGGCCGAGATAAGAATCTGAAAGCCACATCGAAAGAAGGCTAGCAGTGAGAATCGGAATAATCGGTCTTCCCTTCGTGGGCAAAACCACCGTTTTCAACGCACTCACTTCGGGTGAAGCGAAGGTGGGGGAGTTCTCCCTGGGAGTCAAGGAGGCAAATCGCGGCGTGGTCAAGGTTCCGGATGAAAGGGTATACCAGCTGGCCTCACTTTACAATCCCAAGAAGACCACCCCGGCCGAGGTTGAGTATATCGACGTGGCGGGGATGGTGAAGGAAACCAAGGAAAAGGCTTCGGACGGGGAATTCTATCATTCCCTGCGCGAGGTGGATGCTCTGGCGCATGTGGTGAGGGCCTTCAAAGACGAAAACGTGGCGCACGTCTCAGGATCGGTGGACATCGATAGGGACATCAAGAGTCTGGATTTGGATCTGATAGTGATCGACCTGGACATAGTGGAGAAACGCTTGAAGCGACTGGAGAAATCAGTAACCAGCTCCAAATCGGAGGAAGAGAAAAGGGAACTGGCGGTTCTTCAGAAATGCAAAGAGGCACTGGATGAGGGTATCCCCTTAAGGCGACTGGATTTGTCGCCGGAGGAGAATAGACTGATCCGGGGATACGCTTTTCTTTCGCTGAAACCCATGCTCCT
The DNA here is from genome assembly GCA_964631815.1 of uncultured Ignavibacteria bacterium. Classification (GTDB taxonomy): domain Bacteria; phylum Zixibacteria; class MSB-5A5; order MSB-5A5; family SM1-73; genus SM23-73-3. Next base: position 11,998 of record CAZWAO010000045.1, on the reverse strand, counting down.
GGTGCTCAACCTGGATGAAAACCAAATGTCCCAACGAGAGGAGCTGGAAACCGAGTGCATGGAGACGGCCAAGGCTGAGGCTGCCTCCGGTTGTTCGGTTTGCTCCATCTGCGGGAAATTGGAGATGGAGCTTTCGCAGTTGGAGGAGAGCGACAGGAAGGCTTTCATGGAGGATTTGGGTCTCAGGGAGCAGGCCATCGAAAGGGTAATTGGTGTCTCCTATAAGCTTCTGAATCTGATATCGTTTTTCACGGCCAACGAGAACGAGGTGAAAGCCTGGCCGGTTCCGGCCGGAATCCATGCGATCAAAGCCGCCGGCACGGTGCATACCGACATGGAAAAGGGTTTCATCAAGGCGGAAGTGATCCCCTTCGACAGGCTGTGGGAGTTGGGCTCCATCCACAAAGCCAAGGAGAAAGGGGAGCTGCGGCTCGAAGGGAAGGAGTATCTGGTGCAGGACGGAGATGTGATTTTCTTCAGATTCAACGTATGAGCGAGGCTCAATGGTTTACATCTCCCGGCCGCTTAGTTTCCATCGGGTTTCACTAGGCTTTGCCGCGCGCTGGATATACGGTTCTTCCATCTCGTCAATCCCCTAAGACCGTATTCAGATAGAAGCTTTGATAGAAAAAGTGTACAGCAAGATGGAGATATCTTGAACGCCGAGAATACAAGCGTGAGCGGAGAAGCCGTTAGTGAAAGGTCCTCAGACACACTAGGGAGGATAGTTCTTTTTTGCTGCGGTTTCTTGATAGCTGTTCACTTTGTTGCGTCCTTTTTTCCACAGGCCAGACTCTGGGGCCTGAACCAGCTTCACTATTTTCCACTGATTTTCAGGATTATCCTGTGTGCGGTTGCTCTGGCGGTTTTGATTCCCCGGTTTAGCCGGATGGTAACCGAACCCTTAAGTTCAGTATTTGGCTGGATTGCGAATCGACTTGCCGGAGTCAACAAATACGTTAAGTACTCAGCGGCGGGGCTTATCAGCATATTGGTCCTCTGGCTTCTCCGGGCGGCCACACCCTTGTTGGGCGACGGCTATCTGCGGGCAGGACAGCTCAAGTTCGGCATACTGATGGAGCTGACCGAGCCGCTCGACTTCTACCTGCACCTGATCGCATTTCGATGGTTTGGCTGGGACGGTTACACCACCTATGCGATTCTAAGCTGCGTGGCCGGAGGGGTGTTCGTGTTCCTGGCGCTACTTTTGTGTGACACGTGGGGCCGAAACCGCAGTGAGAAACTTTTGGTCTTCCTTATGCTGGCCACCATGGGCTCGATGCAGTTGTTCTTCGGATACGTGGAGAGCTACTCCCTGATGTACGTCTTGTTAGCGGCATACGTGATTGCCGGACTGCTTTATCTAAAAGGAGAAGCCGATTTCTTTTGGCCGTGCCTCTTTTTTCTGCTGGCGGGCGGATTCCATCTGGCAGCGTTTTTCGTCCTACCTTCGTTGTTCCTCCTGGCGTGGGCCAAGGTTCCGAGTTCCTCCGAAGAAGGCCCCAGGGGTTTCGGTTTTTCCAGGGCCATGTATTTGGGTGGTGTGCTTTTTTTGATGGTAGTGGGCTTGTATCTGCTTAAAACCTACGCTCTGGAGAAACCTCCCAGCTCGGTTTTGATCTATCCTTTCGGGAGCAGCGAGAGTCTGTATTCCTTCTTCTCCATAGCGCATTGGCTGGATTTCCTCAACGAGCAGCTTCTGATCTCTCCGGTCGGCGCCCTGCTGCTTTTTGCCCTTCTGGTCCTCTTCCGCCGATCGATCGATTTCAAGGACACTGCTCTTAAGTTTCTCCTGTGGGTGACGTTGTGTTTATTCGTCTTCGCTCTGTTTGTCGATCCCAAATTGGGATATGCCCGGGATTGGGACTTGTTCGCCTTTACCGGTATGGGCGTCACCTTTCTGGGCGCGTATTTGGTGCTGGGTTTGGCCAGAAGGGAGAACGGGAGGAATTTGAGCCGAATCACGCTGGCCCTGGTGCTGACTGCTTTGGTTTCCACCTTGCCCTGGTTGTTGGTGAACGCCTCCGAGCACCGCTCGGTAGCGCGACTTGAAGACCTGCTGCAAATGGACCGGCAGATGGCGGGACACGGTTACGAAATCTTAGCCTGCTATTTTCGGGACAAAGGAGATCATCAGGAGTCTCTGGAACTGTGGAAGAAAGCCATTGCCGCCAATCCCAATCCACGCTATTTTGCTTCCTTGGGCAACGAGTATCGAAGGGTGGACCGGGACGAGAAGGCTGTGGAAGCTTATCGGAAAGCCCTTGAGGAAGGGGTGGATCTGCCGTCGCGGCCCGGACTGCACAGTAACCTGGGCAATACGCTGGCCCAACTGGGAAGGTACGACCAGGCGGAGGCCGAGATGAAGAAGGCCATCAGCCTACGGCCGGACAAGGCGGAATACTACTTCAACCTGGGCAACATCCTGGGACGGGCGGAGCGCTACCCGGAGGCGGCTCGCTATTTCGAAGCGGCCCTCCGGCTGAACCCCGATAACGTGCGCATTTACAAAGTGCTGGGCTGGACCTATGCCAGATTGGGAGAGGTCGAGAAAGCCAAAGCCTGCTTCGAGCGATACCTGCGCTCTGCGCCGGTAGACGGACAACAGATACAGGGATTGATCGACAGCATTCAAATAGAGATAGACTCCGGCCGATAGAGTGAATAAAGCCGTAGATCGAAAGCCGATCTCCGTAAGTCAGTCATAAGAGAACGATGAATAACCATGACGCATCTCATGCTCGGTTCGGAAAGCCAACCCAGATAACCACCGGGGGTATGTAATGAACGTGACCAAAGAGGAAGAGAGAACGATTGAGGACATCAAGAAGATAGGCGACGAGATATTCATCCTGCCCATCAAGGGGACGGTGGTCTTCCCGTATCTGGTGGTTCCCCTGGTGGTCACCGAGCAGAAATACGCCCGGCTGATCGACGATACGCTGATGAGCGGCAAGGTGATCGGGCTCTTCGCCCAAAAGAGCGCGGCCGTGGAACATCCCACCGCAGAGGATATCTACCGGGTGGGAACGGCGGCCTCCATTCTGAAGATGCTGCGTTTTCCCGACGGCAGCGTCAGATTCTTGGTCCAGGGACTGGCCCGGGCCAAAATCAGGAACTACATCAAGACCGAGCCCTATCCTCTGGCCAAAATAGAAGTGATCGAAGACAAGCTGGAGAAGAACGTGGAGCTGGAGGCTCTGGTTCGAAACGTTCTGGACATCTTGAAGAAGGTGGTGGATTTGGCTCCTTATCTCTCCGAGGAGCTGCAGGTCAGCGCCATCAACACCGAGGATCCCAACCGGCTGGCGGATCTGATCGCCTCCAACCTGAACATAAATGTGGCCCAGAAACAGGAGCTTCTGGAAACCTTCGATACCAAGGAGCGGTTGAGAAAAGTCTTCTCGCACATCAACCGGGAAGTGGAGGTGCTGGAGCTTTCCAAGCGGATTCAATCCGAGGCGGCCAGCGAGCTGGGCAAGACCCAGAGAGAATACATCCTGCGAGAACAGTTGAAAGCCATTCAAAAGGAGCTGGGCGAGGCCGACGACAGAACCGCGGAGCTGGAGGAGTTCAGGAAGAAGATCAAGCAGGCCAAGATGCCGGAGGATGTGCTGGAGGCGGCCCAGAAGGAGCTGGATCGTCTCTCCAAGATGAATCCGGCAGCGGCGGAGTACACGGTTTCCCGCACCTACCTGGACTGGCTGGTCACGCTTCCCTGGAGCAAGGGCACCCAGGACATGCTGGACATTCAGAAGGCCAAAAAGGTATTGGACGAGGATCACTATGACCTGGAAAAGGTCAAGGAGAGAATACTGGAGCACCTGGCCGTCAGGAAACTGAAATCGGACATGAAGGGCCCCATCCTGTGTTTCGTCGGACCTCCGGGCGTAGGAAAGACCTCCCTGGGCATCTCCATCGCCCGGGCCATGGGAAGGAAATTCAACCGCATATCCTTGGGCGGAATGCGGGACGAGGCGGAGATACGGGGACACCGGAGAACCTATATCGGGGCCCTGCCGGGACGGATAATCCAAGGCATCAGGCGGGCGGGATCCAACAATCCCATCTTCATGCTGGACGAGGTGGATAAGATCGGGCAGGACTTTCGGGGCGACCCGGCATCGGCGCTACTTGAGGTTCTGGATCCGGAGCAGAACAACACCTTCTCGGATCACTACCTGGATGTGCCGTTCGACCTCTCCAAGGTAATGTTTATCACCACCGCCAACGTCCTGGACCCGATTCCCCGTGTGCTCAGAGACCGGATGGAGGTGATCGAGCTTCCGGGTTACACGGATTTGGAAAAGCTGCAGATAGCCAAGCGACATCTGGTCCCCAAGGAGCTTGGCAACCACGGTCTGAAACCGGAGAATCTGACCTTCGAAGATCAAGCCATAAGGGGAGTCATCTCCGCTTACACCAGAGAGGCGGGCTTGAGAAACTTAGACCGGGAGATAGCCGCCATCTGTCGCAAGGTGGCCAAAATGGTGGCCTCCGGGCAGAAAAAGAAAGTCCAAGTTACGCCTCAGAGCCTGAAAGGGTTTTTGGGTCCCACCAAATTCTTCCAGGAGATGGTGCAGAGGACTCCTCAGATCGGCGTGGTGCCCGGAGTGGCTTGGACCCAGACCGGCGGCGATCTGATGTTCGTGGAAGCCACCAAGATGAAAGGGAAAAAATCGCTGACCCTCACCGGTTATCTGGGAGAGGTGATGAAGGAATCGGTGCAGACGGCCCTCTCCTGGGTTCGCTCTACCAGCCGCAAACTGGGCATCGACGATGATTTCTTCGAGAAGTACGATATCCACGTTCACGTTCCGGCGGGAGCCATTCCCAAGGACGGACCTTCCGCGGGCATCACCATGGCCACGGCCATAGCCTCCTTGTTGACCGAAAGGCCGGTCAAGACCAATTTGGCCATGACCGGCGAGCTAACATTAAGAGGCGAGGTCCTGCCCATCGGCGGTCTCAAGGAGAAGACCCTGGCGGCTTACCGGGCTGGCGTACGAACCCTGATTCTCCCGCGGGAGAACCAGAAGGACATGGTGGAGATTCCGGACGAGATCAAGAAGAAGATGGAGTTTGCTTTCGTGGAGACCATGGATCAAGTACTCAAACTGGCCCTGGCTGACCAAGGCAAACCCAAGACGAAAAAGCCGAGTCCCAAAGCGGCGAAAAAGCCGCGCGTGAAACGCTCCAAGAGAAGTTAGTAGGTCTGAGTGTAGATTCTTCGATTACATCCTGCGCCGGAAGCCCTACCAAGGGGCTTCCCATTGCAAGCACGGACGCGTTTTTCCCCTGCTCCGGAAATACGGCATCCTCATTTGCTCAAACGGGCGGTATGCAACCCGTGTAAAAGCTTGATGAAAGCCGAAATATCCGGAGGTTCGGTCAGGTGAAAAAAAACTTGTCTTTTCCGCTTTTTGTCTTATTCTCCGGTATCATCATCGCCGGTTTCTTTTCTTGCAGCGGCGGGTCGGACTCGAGGGCCGAGTCGGGAGCCAAGCAGGAAGGAAGGTTCAAAATGGGACAGACCAGAAAGCCCGCAGTGGCGGGTCAATTTTACCCCGGAGACCCGGTGGCATTGTCCAGGCAGATCACCGGATTTTTCAAGAACGCAAAGAAAGAGCCTATAGTCGGCGATGTGGTGGCGTTGATGGTGCCGCATGCCGGTTACGATTACTCCGGTCAGGTGGCGGCTTATGGCTTCAAGCTCCTGGAGGGTTTGTCTTTCGAAACGGTGGTGGTGATCTCTCCCACCCATGTTGTACCTTTCCGGGGAGCATCGGTGTACAATGGCGGCGCGTACGAGACTCCACTGGGAACCATCCCGGTGGATACCCTGACTGCCGGGGAGATCGCGGATGCCAGCGACGTGATTTCCCTCTCCGCCGTGGGGCACTCCTCGGGTGGAATGAGAGGCGAACATGCCCTGGAGGTGCAGCTTCCTTTTCTTCAGACCGTGCTGGGAGACTTCAAACTGGTGGCCATCGTGATGGGCGATCAGGATTGGAGCACCTGTGAGGCCTTGGGCCATGCTTTGGCCAAATCGCTTGAAGGCAAGAGTGCTCTGATCGTAGCCAGCAGCGACCTGTCGCATTTTCATCCCTATGATCAAGCGGTTCGTCTGGATAAAGTGGTGCAGGACGACGTGGCCGCCTTCGACCCGCAGGAGCTTTTCTCGGATTTATCCTCAGGCGCATGCGAGGCTTGCGGAGGCGGACCGGTGGTGGCGGCCATGCTGGCCGCCAAGGGACTGGGTGCGGACAAGTCTAAGGTGCTGAAGTACGCCAACTCGGGTGATGTGACCGGCGACCGGTCCGGCGTGGTGGGGTACATGGCTGCCGTTTTTTACAACTCGAAACCGAGTCAAGGAAGCAAGAAGACATCAGGAAAAGAGCAGACGGGCGTCGATACGGGGCTTTCCGATAAGGACAAAGCAACCCTGATGAACATCGCCCGAACCACCATCGAACAGCGGGTCAAAGGCCAAAAGCCCCCGACCTTTGAAGTGGACTCGCCGGTTCTCAAGGAGAAGCGCGGGGCATTTGTTACCATACACAAGCACGGTCAGTTGAGAGGCTGCATCGGTTATATCACGGCCGTCAAGCCGCTTTACGTCACGGTGGAGGAGATGGCAGAGGCGGCCGCTCTGAACGATCATCGTTTCTCGCCGGTAACGCCGGAGGAGCTTCCCTCCCTGGATTTGGAGATTTCCGTTCTGACTCCCTTGAGGAGGATCGACGACGTGAACGAAATAGAGATCGGGAAACACGGTGTCCTGCTCAAGAAGGGATATTACCAGGGAGTTTTTCTTCCCCAGGTGGCCACGGAACAAGGTTGGGATCGCACCACCTTCTTAAACGAGCTCTGCTTTAAGGCCGGCATCCCCGATCCTAACTGCTGGAAGTCCAAAGACGCGGAACTGTACGTTTTCTCGGCAGAGGTTTTCGAAGAGAAAAAGTGAATCGATTTTCTTCCAGAACAAAGGCAGCGGTCGGCATCCTGTTCCTGGGATTGCTCGTCATCCTTGCTCTTTTGGTCGGCCGGTCCGGCCCTTTTCACGGGACAAGCCACCGGCCGTCAAGCCAAGCAAGCTCCCCACCATCTGTCCTCGGCTGCATCTACCAGGGCAGCCTTCAGAAGGATGAACCCCTTTGCCTCTCGCTGCAAAGAAGCGGCGTCTCTCCGCGGCTGATCTATGAGTTGACTTCGGCTTTGGATGGGAAGCTGGACATGCGGAAGTGTCTGCCCGGAGACTCCTATACCTTGGTGGCCACTTCCGACACAGTGCTGTCTTTCGAATATCAGAAGGGCATGCTGGAAAGATGCCAGGTGGCCAGAGAGAACGGAGAGCTTCAGGCCAGTGTGGAGCCGCTGCAATTCAACTGCGTGGTCAAGTCGTTGTCGGGTGAGATCGGAAGTTCTCTCTGGGAATCGATGATCGAGAGATGCCAGACCCCGGAGCTGATCATGAAATTCGTCGAGGTCTTGGAGTGGGAGATCGACTTTCTAACCGAGCCTCGCAAAGGCGATACTTTTCGGCTGCTCTTCGAGGAGTATCACAAGGATGGTCGCTTCGTGAGATACGGTGACATCCTGGCCGCCGAATACACTCTGGGAGACCAGACTCACCAATCAGTGCTCTATGCTTCTCCGGACGGGCATAAGGGCTACTATGATCCCTCCGGCAAGTCCTCGCGCAAAGCCTTTCTCAAGTCCCCGCTGAACTACAGAAGGATCAGCTCGCGGTTCTCTTACCGCAGGTTCCATCCGGTTTTCAAAAGATACCAGCCGCACCTGGGAGTGGATTATGCCGCGCCGGTGGGCACACCGGTGGTGGCTTCGGGTGGAGGGACCGTCACCTACGCGGGCTGGAAGAGGGGATTTGGGAAGATAGTGGAGATCCGTCACCCCAATGGTTTTGTCACCTCCTATGGCCATCTCTCCCGTTTTGCCAAAGGCATAAGAACCGGTGCCAGGGTAGAACAAAAGCAGTTGATAGGCTATGTGGGAAGCACGGGGGCCTCCACCGGACCTCATTTGGATTACCGGGTCAAGGTCAACGGCAGATACGTCAATCCCCTCAAAATGGTGGCGCCTCCGGCCGAGCCGGTGAAGCAGGAATACTTGGCGGACTTCGAGAGGCAGCGGGATAATCTTCTGTATGCCTTGAATATTCTCACCTCCGATACTCTTTTGGCTGCATCCGATGATCAGTAAGTCATCCTTTCCCTGATGTATGCATAGCTCCCAATAGGGCAAGTACGAACGGTGGACCTCAAGAAGATTTTGGACAAGGTGGGCCTGGGCTGGATGTTTCCTATGTCGGATGAGGTTTATCATCTCCATCTCTCCGATGTCCGGCCAATCAACTTGGCGGGAAACTTCGACTCGGGTTTTGCGCTGGGCAGATACAGTCGTGGAAGAGATCGTGCCAAAAGGAGGACGCCGTTGGGGCAGCTGCTGCACCGCTTCAAGTACCAGCGGGATCGCCAGGCCGGTCAGGTACTTGCAACTCTGCTGTGCGATTTCATCCGTGGCTGGAGACTATTTTCCTCCTGCGATCTGTTGGTGACCGTTCCCCCCTCTTTCAAAAGCCGCCCGTTTGATCCGGTATCTGTTCTGGCACAGGAGGTCGAAAGGCAGACCCAAATTCCCTGGCGCAGAAACGCCCTCAGGAGGAGAAAACTCACCCGGCCTCAGAAAGAGATTCGAGAAAGAGAGGTCAAGGAGCTGAACGTCTCGAATGTGTACCAACTGACTGAAGCTTTGGAGTTGAGTGGGAAGAAGGTGCTGCTGCTCGACGATACGTGTGATTCCGGAGCCACCTTAGATGAGGTTTCCGGCATACTGAGGGAGGCAGGCGCGAAGATGATCTTCGCCTTGGTGGTGGCAAAGACGCAGGGCTTTTTCTGAGGTCATAATCCGATATTCAACATAACAGACTCGCCTCGGCTCCCTTTGGCCCGCGAACCAAATAGACTTTCCCAGAATACAGATTTCTCTTGATATTCGATCTTTTTCTCGTAATTTCCTTTCAGTGGCTGTGATAATCGGAAAGAGGTGAGGATTGAATCACAAGGCTTACGTGGTGGCTCTTAGGGAGAAGGCCAGAGTCGGACCCAAGGGTTTTCAACAACTCCTGATGAATTTCGGTTCGCCCGACCAGGTGTACCGTGCTTCCAAGGAAGAGCTTTTGTCCCTCCCCAGGATGGGGGCGGAGAAGGCAGAGCAGATTTTCAAGTCACAGGATTTCCTGGAGGAAATAGAACAGCATCTGCTTCACCTGGAGGAGCAAGGCATCGGGATTTGCACAATCTTGGACGACGACTATCCTGTGCTGCTCAGGCGGATCGACGATCCTCCGCCGCTGTTTTACTTCCGGGGACGGTTCGCCGCGCGGGAGAGCAGATCCGTCGCGGTGATCGGCGCGCATCGGGGCTACACAACCTACGGAGCGAAGCTGGCCTCGAGGGTAGGCCGGGAGCTGGCTCGAAGGGATGTGGTGGTGGTCAGCGGATTGGCGGAGGGCATAGACACAGCTACCCATCGGGCAGTGGTGGACGAGGAAGGCATAACCTATGCCGTTTTGGGCACGGGATTGAACAAGATATATCCCTCGGAGAATGAGAAACTCGCCAGAGAGATTCCCAAAAGGGGAGCATTGATCACCGAATACGGCCTGAACGTCCCGGTGAAAGTGGGCCAGTTGATGGCCAGAAACAGAATCGTGGTGGGACTATCACAAGCGGTGATAGTAGTGGAAATGGACGAGAAAAGCTCGGGCACCATGGATGCAGCGGGCATGGCCATAAGGCAGGGGAAACCCCTGTTCGTGATGAAAAAGAAGGGCTCCGGGAAAGTGGATGAGCTGATCGAGGAAGGGGCTGTGCCGTTGGAGGGAATGGAGGATTTGGGTCTGGTAGTTGATTATATCTGAGGACTGCTATACCACTACCGGAGGCCCGCTTTCGCCCTGCCGAAACCCGATGCTCCTCCGCGTTGGCTGGAAGATCAATGGATGACTATCTGGATGAGGATGAGAGGATAGAGAAGCTCCGCGGCCTGGTGGACGAGTTATGCGAGAAGATCAGACGGGGCAGACTCACCGCCGGCGAAGCCAAAAGAGAAGTGGCTTTGGTCCGATTGAAGGCGGAGAAGCTGATACCCTTTGAAATGGACAAATTCGATCTGATTTATGGCGCCCGGCTGAAGCGCCTGATGCAACAGTTCCTGCAGCCCAAGTCCAAAGACGATTCCTCGAAATGACGCTTAATCCTTCCGATGAGTATCTAACCATAAAAGAGAAGGTTTGTTTCAAAACCAAGGTGCTGGGGTCGGTTTTTATCGCTACGGCCGTTCCGGTGGATTCGGTACCATCCGCCGAGAAGTGGATCGGGAAAATATCGGCCGAGTTTTTCGACGCCACGCACAACTGTTTTGCCGCCAGAATAAGACAAACCGGGGAAGACGCCCTGAAGTTCAGCGATGCCGGGGAACCCAGAGGGACGGCGGGAAAACCCATATTATCCGTCATCGAATCCGAGAATCTTCACAACGTGCTGGTGGTGGTTACCCGCTACTTCGGAGGCACCAAGCTGGGCACGGGTGGGCTGGCCCGTGCTTATAAACAGGCGGCTCAAGGTGCTCTGCAGTCCGCCGAAAGAATCAGAAAATTGGTACAAGTCGAGATCTGCTTGACATATCCTTTGAACATGACAGGTAAAGTCAGCCAGGTCGTTGCGAAATTCGGAGCCACGATCACAGACAGGGGATTCCAAAAAGAGGCGTCTGCACGCATCCTGGTAAGAAACGGATTGTTGGGTCAAATCAAAAAAGCTCTGGTGGATGCTACCAATGGTCAGATCAGGTTCGAATAGACGTATTCATTTCGATTGCGTCGGTTTGGGCGTAAATGCGATCGACTATCTCTGCCTGTTGAATCCTTATCCCGGACTGGATGACAAGGTGGACGCGGTGGGTTCCTCGGTTCAGGGAGGAGGACCGGTCCCAACCGCCATGGCCACGCTGGCAAAACTTGGCGCCAAGCCGTGCTACCTGGGCAAGGTGGGCGAGGATGCAGAGGGGGAATTCGTCAAGTCGCAGTTGGAGAAAGAGGGAGTGGACGTCCGGTTTATGCTCACAGTCAAAGGGATGAAGACGTCGAGGGCATTTGTCTGGGTGGACAAGCCATCCGGCAAGCGGACCGTGGTGCTGGATAGAGACGAAAAGAATCGTCTGGATAATAAGGAATTGACATTCCTGGACCGGCTATCCACGAGGTTCGTGCATCTGGATGCCCGCGAGCCGGAGATTAACATTCTGATAGCTCGGTGGGCCAAAAAGCTGGGTGCTGAAGTATGCCTGGACGTGGGAAGTTTCCGGGAAGGAGCGGATCGGGTTCTGCTATACGCAGATCATTTGATAGTCTCGCGGAGATTCGCCTGCGGTTTTGCAGCAACGGATGATCCTGCCTCGGCCTGCCGGAAATTGATGCAGCGGGGATTCAAAACCGTAGTGGTTACTGTGGGGGAGGAAGGATGTTTTTGTGGTCGGGACGACGAGTTGTTCTTGTCTCCCGGATTTAAGGTGAAAGTTGTGGATACCACCGGAGCCGGTGATGTTTTTCACGGAGCTTTCATCTATGGGCTGTTGAAGAGATGGTCCCTCAAGCGTACTGCAGAGTTCGCCAACGCTTGCGCGGCATTGAAGTGCAGGAAGCTTGGGGGACGAGCAGGAATCCCCACTCTAACCCAGGCTCTCGATTTCATGCAAAAGTCTAAGCGGAATGCGTAACTGCCATATAATCAATCAGATAGTATTCTCAACATACGAGGATTGAAGATGTTCTACTCGCTTCTGCAGTGGCTTATTCAACTGGACGTTCGCCTGTTTTATCTTCTGAATGGCAAGGCACAGAATCCCGTGCTGGACTTCGTAATGCCCATTCTGACCAGGCTGGACTACTGGCGTATCCCCATTGTTCTCCTGGCGG
>CAZWAO010000044.1:0-14786 GCA_964631815.1 uncultured Ignavibacteria bacterium | reverse complement strand
TAGAGGGGGGCAAGGAACTACCCAAAGCTACAGGGCACACCCTCGAGATGGAATCAAATTTATGTCAGTCTCAATATACCTATGCCTTCCCACTTGGCAATAGGTAATATACCCTATTTTGCCCTCCCGACGGCCCCAAATCGCAGACACGGGCTTTTTGCTCTTCACCCTCCGATTGCAGGCAGGATCGGCCTTTCGGACCGGCTATAGGGCAGACTTCCCGGCTCAGACGTTTAAGTCCACCAATCCTTTCTGTATGGCGTACTTGACCAGCTTGGCCACGTCGTGGATGTTCAGCTTCTGCATGATATGTGCCCGGTGCGCCTCCACGGTCTTCACGCTTATGAAGAGCGCCTTGGCCACCTCGCGATTGGTGTATCCCTCGGCGATGAGCTGAAGCACCTCTCTCTCCCTGTCGGTCAAAAGATCGAAGGGGGTTTCGGTCTTGCCGGTCTCCATCTTCCGCAGGTAGGCATCGATCAAGGTCTTGGAGATGGTGGGGCTTAAGAACGATTTGTCCTGGTAAATGGAGCGAATGGCATTAACCAGCTCCTCCACCGCTCCCTCCTTGAGTATGTACCCGGAGCCTCCGGCCTGGAACGATTGGAGAATGTACTCCTCGTTCTTATGCATGGTCACCATTATGATCTTGGTTTCCGGCAGTACCTTCTTGATCTGCTTGGTGGCCTCCAAGCCGTTGAGATTGGCCATGGCGATGTCCATCAGAACCAAATCCGGCTTAAGCTCGGTGGCCTTTTTCACCGCCTCTCTGCCGTCCGCAGCCTCGCCCACCACCTGCAGGTCGGGCTCCTGCTCCAGCAGCTTGGTGATGCCCTGACGAAAGATCTTGTGATCGTCAGCGACCAACAACCTGATCTTCTTCATGTTTTACCTCCGAAGAAGGAATGTTAATGTTTAATGTGGTCCCTTTTCTTGGTCGGGAAGCTATCTCCAATTTCCCCCCGAGCAAACTCACCCTTTCCTTTATATTCAAAAGTCCCATTCCCCCTCGGGGGCTGGACATCATTTTTTCCGCATCGAATCCGATGCCGTTATCTCTGACCGACATGAGGATGTTGGATGCCTGGTGAGAGACCAGTACGGAGACCTCGGTGGCCCGGGCATGCTTGGACGCATTGGCTACCGCCTCCTGTGCTATCCGGAACAAGGCCACCTCGATTTCCTTGGAGTATCTGCGCTCCTTCCCCTTGGTGCTAAGCGAAAACTGAATGCCCGATCTCCTGGCGAATCTGTTGAGGAGCCATTTCAGTGCCGGCACCAGTCCGAAGTCCTCGAGTACCGGCGGACGGAGCTCGAAGGTGAGGGTTCGAATCTCTTCGATAGTTTGGGCCAGAAGTTCCCTGGTATCGGCCAACAGCTCCACCGTCGCCTCAGGATGATCCGGTCTCGCCGACAGATCCCGCTGCATTCTGTCCAAGTTCATCTTCATGGCCAGAAGCATCTGACCTTCGTGGTCATGCAGCTCCTGAGCGATATTCTTGCGGGCGTTCTCCTCGGCGTTCATCAGTTCGGCTGCAAGACGTCTCACGTTTTTGCCCTGTTTCTCCACCTCCTCTAAAAGCCGGGCGTTCTCCACGGCAATAGCGATTTGATTGGCGACGGACTGAATTAACTTGCTTTCATCCCGGGTGAAAGTCCGATCCTCATTGATGAAGCTGATGCTCAACACGCCCACCAGAGTCCGGCCGAAGAACATTCCCGCGGCCAGCGTGGACTTGATCCCGGCCTCCAACCAGTATCGCTTGGCCCGACCGATGTCAGGCAGGCGACCGGGGCGATGCAAAACCAGCGTCTTTCCCTTCCCTATGGATTCTTTGAGGTGGCGGCTTTCCCCTGCCGGAAATTTGCGACCGATGATCCTCCGGGCCCCCGGATGGTTTTTGAAAAACAGCGCTCTTACCTCCAAGGTTTCCCGATCCGGGCCGGCCAGCAGGACGGCGCAACGATCGGCCCCCATGGCTGCACCCACCTCCTCGCTGGCCACCCGACTCACCTGGTCCGGGCTCATGGCCTTAGACAAGGCCTGACTTATCCTCAGAAGGATATCCTTTTCCCAGGTCTGTTTCTTGAGGGTGGTGGCCTGTTCCTCGATCTGACCGTATCTTTGCCGCAGGTCCTCCAGAAGCTGATAGTTCTCGATGGCAACGGCTACAGGATCGGAGATCGCCCGGAGCAGTTTGATTTCCTCTTGTGTGTATTGATGGGTTTCCCGGATGGTGCCGGCCGTCAGAAATCCCAAGATCTTTCCTCTGCTCATCAAAGGCATGGCCACGGTCGATTTGAATCCCCGACTTCGAAAATACTTGGCTGCGGAGGACCCCTTGGGAAGCGCTGACATGTCGGAAACAACGAGCGGCTTGTTATCGGCGATAAGCCGTTTCCATTCGTGAGGATAAACGTCGGGAGCGAAAGTATGACCCAAAGCTCTGCGATTTTGCTCCGAGGTTTGGGGATATACCGCTCTGATGGTCACAGTCCGCCCGCCAGGGTCGGCCAATACGACAGAAGCCCGTTCAGTCCCCAGAAGCTGAACCACCTTTTTGGCGGCGGATTTGAGCAGTTGGTCCAGATTGCGCGTGGAGGTCAACATTTGGGCCAACTCAAACATCATTCTCTGCTCACGGTATTGTGCTTTCAGAAGCCTGGTCTGTTCAGTGGCCCGGAGATGTTCTCTTTTCACATCTTCCAGAAGCTTGCAGTTCTGTAGAGCCGCCCCCACCTGGTTGGCCATGGTAAGGGCCAGCCGGACCCGGTCGCGGGCGAAAGCCCCGGATTTCTTTCTGGTTCCGACATGAAAAACAGCCAACAGTTTGTTTCTCTGTAATACCGGGATGATCAAGGCGGATCTCATTTGGGTCTTGCGAAGGACCCGCCGGGCAAGCTCCGGGGTTAAATCTCCGCCGGCCAAGGAGACCTGAACCCCCCGCTGTGCCTGTAAGGACCGTCGATATGACGAGAGAACGTCCTTGCCGATTTTCAGTGCCGAGGTGCGCACCTTACGTCCCCCCTTTCCCGGGGGCCCGTACATCTTCAGGTTCACCTCTTGGTCCGGAGTCTTGTCATCGAATAACATGACCGCACAGCTGTCGGCCTTCAGAGTCTGCGCAAGCCTTTCGGCGCCAACCTGCAGAACCTGATCGGCGTTCAAACTCCGAGCCAACGCCCTGCTGGCATTCAACAAAACGTCGTATTCCTGGACCTTCTTGATCTCCGTCAGATCCGTGAGAATGCCAAGCGTGCCGGTGAATCTTCCATTCTCGTCCGTCATGGGGACGCCGGAGATGTAAACCGGCACCGGCCTTTTGGATTTGGTAAGAAGAACTGCTTCGTATCTGGAGACCGCTCCAGCTTTTCTTCTGACGGTTTCCTTTTTGAAAATGGTGTACTGCAACTCCTCGCTCAGATCCCTCAGATTCTTCCCCAGCAGTTCGTCTTTTCTGTATCCCAGAAGATCGGCAAAGGCTTGGTTCACAAAGGTCAGATTCTCTTTGTGGTCAGTTATGGCGATTCCCTCCTGAGCGGTTTCCACCAAGGTGCGATACTTCTCCTCCTGTCTTCGCAGGGATTCCTCCGTCCCCTTGCGCTCGGTGATGTCGACTATGGTAACCAGAACTCTGGACCAGGTCTCTTCGTGTCCGGGGGCCACAATCCATCGCAGCACCACGTGCTTTATGTTGCCCTGAAGGTTCTTGGTGATCGCCTCCTGCTCAAAGACGGTTTTGCCTTGGGCGATGGATACCAGTTCGTCCTGGAACGGCCGGTAGGATTCCCTGGTTAGCAGCCTTGACAGGCCGGAGGTGAGTTCCTCTCTTTTCCTGGCGCCATAGAGCTCGAGCGAGGCCTTGTTCACGTCAACCACGTTGACCAAATCGGCACATTTGATAACGGCCCGGGGATGCCTCTCGAAATAGGTTCTAAAGTCGGTGACCCCGGAGGCCCGCAGACGGTCGATATACCTCTTGACTTGGGAAAAATCCTCCTCCCAGATGGAGATGGGAGAATCCTCGAAAAGGCTGCGGTACCGCTTCTCGCTATCCTGCAACTCCCTTTCCGCCTGCTTTGTGTCGGTGATATCCACCCCGATTCCCAAAACCATCTCCCGGCCGTCGGAGCCCTGAAACAGGTCCTCGTGAACCATATAGGTCCGGCCTTTTTGGCTGATCCACTCCCAGGTCTGGGGCGCCCTGGTCTCAAGGACGCGAAGGGTGATGCACGGATCGCAAGGTTTCTTTCGTCCGTAGAAAGCCCGGTAACAGGGGGTGTTGCCGGGATCGCCGAACGACTCCTTGAATTTGCGATTGACGAAGGGAACGGAATAATCAGGAGCCTGAAGGTAAACGAACGCAGGCATCACGTCCAAAACGGAGAAAAGCCTGTCGCGTTCTTTCTCCGCCGTCTGCTCCGCCCGCTTTCGCTTGGTGACGTCGGTAAAGAGAGCCAGCACCGCCGGCTTTCCTTTGTATGTGATGCGCACCGAGGTTATGGCCAACCACATCAGACGACCATCTTTCCTGACACCCTGAAACTCATAGTGCTCCGGGACCTTCTTGCCCCTAAGCCGGTCGCGGAAACGTCGGAAGAAAGTCTCTCGATCGTCGGGGTGCACGAGATTTTGCAGCCGTCCGGGAGCAAAAGAAGTCAACTCGTCTATACCATATCCGGTAAGATTGGCCATGGCCTTGTTTGCCAGCACGATGCGGGTGGGATCGCCCTGGGCGATGAGCAGCCCTTCCAAAACCTGCTCCATCAATATCCGGTGCAGCGCTTTCGATTCCTGCAACGTTTCTGAAGACTGCTTTCGCTCGGTCACTTCTCGATCGCCTCCGCCAACCGGACAGCCCCTCCGGAAGAATCCTCAAACTGTATTTTCGATATTCTCGGGTGGCTTGTTCTTCCCCCCACCAGGCTGCGACATTGTTCGTATATGTCCTGAGATTCATATCCAATCGGCGCGTTGGATCGGCCTGCAAACGTGCTATCCCAGCTCCGGTCCTTCACGCGGGTCGGATGGGGATTCTTACGTACATGAGTCCGCATCGCAGATATTCGACTAAATTCGACTTTTTTCCTTGGCTTAGATTTCGTAAGGCCAACTACTTGAAGAGGCCCGGCGGAAAGCCTTATGTTCTCTTCGATGGGATCAGCAGAAACGGCTCTCCCGGGCAGTCCGGAAAAGCGTGAGGTTCCGCGGTTTCTTACCAACGATGCCCCTATTGGCTTACCGAAATCTTGCCGCCAAGAAATAAGACAGGGGTTGCGCCCTGAGTCCGGGACCAGCCGGATGTCGCTGGGAGACATGGGATAGACATGCCTGGGGTTGGGAAACAAACCGGAGCGCATGACACCCCAGCAGCACTTGTCCGGCCTGAGTTCACAGAGCATAACCCGCTCCAGTTCATTCCGGCGACCTCCCGGCAAACAAAGCCGTTGAGCCTCGGCCTTGCTAGACCCCGCCATCTCCCGCAGGTTCTGCATAATCATCCTAAGAAGCTCCGATCGGAGACGGCGCAGGAGAGATTGTCAGCATGGCCGAGCAAGGGAAACCACCCTTGGGGTCTGCCTCTTAAGCCCGTCTTATCATCCCTTATAAGCATTCAGTAGAAATCCGTATAAGAGAACAATGAGTTATTTAACTATACGATGGATTCCTCAAATCGTTTAAGGCAAAAGTCGGCCGGGTGATAAAACGAAGGAAAAGCCGTTGTTAAATAGTCGGAAAAAGGAACGAGCATTTAGCATGTAAGTCTTTAACAGTCATCGGATTGGGTTGCGGACATAGGTCTGGGGCGGATGTGCTGACCGTTGTCGGTTTAGAGAAGTATGAGCTTGACATAGAATGGAATTGTGCTATTCTGAGATGACACTTGGTCCTGACCCTCACAAAGGATAATGAGCTTGCTGAAGGAAGGGTACAAAACGGCAGCATGCTGTCGCCCCCAGCCGCCGGATCCCATCTTGGGATATTTCAGCCACAACAACGTAGTCGTGGTTCATCGACGTGATTGCCCCAATCTGCTCAAGTCAGAGCCTTCGCGTTTGGTCTCTCTGGCCTGGAATGAGATACTGGCAGACGAGCCACCCAAACCGGATGAGGATTATCTGCATCTGGATAAGCTCGACTTCCAGATTCTCAGGCATCACCAACAGATGGGCATCGACTACTCACTGGTGGTGGCGGACATCTTGGGGGTTGAACCGGCGAAGGTGTTCGAGGGCCATAAGAAGCTGCGGAATCTGAAGCTTCTCAAAAGAGTGGAAAGGGTGATGATCCGCTATCGGAAGAACGTGGTTCCCAACAAGTGGATCAAACATCGGAACCATACCTACTATGAGCTGACGCCCAAAGGCAAAAGGTACTTAGATCATTTCGCATCCCGAGAAGACAAACCGGATTGAGCTGCCCTGCGTTCAACCTGCGAACGAGGAAAGACGAGCTTCAGATTCGACCAACCGAAACACAAAGACAGGATGGGATAATCGTGAGTTTTTTGAAGAATCTGTTTTCCCGGCCGCCCAAGCCCGGCAAGCCGCTGCCGGTAACCGACGGCTCCTTCGAGCAGTTGGTCTTGGCTTCCAGCACTCCTTCCGCGGTGGAATTCTGGTCGCCCCAATGCCCTCATTGTCAGGTGATGAGCGGGCTTTTAGACGAGATCGGACCGGATTACGCCGGGCGGGTGGGCATCTTCAAGTTGAACGTGCTGCAGAATCCTGAAACCGCGACCGCTTACAGGATAATGGGAACGCCCACCGTGATACTGTTCCGCCGGGGCAAGGCGGTGGATCGGATCGTGGGGCTGCTGCCGCTGAATCCCCTGAAGGCCAAACTGGATGGTCTGGTCGGATAAAACGGTCGGAAGGGCTTTGCCTTGTGATGCAAAACGGATGTTTGCCGGCGGCGAGTCCAAAAGGGATTGACCGAAGCTCCACTATGGGGAGCCATATGGTACCGGACTTTCAGTTGCTGGGTGCGAATTCTGATCTTAAGGGCAATGTTTGTCTCTACGAAATGAAACGGGTGCAACGCCATCACAAAAGACGGAGCCTGGCATGATGGAAAAGGGAGATTGCAGTAGAGATTTGGTGTCCGGCAGAGTAAGCCGAATACCGCCGTCCGCCATTCACGAGATGACCCGACTGTGCATGCAGGTGGAGGATCCGGTGTCGCTCTCCTGGGCCAAACCGGCCGCCGGCTCGCCGGAACATATCAACCGGGCGGCCTGTGAGGCGATCGACAAAGGTTTGGTAAGCGGATATTCGGCCAGCATCGGGCTGCCCGAATTGAGAGAGGCCATCGTGGAGAAGCTGGAGAGGGACAACCGGGTGAAAAGCGATCCTTCCCAGGTGCTGATCACCGTGGGAGCCATCGAGGGCTTGAGTGCTGCGGTCATGGCTCTTTTGGATCCGGGAGACGAGGTGCTTCTGCCCTCGCCCAATTATTCCACGCATGCACAACAGGTGGTTTTGGCATCGGCGGTCCCGGTGTACGTCCCCACCGTTGAGGAGGAAGGCTTCCGCCTTGACATCCAGGCCTTCGAGAGGGCGCTCACCAGGAAGACGAAGGCCATTATGTTTTGCACGCCCAGCAACCCTACCGGAGCGGTATTCTCGGAGAACCAACTGCGGGCGCTGGGAGAATTCGCCCTGAAGAACCGGTTGGCCGTGATCGTGGACGAAAGCTACGAATACTTCACCTTTGACGGGACAAAGCATTTCAGCTTGGCTTCCGTTCCCGAGCTGAAGGAGATAACGGTCAGTTGTTTTACCTTCACCAAGACCTATGCCATGACCGGATGGAGAGTGGGTTATGTGGTGACCAAAGCGGAGTGGATAACTCAAATGATGAAAGCACACATTCCCTTTACCATCTGCGCTCCGGTGGTCTCGCAGTACGCCGCCTTAGGCGCTCTGAAGGGACCGCAGGACTGCGTGAAGGAGTTCAGAGACAAATACCTTGACCTTCGGAACCTCACCTGCGAGAGACTGGACCGGCTCAGTGGGGTGTTTCAGTATCACAAGCCCCAAGGTTCTTACTGCATGTTCCCCAGGATTCTCCCGGAGGAGGGCAAGGATTCCCTCTCGTTCTGCAAGAAGCTGCTATTGGAGGGAAGAGTCTCCACCACGCCGGGCGTGGCTTTCGGTCCCACCGGAGAGGGACATCTCAGAATCACCTTCTGCGACTCGCGGGAGGCCATCAACAAGGCCTTCGATAGAATGGAGAAGTACTTCGCTCGGAGCTGACCTTCAAAATATCAGATCAATGGAGAAAGGACCGCACGGTGCAAATAAGAATCTCCGCCAAGGACCTGGGCGTTTTGGCCCTGCCCCACTTCTGTCCCAAGTGTTTCTGGCTTAGGATGCGCTGCCAGAACAAACTTCCCTTCCAGATATTCCCGGGGATATTCAGCTCCATCGATTCTTACACCAAGAAGGTGACCAGCGCTCACTTTGCGCGGCATAACCAGCTTCCCTCGTGGTTGGGGCAGATACCCGATCTGGCCCGGCCGGTCAAGGTGCCGCATCATTCCAAGTTCAGGATCACCGATCCCAAAACGGACGTTACCTTAACCGGCGCGCCGGACGAGATAATCCAGCGGGAGGATGGATCGCACTTTATCATCGACTACAAAACCTCCAAATTCACCAAGACACAGGACAGCTTATTCCCGCTTTATCAGGTTCAGCTGAACGGCTATGCTTTCATAGGAGAGAGGCAGGGGTTCGATCCGGTCTCGGGTCTGGCTTTGGTTTACATGGAGCCGCAGACCGACCTGGCCGAGGAGGATCTGGATGCGATGGTCAAAGACGACGGCTTCCTGATGGGTTTCTCCGGGCATGTCCTGGAGGTGAAGCTTGAGGCCGAACAGATCATCCCGCCCCTTCTGGAGAAGGTGCGGAGCATCTTTGATCTCGATTCTCCACCTCCCGGCAATGACCAGTGCCGCGACTGCGGTCTTCTGGAGCAATTGGTCATAGCCCTTTCCGCATGATTCGTTCCGTGACCGACTGACCGATGTTCCAGTATTTTAGGTGTGATCGAGACTCCACGCGGCATACCGGCATTTGAAAGCCATTTTGAAATCAGAAGAGGGGAGCGACGAAGTCGGCTATTTGGCTCATTATCGTTTGACATGCAGTGGCGGTAACCATATATTCTGCAATAAGCAAGGGAACGGACAAACCGGAAGTTGGTAGAAGAGGAAGAGAAGGTTCGATGGTATCGGACATGTGGTCTGACCGGCGCCAGCCGGAGAAAGTCTACACGGTGACCGAGATCACCAGGGAGATCAAGCGGACGTTGGAGCAGGGCTTCCCTTCGGTCTGGGTGGAGGGGGAGATTTCCAATTACCTGCTGCACTCCTCGGGACACCGCTATTTCACTATGAAGGACGAGAGCTCGCAGATACGGTGTACCCTGTGGAGGTTCAGGGGGCCGCAGCTACGATTTGAGCCGGAAAACGGAATGAAGGTGATGGCCTGGGGCGACGTCACGGTCTACGAGAAAAACGGCCAGTACCAGTTGGACGTGTCCGAGCTGGTGCCTGCCGGCATGGGCAGGCTGGAGATGGCTTTCCGGCAGCTGAAGGAGAGACTGTTCCAGGAGGGGCTGTTCGACGAGGAGCACAAAAAACCGATTCCCCGTTTTCCCGAAACCATCGGCATAGTAACCTCTCCCACCGGGGCGGCCATAAGAGACATGGTGAGAATCGTACACGACCGTTTCCCGGCGGTGGAAATATTGGTTAGGCCGACCAGAGTTCAGGGCGACGGGGCGGCAGAGGATGTAGCGCAGGCGATAAGAGACCTGAATGAATACCAGGGAATCGACGTGATGATCGTGGGACGCGGCGGCGGTTCGCTGGAGGATCTGTGGGCGTTCAACGAAGAGGTGGTGGCGCGGGCCATATACCATTCGCAAATCCCGGTGATCTCGGCAGTGGGGCACGAGATAGATTTCACCATTTCCGATTTTGTGGCGGACCTGCGGGCTCCCACTCCGTCTGCCGCCGCGCAGATGGTGGTGGAAGACAGGGAGGATTTACTGGAACAAGTCCGGCTGGGGATGGGAAAGCTGGCTTCCACTTTGTCGGCCATCACCAACGTCTCCAGACAAAGACTGATTGCGATCAAAGAAAGCTACGGCTTCAGAAGGCCGCTGGACATCATAACCCAGAGGTCGCAGAAGGTGGACGAGGTGAGCAGGCTGTTGATGGTCGGTTCGGAGAATCTGCTTCGGGAAAAACGGGATCGGCTGTCTTTGTTCGGTGAAAAACTGAAGGCCCTCTCGCCCTCTGCGATTCTGAAGAGAGGATACTGTGTGGCCCGGAAGCTGCCGGAGATGATGGTGCTCACCGATGCCCAAGCCGTGAAGACAGAGGATCAAATCGAACTGAGGCTGTACAAAGGCAGAATCAAATCGCGGGTGGAGCTGATCCACCCCGACTAAAGGGAGGGATGGTCGTTGAGTCCGAGGAAAACCGGCTCCCAAAAGAAAGAAAAGAGCTTTGAGGAAGCGCTGGACAGGCTGGAGCAGATCGTGCTGGAGTTGGAGGAGGGAGAGCTGTCTTTGGAGGATGCTTTGGGGAAATTCGAGGAGGGAATTAAGCTCTCGGAATTTTGCATGCAGAAGCTGACTCAAGCGGAAGGGAAGGTCAAGAAGCTGATCAAGACGGCCAAGGGAGAATTCAAAACCGAAGACTTCGAGACGTCTGAGGAGCAATGAGGCAGGTTGACTCGGAGTCCGGCCTGAACCCGGTTTTAGGATGATGTTAGCGGATTCAAAGCGCCCCGGATTGTCTCACCGTGAGTCCCCATGATGGGAGAGGAAGATGTCCACTCAAACCATAGACTTTTTTGCTGAGCTGAAGAAAAGGGAAAAGTGGGTCACGTCCTATTTGAACTCGGCCGAGTTCGAGGAATGGTTTCACCCCCAACACTTGAAGGAAGCCGTATATAGTTATGTAAATCGGGCGGGCAAACGCCTGCGGCCGGCGGTGCTGCTTCTCTCCTGCGGAGCAGTGGGCGGCGACGAGAAGACGGCCATTCCGGCAGCGGCCGCGGTGGAGATGTTTCACACCTGGAGCCTGGTGCACGACGACTTAATCGACAACGACCAGAAAAGAAGAGGCGGATACACGGTGCATGCCCAGCTTTCCATGATCGCCAAAGAGCAGATGAACTACAGCCAGGAGCAGTCGCAAGATTATGGCCGGGACATCGCCGTTCTCACCGGAGATGTACAACAGGGATGGGCGGTGAGCCTGCTCTGTGATTGTTCGCTGAAGGGAGCGGTTCGCCCGGAGGTGACTTTAACTTTAATCCGGATGCTCGAATCATACGTTTTGAACACCCTGGTGGCCGGCGAGACATTGGACGTACAGTTTGCCAGGCAGCCCATTGAGTCGTTCACGCCTCAGCAGATTCTGGATATGCTGTGGCGGAAAACCGGCGCGCTGTACGAGTATTCCGCCAAAGCCGGGGCCATGATCGGTTTGGATACCACGGACGCGGAAAACGAGAAGGTGAAAGGTCTTTCGAACTTCACCAGCAAATGCGGCACGGCCTTCCAGCTGCAGGACGATATCCTGGGAGTGGTGGGCGACGAAAAACAGCTGGGTAAGCCGGTGGGATCGGACATACGCGAGGGCAAGCGTACCACGGTTGTTTACCATGCCTTCAAGAATGCCTCCGCCCAACAGAAGGTAAAGATCAAAAGCACATTAGGCCGGTCGGACGCAAGCGCCGAGGAGATAGCGGAAGTGACCCGATTGTTGGTGGAGCTGGGAGGAGTTTCCGAGACCAAGAGGATGGCGGAGGAGATTCTATCGGAGGCGATAAGGGAGCTGGAAGTTCTCCAGGATTCTAACTACAAACAGTTGCTCTTGTCCTGGGCGGACTTCATGATCTCACGTGAATTTTAGGAACGTCAAATGAGCGGTTGGCTTGAACAAATAAACTCCCCCCAAGACCTCAGGAAGGTCCCCCCGGATGCGCTGGATAAACTGGCTGGCGAGATCCGGGAGGAGATCATCGGGGTGGTATCCAAAAACGGAGGCCATCTGGCGTCGAATTTAGGGGTGGTGGAATTGACCCTGGCGCTGCACCGGGTTTTCGACTCACCAAGGGATAAGATCGTCTGGGACGTGGGACATCAGTGTTACACCCACAAGCTTCTTACCGGCCGAAGGGAGAGATTCGACACGCTCCGCAAATACAAAGGTGTAAGCGGTTTTCCAAACCGAAGGGAGAGCGAGCACGATCATTTCATGGTGGGACACGCCTCCACCGCCATATCCACCGCCCTGGGGATCGCCTCCGGGCGCGACGTGAAAGGCGAGAAATTCTCGGTAATCGCCGTGGTGGGCGACGGCGCCCTGACCGGAGGCATGGCACTGGAAGGACTCAACAACGCGGGCGCGTCCGGGAGGAATCTGATCGTGGTCCTGAACGACAACACCATGTCCATATCCAAAAACGTGGGCGCCCTGTCCCGATATCTGACCGATCTTCTCACCGACGAGAAGTACAACAAGCTCAAAGCGGAGGTGTGGGAGCTGGTGGGAAGGTTCAAGCGAAGAGACAAGATAAGATCGATGGTTTCTAAGGTGGAGGAGAGCGTCAAGGGCCTTTTAGTTCCGGGAATAGTGTTCGAGAAACTGGGATTCAGGTACTTGGGCCCGGTGGACGGTCACGATATCGGCGGATTAATCAGAACCTTGGAGCAGTTGAAAAGCTTCAAAGGACCCCAGCTTCTGCACGTGCTCACCCGGAAAGGGAAAGGGTATAAGCCCGCCGAAGAGGATGCTCCCCGATTCCACGGCATCGGCTCTTTCGACAAAGTAACCGGAAACTCAAACGGAAAAACCGGCGGACAGAATTACACCGACGTGTTCGGAAAGACTCTGGTAGAGCTGGCCCGGCAGGATGACAAGATAGTAGCCCTCACCGCAGCCATGACTCTGGGAACGGGTCTGGTGGATTTCGTCCGCACCTTCCCCAATCGGTTCTACGACGTGGGCATCGCGGAACAGCACGGCACCACCTTTGCCTCCGGTCTGGCCTCACAAGGACTCAAGCCCGTCTTTGCGGTCTATTCCACCTTCCTGCAAAGGGCCTTCGATCAGACCATTCACGACGTGGCCCTGCAGAACCTGCCGGTGGTTCTGGCCATCGACCGGGCTGGCTTGGTAGGGGCGGACGGCCCCACCCATCATGGAGCCTTTGATCTGAGCTATCTCAGACCGGTGCCCAACTGGGTCATCATGGCCCCCAAAGACGGCAGCGAGTTGAGGAACATGCTCCATACCGCGGTTAATTGGGGCCGGGGACCGGTGGCCATCCGTTATCCGCGCAGCGCCGTCCCGGACGAGTTGAAAAACGGTCCGGAACCTATCGAAGTGGGCACCTGGGAGATACTGCGTAAAGGCAGCCACCTGGCGATTCTGGCGGTGGGGTCCATGGTATACCCTGCATTGCAGGCTGCGTCCGAGCTCCATCTGAAGGGAATATCCGCGGAGGTGGTAAACGCCCGCTTCGTCAAACCGCTGGATGAACGCATGCTGGATTCGATCTTCGGCAGATTCGACAAGATAATCACGGTGGAGGAAAACGCGCTTACCGGCGGCTTCGGCTCGGCAGTGCTCGAGTTTGCAGAGGCCCGGAGCATAACCAACGTGAGCATCAAGCGGCTGGGCATTCCGGATAAGTTCATAGAACACGGAGCGAGGGACAGACTTCTGGCAGACCTGGGATTGGATAGGGACGGGATCATCCGGGCCGTCAAGAGTATGGCAGAATCGATCCGAGTTGTCGGGAAGGCCAAGATCAGAAAGGCCAGCCTGTGAGTTCTCCCTGGAGACGTCTCCAGTATTAGGCTTCCGGATATGAAAAGCATAGGAATCATCGCCAACGTCAAGAAAAGTCTGACCAGCGGAGTGATTGAAAGCATCCTTTCCTGGTCCGAGCGGAACAAGGTGCGGGTATTTCTCTCCGAGGAACTGGCCACCCTGGTGGGTGACAGAGGCGAGCTGGTGCCTCCGGAGAAACTGTGGGAATCTGCCCAACTCGTGATTTCACTGGGAGGGGACGGCACCATGCTCTCCTCGGCCCGGGCGGTGGCAAAACACCAAACCCCCATCCTGGGGGTAAACTTGGGAGGTGTGGGTTTCTTAACTGAGATAAACTCCCAGGATATGGAGAACACCCTGAACCGGCTGAAAAAAGGAGATTACTTCATAGAGAAGAGAATGGTGCTGGAGACGGAGATAGAGGGCGTGAAGAAGCTAAATCAATACGCCTTAAACGACGTGGTGATCGATAAGGGGGAGGTGGCCAGGCTCTTTCTCCTGCACCTTTACGCACGGGATGAGTTCATCTGCTCCTACTCGGCCGACGGCCTGATTATTTCCACCCCCACCGGATCGACGGCATACAGCCTGGCGGCGGGAGGGCCGATCATCAATCCCTGGATGAACGCCATCATCGTTACCCCCATCTGTCCCCACACCCTGGCGTCGCGGCCCATACTGTTCGCCGAAAACGAGACCTTACGAATAGTAGTAGAACTCAATTCCCGCGAGGCCATGTTGACCGTCGACGGACAGGTGGCCTTCGGTTTGAAATCCGGCAGCTCAATTCTGGTGCGCAAGGCCAAACACTCGGTCAAGCTGATAAAGCTCAGAGACCGGTCTTTCTATGAAATACTGAGAAGAAAACTGCATTGGGGAGCGAGGCCGAAAACAGGGGAATAAAGTTCAAAAGTTCAAGGG